>NZ_CAXTHR010000090.1:0-17711 GCF_964244095.1 uncultured Methylobacterium sp. | reverse complement strand
GCCGTCGGGCGAGATCATCGAGACGCCGATCATCTCGAACTTCAAGGAAGGCCTCGACGTGCTCGAGTACTTCAACTCCACCCACGGCGCCCGCAAGGGCCTGGCGGACACGGCGTTGAAGACCGCCAATTCCGGCTACCTGACCCGCCGCCTCGTCGACGTGGCGCAGGACGCGGTGATCCGCGAGGTCGATTGCGGCACCGAGAACGGCATCAAGATGCGCGCCATCATCGATGCCGGGCAGGTGGTGGCGACGCTGGCGATCCGCATCCTCGGCCGCGCCACCGCCGAGGATCTGGTGGCCCAGGACGGCACGGTCATCGTCAAGACCGGCGAGACCATCGAGGAGCGCCACCTGCCCGCGATCCAGGCGGCCGGCATCCAGGAGGTGAAGATCCGCTCGGTGCTGGTGTGCCAGACCCGCCAGGGCGTATGCGCCACCTGCTACGGGCGCGATCTCGCCCGCGGCACGCCCGTGAACATGGGTGAGGCGGTCGGCGTCATCGCGGCGCAGTCGATCGGCGAGCCGGGCACCCAGCTCACGATGCGCACCTTCCACATCGGCGGCGCGGCGCAGATCGCGGATTCGTCCTTCATCGAGTCGAGCTTCGAGGGCACGATCAAGATCCGCAACCGCGCGATCGCCAAGAACTCCGACGGCGACCTCATCGCCACCGGCCGCAACGTGGCGGTGGTGATCGTCGGCGCCGACGGGGCCGAGCGGGCGGTGCACCGCCTGCAATACGGCGCGCGCCTGCGCGTCGACGATGGCGACAAGATCAAGCGCGGCCAGCGCATCGCCGAGTGGGACCCCTACACCCGCCCGATCATCACCGAGACCGACGGCACCGTGGTGTACGAGGACATGGTCGACGGTCAGTCGATCACCGAGACCACCGACGAGTCGACCGGCATCGCCAAGCGCGTCGTCATCGACTGGCGCGGCTCGGCCCGCACCTCGGACCTCAAGCCGGCGATGGTGGTGGTCGATGCCGAGGGCAAGCCGTACAAGCTGCCGCGCGGGTCGGACGCGCGCTACTTCCTGCCGGTGGACGCGATCATCGGCTACGATCCGGGCGGCACGGTGAAGGCCGGCGACATCCTCGCCCGCGTGTCGACCGACTCGGCCAAGACCCGCGACATCACCGGCGGCCTGCCGCGGGTGGCGGAGCTGTTCGAGGCGCGGCGCCCGAAGGACGCGGCGATCATCGCCGAGAAGTCGGGCACCATCGCTTTCGGGCGCGACTACAAGAACAAGCGCCGGCTCTCGCTGACGCCGCACGACGGCAGCGAGAACGTCGAGTACCTGATCCCGAAGGGCAAGCACATCCACCTTCAGGACGGGGACGTGGTCGAGCTCGGCGACTACATCGTCGACGGCAACCCGGCGCCGCACGACATCCTGGCGATCAAGGGCGTGGAGGAGCTCGCCGCCTACCTCGTCAACGAGATCCAGGAGGTCTACCGGCTCCAGGGCGTGTCGATCAACGACAAGCACATCGAGGTCATCGTCCGGCAGATGCTGCAGAAGGTCGAGATCACCGACGGCGGCGATTCCGACATCCTGGCGGGCGACCAGATCGACCGCACGGAACTGACCGAGATCAACGAGAAGCTCGTCGCCGAAGGCAAGAAGCCGGTCCAGGGCGTGCCCGTCCTGCTCGGGATCACCAAGGCGTCGCTCCAGACGAAGTCGTTCATCTCGGCGGCCTCGTTCCAGGAGACCACCCGCGTGCTGACGGAAGCGGCGGTCAACGGCAAGGTCGACCATCTGGAAGGCCTCAAGGAGAACGTCATCGTCGGCTCGCTCATCCCGGCGGGCACCGGCTCGATGGTGGCCGACATCCGCGCGGTCGCCCGCCGCCGCGATACGATGATCCTTCAGCAGAAGGCATCCGAGAGCGGCGCCCGTCCGCTGGAAGAGCTACCGCCGGCGGCCGCCGAGTAAGAGGCTTCGCCGGTCCGGACGATGCGAAAGGGGCGGCCCAATGGGCCGCCCCTTTCCGTTTCCGGATGAGACCTGGGCCCGGCCTCGTGGGCCTTGTGCTTCAGGCAGCGGTGAGTCGGGGGAAGAGGGCCAAGCGGAACCATGACCTTGGCCGTTCGTTCTGCGATCATGGAACACGTCAAGTCCACAATCGCCGCGACGGCCGTGATGGTCATGGGCCTGATCACGGCGGCGCATGTCCTGCATCCGCACGATCCTGCGCTGGAGCGACCGCGCGGGACGATGGCCGCGGCCGCCTCCCACAATGCGACGACCTGGAGCGACCCGCCCGCGCGGGAAGCCCCAGCCGCTGCGGCGGCGGCGACCCAGGCGCCCCGTCCCGCGTCGTTCACTCTGCTGTCCAACGCGATGATGGCGAGCCTGCCGGTCGGCGAGACGGCGCTCCAGCCGCGCCGGTCGCGAAAGGCTGAAGCGGGCCGCGGGCAGAAGCTGGTTCAGTTCGCGAGCCGCGGACGTTCCGCCGCCGCCGAGCCGGGCGCGAACCTTCGCACCGCGAAGCCGGACGACGTGAGCGGACAGTCGCGCAAGGCCGCGCAGGGCGACCCGATCGGCGACCTGCTGAAAGGTCTTGGGATCGGACGGGACAGAGAGGGCTGACCACGGCGCGTGCCGCGAACGTATCGCGCGCCGGTTTAGCTTGGATGACTTCGGCGACCGTCGCCCTGCCGAGCGAATCGTCGGAGGATGTCGCTTGCCTGCGCGGTAAGCCGCTGGGCACGCCCGGATTTCAGGGCCGCCCCGATCACCCTGTGCGTGTGAAGCGAAGCATCGCCGCGCCGGCGGGCGACGCCTCCACGATGCTCGAATGCGCCACCTCTTCGCCCTCGAAGGCGGAAGAGAATGGTGCGGCCAAGAGGACTCGAACCTCCACCCCTTGCAGGACTAGCACCTCAAGCTAGCGCGTCTACCAATTCCGCCATGGCCGCATCGGCACCCGTCGGGTCCCGTCCGCTGTGCCGAGTCCGGGGCCGCAGGGCGGCCCGGCGTCCCGGGTGAGCGGCGCAGCGGATACCAGATCGATCCCGATCCCACAAGCGCCGCGTCGCGGCCTTCAGGCCGGATCGAGTCGGCTTTCGAGGAACGGCACGGCTCCGTCGCCGATGGTGACGCCGGGCTCGCGGATCACCTCCGCCTTGCGGATCAGTTCCGTGACCTCGATCGAGATGCGGTTGCCGGTCACCACGATCTGGCCGCGCGCCACCGGATGGTCGTTGGCGAGGATCTCGACCATGTCCGTCTCGGTCGCCTCCAGCTCGATCACGGCGCCGCGGCCCATCCGCAGCAGCATGTGCAGCGGCATGCGGCTGCGCCCGAGCACCACCGTGAGATCGACCTTGAGGTCTTCCAGAACCGCCACGCGCCTTGGGCTCCCCTGCCGTCTCGGCTTGGTCCTCTTGCCACCGGTCCGGACCGATGGGAGGACAGCATCGACACAGGATGGTGAACCCTTGGTAAACGACACCCCGCGCCTCGCGGCAGCGCCCGCGGCCTTCCTGCCGCGGGCGGGCTCCCCGCCGGTGGCGTGGCGGATCAGCGACGAACCGGTCGCCTACGCCGAGGCGGTCGTCCGGATGGAGGCGCGGGCGGAGGCGATCGCGCGGGGGCAGGCGGAGGAATGCGTCTGGCTCCTGGAGCACCCGGCGCTCTACACCGCCGGAACCTCGGCGCGGGCGGCCGACCTCGTCGCACCGGCGCGGTTGCCGGTGCACCGGACGGGGCGGGGCGGGCAATACACCTATCATGGCCCCGGCCAGCGGGTCGCCTACGCGATGCTCGACCTGAACCGCCGCTGCACGGATCTGCGGGCCTACGTCGCCGCCCTCGAAGCCTGGATCATCGCGACGCTCGACGCCTTCAACGTCCGCGCCGAACGCCGCGAGGACCGCGTCGGCGTCTGGGTGCGGCGGCCGGAGAAGGGACAGGCGAACGGGGAGCCCGTCGAGGACAAGATCGCGGCGATCGGCATCCGGGTGCGGCGCTGGGTGAGCTTCCACGGGATCAGCCTGAACGTCGAGCCGGATCTGGCGCACTTCGCCGGCATCGTCCCCTGCGGCATCCGCGGCCACGGGGTGACGAGCCTGGCCGATCTCGGCCGGGTCGTCGGCATGGCGGAGGTCGACATGCAGTTGCGGGCCGCGTTCGAGCCGATCTTCGGGGCGACGGTGGATGAAGCGTGAGGAGCCAATAAGCGGCCGGTGGTCCCTCGCCCTCTTGCGGGAGCGGGTGGCCCCCGGCACTCAGAAATCCGCGTGCAGCCGCGTCGCGAAAAAGTTCGCCGGGCCGCGGTCGCGGTTGTAGGCCGGGTTCACGACCAATTGGTAGTCGAAGGTCAGTGTCACGGTCTTCGTGAGGCCGAGCGCGTAATAGGCTTCCAGCGCGCGCTCGGGGGCGTAGTTCAGGCGCCCGTCGCCGATCAGCAGGCCCAGGCCGCCCGCGGCGAAGTAGGCGCGGTGAGCCGGCGTCAGGCCGTTCATCGTCGCCCCGAGGCCGACGGTGTCGGCAGGCCGATCCCAGGCGGTGCCCTTGAGCGAGACGCCGCCCGAGAGGCTGCGGTCCACGTCGGTGAAGGACAGGCTCTCGCTGCGGCCGTCCGACAGGCTGGCGCGGGCGAAGACGCCAAGGTCGGCGGTCACCGCCTGCTCCAGGTTGACGTAGCCGCCGGTCTTGCGCCGCGGGCGCCGCGTGGCGCCGACCGCGTCGTTGATGTCGTCGAAGGCGCCGGATTGCGTCAGCGCGACCACTTGGCGGTAGTCCGCGGTGTTGCCCTGGTTCGAGAAGAAGCCGATCCGGACGCGGCCCGGCTGCTCCAGCGCCGGCAGGACGTAGCGCCCCTCGAACTCGACGTTGAGCCCCTGGCGGTCGAAGACCCGCGGGTCGAGCACGTCGCTCGATGGCTGCTTCGGCACCTGCGTGTAGGCGGCGCGCACCGCGAACGCAGCCCGATTGTACTCGACGTAGAGCCCTTGCGTGAAGCCGGGGAGGTTGGCCGGGAAGTCCCAGGCGGAGGCCGCCCAGAGCGACCAGTTCATGAAGTCGACGCGGGGGTCGTGGGCGTAGACGTTGCCGTCGAAGAAGTCGCCGAGCGCGAACTTGCCGGCGACCACAGTGATCCGCTCGACGTCGCGCCGGGTCGCGACCTGGTTCGGGCCGTCCGGCACCGCCTCGGTCTCGCCGCCGAGGCCGAAGGTCTGGCGCACGAAGTAGCGGTTCGAGCGCAGCTTCGGGAAGGGCGCGCCGGCCTTCTGCGCCTCGCCGTTGACGAAGCCCGCGACGCCGAGCGTGCGGCTGAGGCCGAAGCCCTGGCTGAACTCGGGGTTGTAGTAGAGTTCGGTGCCCTCCAGCAGCTTGAAGCCGATGAAGGCGGTGGCCGTCGTCGTCGCCTGGGCCTGGTGCGGCACGAGGCTCTGGTCGCCGCGATAGGGCGAGCGGAAGCCCGTCACGCCCTGGTTGACGAAGGTGGTCTGGCCGTGGAGCGAGAACCGGCCGGTGTCGCCGGTATCGGGATCGTGGGGGGCGGTCTCGCCGGCCTCCGGCGGAAGGCGCAAAGCCCCCGGATGCCACGAGAGCCGCGCGAGCATCTGGTTCGAGGTCAAGCCCGCCCGCGTCGTCACGGGGCCGCCGGCGGCCCCCGGCACCGCGCCGAGGTCGAGGCGTCCGCTGCCGCCGAGGTCGATGTAGCGGTAGTCGAGCCCCAGCGCGAGGTTCTCGGTGATCGCGTACTGCACGCCCGCGCCGATCGTGAAGCCGAGATAGCCTCGCTCGGTCCGCGCCGTCGCGGCGGGTCCGCCGGCAAGGTCCGGGTAGGTCGCCAGGAACCGTGTCTCGGCGCCGGCGAGCCCGAAGGTGGCGTAGATCAGCGACCGCTCGAAGGCGTAGCCGAGGCGCGCCCGCAGGGTGCCGTAGAGGTCGGTCTTGGCGCGGATCACGTCGAAGACCGGATCGACCGCCGCGTAGCCGAAGCCGGTCGCGGTCGAGGCGACCGGCCGCTTGAGGTTCGCCCCGGCGAGGTCGGCCTCCAGGCCGTAGAGCCACGGCCCGGCCTGCCAGTTCCAGCCGCCGAACACGCCGCCGACCGCGGTCGTCGCCTCTCGGCTCCGGTCGGAGCGCCCGGTGGCGTCGCCGGTCTTGAAGGCCGGCACCGGCCTGCCGCCGATCGTCGTCGGCCCGAAGCCCAGCGCCCCGAACGAGGCGCCGGCGCTGCCCGCGACCCCGGCATAGCCGCCCGACCAGTCGACGAAGGCGGGCTGGGCCGCACCCGGGGCCGCGAGGTCGGCGGACCAGGCCGCCGCCGGGACGAAGCAGGCCCCGATCAGCAGCGCGGCCCGGCGCGCGCCGGCGCCGCGCGTGACGCCGATATCCGCCTCGTGCCGATGCCGCATCGCCGACCCCCATCCCGTTCGGAAACGGAATATAGCAATTGCTATAAAACCGGCAAGCCCGGCCGGGACGGCGGGCGGGTTCGCGGCGGCGACGTTGCAAAAATGCCCCGCCTGCGATGGCGGCCGCATGACGCGGGGTCGCCCGTGCCCATGGTCTTCGGCCGATGGCCCTCGTACGGGCGGGGCCCGGTGCTACGCCGGCCCGGTCGCGACCGGGCGGCTCGCGTCGGCGCCCCATTCCGACCAGGAGCCGTCGTAGAGCGCGTGCGCGGGGCGGCCGAGGGTCTCCAGCGCCAGCGCAATGATCGCCGCGGTGACGCCGGAGCCGCAGGTGGCGACGACCGGGTGATCGGGGTCGACGCCGTTCTCGGCGAAGACCCGGCGGAGTTCGTCGGGGGACTTGAGGTGGCCGTCGGCGAGCAGCGCGCCGTAATGCAGGTTCCGCGCGCCGGGCATGTGGCCGGGCCGGACGCCGGCGCGGGGCTCGGGCTCCTCGCCGCGGAAGCGCGGGCCGGAGCGGGCATCGACCACCTGCGCCGTGCCGTCGGCGAGCGCCCGGGCGACGTCGTCGGCGTCGGCGACCGCGCCGTGGTCGAGCCGGGCGGAGAAGTGGCGCCGGTCGCGGACCCGCGGCGCGCCGTCCTCGGTGGCGTAGCCCGCCGCGATCCAGGCCGGCAGGCCGCCGTCGAGGACGCAGACGTCGCGGACGCCGAAGGTGCGCAGCATCCACCAGACCCGCGGCGCGGAGAACATCCCCTGACCGTCGTAGACGACGACGTGCAGGCCGTCCCCGACCCCCAGCGCGCGCATCCGCGCGGCGAACACCTCGGGGCGCGGCATCATGTGCGGCAGGCTCGAGTCCGCGTCGCTCATCGCATCGATGTCGAAGCGGATCGCGCCGGGGATGCGCGCGGCGCGGTACTCCGCCTCCGCGTCGCGCCCGGCCGCCGGGAGGTACCAGGAGCCGTCGAGCACCACGATGTCGGGCGCCTCCAGGCGCCGGTGCAGCCATTCGGCGGAGACGAGGGAGGCGTGGGCCATGGTCGTGTCGGCATCCGTTGCAGGCGGTCGTCCACGCCACTCAACCACAGGGCAGGGGCGGATGCACGCGCCCGGAGTCCCGCGCGCCGCCGCATGCTCCCGCATCGCGGGCTCGCCCGTCCGCGGCGGCGGGAAGCGAACCGGCCGCTGGACGCGCCAGACCCTGGAGGCTGCGCCCGGTTGCAACCGGTGCGGGGCGGACTTGTTTCCGTCGTGAACAAGGCCAGTTATAACAACACGATGATGCTGCCGCTCCGGCTTACGGCCGGACCCGCGCGGACCGGTCTCCTCGACGCCACGGACGATCGTGCGGTGCGGAGTCGGCTTATCGCGGGGCGGCTGTCCCGAACCTTCACCACCTGCCGGGCTGCCTTCGGCGCCAGCATGAGATTCCGCGAGCAGTCAGTGCGATGAACCAAGTCGTCCGCATGTCCCAGATCGGCGATGCCGAGACCGTCAAGGAGCCCTCGGCCGAGTTGCGCGTGCCGTTCGCGCAATCGGGCGCCTTCGTCTGCAAGTTCATCATCGGCGAGCCGAACGACCGAGCGATGTGCTGCGGCGCGCCGGTGGCCGACGGCAAGAGCTGGTGCGCCTTCCACCGCCGGATCGTCTTCGAGCCGACCCGCCCCGGGCGAATCCGCTGACCGCACGTCCTGCGGGCGCGGCTGCTCCCGCCGAGGGCGGCGCCTAATCGAGATCGTCCTCGCGCGCGTAGGGCCGGTAGGTCCGCAGGCTCCGGCCGTCCGGGAACCGGAGCGAGCGGGCGCGGACGACGAGGTAGCCCGCCGCCTCGGCGGCGGCGATCCGGCGCGCCCGGTCGTCTTCGCCGGCGAAGAACGGGTCGCCGCCGTAGGCGCGCTCCTCGATACGGCCAAACGAGGTCGGTCGCCGATCGGAGGAGCGATGCGGTCGCGCCTCGACGAAGCGGGGTGCAGCGGTTCGGTGCGGCGCCGGCTCGGCCATCCGGCGTCGATCGGCGCTGCGTGCGCCGACGCCCCGCGGACGCGTCGGCGTCTCGGCGACCGCGCGAGGCCGCCTCGGCTCCGTCCGCGCCGCATGACGTGCCGCCGACGACGCGATCGGGGACGGCTTGGTCCCGGTCGTCCCGGCCTCGGCAGCCTTGACCTCGGCCGCCTTCCCGTCACCGCCCCGCGCGCCCTCGGGCTTGGCCTCGCCCGTCCTCTCGGCGGCGGGCGCGACGGTCGGCGGGCGCGGCGCTGCCGGGACGGCGTTGCGGGCGGGCGGGTCGGTCCAGGCGCTGCCGGCGGCCGGCTGCGCCGCGAGCGGGGATGCGCCGAGCATCACGCCCAGAAGCAGGGCCGCTGCGAGGGTTTCACCGGTTCCGATCGGCATCGCGCACTCCCAAGACTGGCGGCTCCGGGGCGGGCATCTCCGAAGACTGCCGATAAAACCGTAACGAGATCTTGAGGATGCGTCCACGCGGATCGTCGTGGCCGGTGCGGGGATGCACAAGGGGGCCGGCTGCGACGCCGCTTCCGCTTGTCCCCGGCCCGCCGCCGGCCGACATGCGGCGGCGATGTCGGCCGCCGTCCTCGCCCTCCTGCGCACGATCCTCCTCGGCATCCTCGTGCTGTTCCTGCTGCCGCTCGCGAGCCATGCGCTGTGGTGGGCGATGCGCGGGAACGGCGCGGGCGACGGCTCGGCGGCCGACTGGTCGAGCGCCGGCCTGCTTCCCGCGCCGCGGTCGGCGACCGGGGCGATGGTGCGGGTCTACGCCGCCCGCGTCGGTCGCTGGCGGGGCATCTTCGCCCATCACACCTGGATCGTGGTGAAGGCGGCCGGCGCGCCGCGCTACACCCGCTACGACGTGGTCGGCTGGGGCCGGCCGGTCCGCACCGACGGTTGGGCCGCGGACGGGCGCTGGTTCGGCAACGCGCCGGAGCCGGTGCTGGCCCTCGACGGCCCGGCGGCCGAGGTTGCGATCCCGGCGATCAACGCGGCGGTGGAGAGCTACCCGCACCGGGCGCCCGGCTCGTACCAGGCGTGGCCGGGGCCGAACTCGAACACCTTCGCCGCGCACGTGCTCGCCCACATCCCCGACAGCGGCGTCACCCTGCCGCCGACCGCGCTCGGCAAGGACTGGGCGCCGCTCGGCAGCTTTGCCGGGATCACCCCGAGCCGCACCGGCCTGCGCCTCTCGCTGGCCGGCTATGCCGGGCTGACGCTCGGCTGGGTCGAGGGCATCGAGATCAACCTGCTCGGCACCGTCGCCGGCCTCGACCTGCGCCGCCCGGCGCTGAAGCTGCCCGGCTGGGGCCGGATCGGGGTGCCCGCGTGACGCGCGGGCTTCCCGACGAAGCAGGCTTTCGTGGCTTCGCCAACGAAAGCCTGCTTCGATCTCCTTGGTGCCGCATCATTGTTCTCGGGCGAACCGGCGGCCACTTCGCGCAATGATGCTTAGGCGGACGCCGGCGGGTCGCAGGAAAGCACGTCGAAACAGGACCTCGCAGCCGAGGCCGCTATTCGGCCGGCACCCCGTGCCCGTCCGGCGCCCGGCCCGCACCCGGCTCGGCCGCCGCCCGTTGGCCGGCGAGCACGTCCTTGCGACGGAACAGGCGCATCACGACCACAAAGAACGCCGGCACGAAGAAGACGGCGAGGACGGTCGCCGAGATCATGCCGCCCATCACGCCGGTGCCGATCGCCTGCTGGCTCTTCGAGGCGGCGCCGGTAGCGATGGCCAGCGGCACCACCCCGAAGATGAAGGCCAGAGAGGTCATCACGATCGGGCGAAAGCGCAAGCTGGCGGCCTCGATCGTGGCCGTCACGATCGAGGTGCCGGGCTTCCACAGATCCTTGGCGAACTCGACGATCAGGATCGCGTTCTTGGCCGACAACCCGATGATCGTGATCAGCCCGATCTTGAAGTAGACGTCGTTCGGCAGCCCCCGGAGATACAAGGCCGCCACCGAGCCGACGACGCCGAGCGGGATCACCATCAGCACCGAGAACGGGATCGCCCAGCTCTCGTAGAGCGCGGCGAGGCACAGGAACACGATCAGCACCGAGAGGGCGAGCAGCAGCGAAGCCTGGGAGCCGGCCTGCTTCTCCTGCTGCGACTGGCCGGTCCAGGTGGAGCCGAAGCCCTTCGGCAGTTGCTGCGTCAGCCGCTCCATCTCCGCGATCGCCTCGCCCGAGGTGTAGCCGGGGTTCGGCTCGCCGGTGATGCGCACCGACTGGTAGCCGTTGAAGCCGACGATCTGCTGCGGACCCATGCCCCATTTCAGGTCGGCGAAGGAGGACATCGGCACCATCGTGCCGGACGCGTTCTTCACGCCGTAGTTCAGGATGTCGGCGGCCTGCATGCGCTGGAGATCCTCCGACTGGACGATCACGCGCTGCATCTTGCCCCGATTCGGGAAGTCGTTGGTGTAGAGCGAGCCGAGGTTGACCTGGATCGTGGCGTTGATGTCCTCGAACTTGACGCCGAGCGCCGCCGCCTTCTCGCGGTCGACGACCAGCTCGGCCTCGGGCGCCGGCGGCAGGCCCTCGACCTTCATCTTCCGGAGCAGCGGGCTCTTCGTCGCGAGCTTGAGGAGCTGTTCCTGGGCGGCGAGCAGCGCCGCGTAGCCCTTCTGGGCCCGGTCCTGGAGGCGGAACGAGAAGCCCGCCGCGTTGCCGAGGTTGTCCACCGGCGGCGGCTCCTGCGCGTCGACGATCGCGTCGCGGTAGCCGCCGAGCGCCGCATTCGTGCCGGCGACGAGGGCGGCCGCCGTGTTGGCCGCGTCGCGCTCGTCCCAGGGTTTCAGCGTGACGAAGGCTTGGCTGGTGTTCGAGCCCTGGCCCGAGAACGAGAAGCCGTTCAGCATCGTCACGGTGGCGACGCCGGGTTGCGCGAGCAGGTGTGCCTCGACCTTGCGCACGGCGCCTTGCGTGCGGTTGAAGGAGGCGCCGGGCGGCGTCTGGATGTCGACGGTGAAGAAGCCCTGGTCCTCCAGCGGCAAGAAGCCCTCGGGCAGGCGCGCGAAGGCGAAGGCGACGCCCGCCAGCAGCGCGAGGTAGACCAGCATCACCCGGCCGGACTTGGCGATGAACCACGCGGTGCCGCGGCCGTAACGCTTGGTCTCGCGGGCGACGAGGCGGTTGAACCAGCCGAACACGCCGCCCTTGGCATGATCGTGGCCCTTGGCGATCGGCTTCAGCAGCGTGGCGCAGAGCGCCGGCGTCAGCGACAGGGCGAGCAGCGCCGAAAACGCGATCGCGGTCACCATCGCGATCGAGAACTGGCGGTAGATGATCCCGACCGAGCCGGGAAAGAACGCCATCGGGATGAACACCGCGACCAGCACCAGGGTGATGCCGATGATCGCCCCGGTGATCTGGTCCATCGCCTTCCTGGTCGCCTCCTTCGGCGCCAGCCCCTCCTCGGCCATGATCCGCTCGACGTTCTCGACCACGACGATGGCGTCGTCGACGAGGATGCCGATGGCCAGCACCATGCCGAACATCGTCAGCACGTTCACCGAGAAGCCGGCGAGCAGCATCACCGTGCAGGTGCCCATCAGGGCGATCGGCACGACGATGGTCGGGATCAGGGTGTAGCGGATGTTCTGTAGAAACAGGAACATCACCACGAACACCAGCACCACCGCTTCGACCAGCGTATGCAGCACCTTGGAGATCGAGGCCTTCACCGCGGGCGTGATGTCGTAGGGGATGTCCCACTTCACGTTGGCGGGGAAGAACTGCGACAGCTCCTGCATCTTGGCGCGGATCGCCTTGGCCGTTTGCAGCGCGTTGCCGTCGGGGGCGAGCGTCACCGAGATCCCGCCCGCCGGGCCGCCGTTGAGGCGCGTCGAGAACTGGTAGGCGTCGCCGCCGAGCTCGATCCGCGACACGTCGCGCAGCCGCACCGTCGAGCCGTCGGAATTGGCCCGCAGCACGATCGCGCCGAAATCGTCGACGCTGTTGAGCTGGCCCTTGACGATGATCGGGGCGGTGATCGCCTGGCTGTACGGGCTCGGCTGCGCGCCGACCGCGCCCGAGGCCACCTGGACGTTCTGGTTGCGGATCGCCTCGGTCACGTCCTCGGCGTTGAGCGAGAGGCCGCGCAGCTTGTCCGGGTCGACCCAGATCCGAAGGGATCGCTCGGTGGAGTACAGCGTCGCGCGGCCGACACCGGGGACGCGGCGGATCTCGTTGATGACGTTGCGGATCAGGAAGTCGCCGAGACCGATCTCGTCCATTGTGCCGTCGGTGGAGACCAGCGTGATGATGTTGAGGGTGGCCGCCGACGCCTCCTCCACCAGGATGCCCTGCTGGCGGACCTCCGCGGGCAGGCGGGCCTCCACGCGCTTGAGCCGGTTCTGCACCTCGACGGAGGCGAGCGCCGGGTCGGTGCCGGGCTGGAAGGTCGCGGTGATATTGACGGCGCCGAACGAGTCGCTGGTCGATTCGAAGCTCAGGATGTTGGCAGCCCCGTTGAGCTCGTCCTCGATGAGCCGCGTCGTGCCGGTGTAGAGGTTCTCCACCGACGCGCCGGGATAGGCCGTCGACAGCGCGATTGAGGGCGGGGCGATCACCGGATACTGCGCCACCGGCAGCAGCGGCAGGCTGAGCGCGCCGCCGAGGATGATGAACAGCGCGATGACCCAGGCGAAGACCGGCCGGTCGATGAAGAAGCGTGCCATGGGGTGTCCGGATCAGCCTGTCGGGAGGACGGAGGGCGTCAGCGCGCCTTGGCCTGGGTCTGGTGCCCGGCGGCGCTGGCTTCTTTCGCCTTGGCCTCGTTCTCCGCGACCTCGTCGGCGTCCTGCGGCTTGGCCTCGGCCGTCTCCGGACGCGGGGCGTGGTCGATCGCCTTCACCTGCTGGCCGGCGGCGATCTTCTGGAAGCCCTCGACCACGACCCGCTCGCCGGGTTTCAGCCCGCTGCGGATCAGCCAGTCGGTGCCGACCACCGGGCCGACCGAGACCGTCTGGCGCACGACCGTGTCGCCGTCCTTGACGACCCAGACCTCGGCCTTGCCGTCGTCGGTGCGCTGGATCGCCTGCTGCGGCACGGCGATGGCGTCGGAATCGATGCCCTGCTTGATCCGGGCGCGGACGTACATGCCGGGGAACAGCTCGTCGTGCGGGTTGGGGATCTGCACCCGCAGCGTCACCTGACCGGTGCTCGGGTCGGCGGTGACGTCGGAGAACAGGAGCTGGCCGGCCAGCGGATAGAGCGCGCCGTCGTCCATGATCAGGTGGACGTTGGCGGAATCGCGCTCCAGGCGGGACAGCTCGCCGCTGGCGAGGTCGCGCTTCAGCTTGTTCAGTTCGCCGACCGACTGGGTGATGTCGACGTAGATCGGGTCGAGCTGCTGGATCGTGGCGAGCACCCCCGTGATGCCGGATTCGATCAGGGTGCCCTCGGTGAGCAGCGCCCGGCCGATGCGGCCGGAGATCGGCGCGCGCACATCGGTCCAGTCGAGGTTGAGCCGGGCGCGGGCGCGGGTCGCCCTGGCGCCGGCGACCTCGGCCTCCGCCTGCTTCTTGCCGGCGAACGCCGTGTCGAACTGGGCCTGGCTCGCCGACTGCCGGGTGAGCAGGGTCTCGAGCCGCTCGGCCTGCTGGTTGGCGAGCACCAGGGCCGCCTCCTGGCGGGCGAGCGCCGCCTCCGCGCTCATCAGCTCGACCTGATAGGGGGCCGGATCGATCTTGTAGAGGACGTCGCCCTCCTTCACCTGGCTGCCCTGCTCGAACAGGCGCCTGACCACGAGGCCGGAGACGCGGGAGCGCACCTCGGCGATTCGCATCGGCGCCACGCGGCCGGGAAGGTCGCGGACGTAGGGGATCGCCTGGGGCGCCACGGTGACGACGCTCACCTCCGGCGGTGGGGCGGGCACCGGGGCGGCGGCCTGCTTCTGGTTGCAGGCCGACAGCGCCGTCAGAAGCACGCCGAGGCCGAGCGCGGCGGCGCGCCTCCGGGGGGCGGCAAGAAAGAGGGTCAAGGTCACGTCGCTCCTGCGAAACGCATCTCGGAAGGGGTCTAGAGCCGTGCCCGACCACGTTGGGTCGGGCACGGCTCTAAGTCTTTGTTTTAAAGTGCTTCCTTGCGACGAACCGGTATCCGCTTCGTCGGGAAGCACTCTAAGCAGGCTCGCGTTGGCAGGCCAACGCTTCGCCCGCTTAGGTCCTTGATCTGTCGCAGGTTTTTTTCGCAAAACCGCGGGGCACTTTTGCGAAACCTGCTTAGGACGAGGATCGGCGATCTGATGGGGAGGATCGGCCGTGTGGTTTGCCGGACCTGCACGACGCACCGTCGGCGCCCGGACGCGACCGCGTTCGGGACAGGCCGTGTCGCGGGCAACGTGCCCCGGACGATGCCGATCCTCGCAGGACATCTTGGCGATCGCGCGACGGGCGAAGCATCGCCCATGCCGCGGTCATCGGACGCGCGGTTCGGCCCTGCGAAGCTTCAGGCGGAGCGAAGCCTCAAACCGACCTGGGGGGCCGATCCGGCGGCAGATGCGCCCGCACGGGCAGGGCGGCCGCCACAGTCGGGCGGACGCCGGTTGCCGGGACGGGGGGCAGGACGCTCGACTCCGGCTCGACCGGGCACGGCTCGTCGATCGGATCTTCGGCATCGGCGGCGACCGGCACGGCGAAGCGGTCAAGGGACGGAGCACCATCCAGGGAGGTGAGGCTCGCTACAGTGCTCGCGCTCGCGAGCCGATCGGCGATGGACCCCGAGGCCGGCAGCCGGGGCAGGGCGGCGGCCAGCAGCAGCGCCAACGCGACGAGACCCAAGCACAGCATGGCGCGAAGCGGCACGCGTCCGTCGGCGTCCACGCGGCGCGGCGCGTCGGTTTCAGGGGTAAGCGTCACAGGCCGGCATAAGGGACTGGCCGCGCGGCGGCACAACCGCCTGCGACATTCTGTCGAGGGTCTCGGAACATCGGCGAGGGACCGCTTCGCCACAGGGCGTCCGGGACCTGGCGACCCGTCCTCGGGCGCTCCGATGGGACTTGGTCTCCGTCCGGGAGACTGTTGCCGCGATCCCACAGGCATCCCGCTCCGGAGCATCGCCCGGCGGATCGTCCGCGGCGTGCCGCAATGCCGGCTTATCCGGCGCCGGAGATCAGGCCCGCACGCTCGGAGACTCGAATGACACGACGCATCGCGACCCTGTGCCTCGCGGCCGGCCTCGCTCTCGGGGCGGGCGCCGCGCGGGCGAACCCGCTCGACAGCGGCCCGCTCGCCGACTTCCTGAACGTCTTCCGCACCCAGGCCATCCCGCGGGAGACCGTGGCGTGGACGGGCGCGGAGAAGCCCGGCACCGTCGTGGTCTCCACGCGCCGGCGCCGGCTCTACTACGTGCTCGGCGGCGGCGCGGCTGTGCGCTACGGCGTCGGCGTCGGGCGGCAGGGCTTCTCGTGGTCGGGCGAGAAGACGGTGACGATGAAGCGGGAATGGCCGGCTTGGCGCCCGCCGGCGCAGATGCTCGCGCGCCGCCCGGACCTGCCGCGCTTCATGGCCGGCGGCCAGGACAACCCGCTCGGCGCGCGGGCGCTGTATCTCGGCTCGTCGCTCTACCGCATCCACGGCTCGAACGAGCCCGAGACGATGGGCGCCGCGGTCTCGTCGGGCTGCATCCGCATGACCAACAAGGACGTGGTCGACCTCTACGACCGCGTCCGCGTCGGCACACGGGTGATCGTGCGCGACTGAGGCCGCATCGCACGCGCGCCGGGCCGCTACTTCGGCATGAAGGCCCAGTAGTCGAGGTCGAGGATCACGCTCGGGTCGTAGCCCGCGCCGACGCGGCCGGGATGGGCGCCGCAGGGCTGGTCCTTGGTGGCGAACGTGCGCAGGCGCAGCAGGCCGACATCGCCGCGGCCGGTCTCGGCCCTGTCCAGCACCTCGCTCCAGGCATGGACCGTGTCGCCGGCAAACAGCGGCGCCACGTGCCGGCCGGCGTTGATGCCGGCGAGCGCGAAGGCGTTGGCCAGCCCGTTGAAGCTGAGGGCGCGCGCCAGCGAGATCACGTGGCCGCCGTAGATCAGCCGCCGGCCGAAGCGCGTCGCCCTGGCCGACAGCGCGTCGAAATGGACCTTTGCCGTGTTCTGGTAGAGCCGCGTCGCGATCTGGTGCTCGGCCTCCTCCACGGTCATGCCGTCGACGTGGTCGATCCGCTCGCCGATCGCGTAATCGGAGAACCGGTGCGGGCTGCCGGCGAGGGCGAGGTCGTAGGCGGAGATGTCGAGGGCGGGCAGGGCGCCGGCGAGGCTTGCCGGATCGACCACCTCGGCGAGGTCCGGCACGTGCTCCCCGGCGATGACGGCCGCCGGGTCGCGCTTGCGCACCAGCACCCAGCGGCAATAGCTCAGCACCGTTTCGCCCGCCTCGTCCGAGCCGACCGAGCGCACGTAGACCACGCCGGTCTGGCGGTTGGAGCTTTCCTTGAGCCCGATCACCTCGGAGACGGTGGACAGCGTCGCGCCCGCGTAGACCGGACGGTGGAAGCGCCCTTCCGCGTAGCCGAGATTGGCCAGCGCGTTCAGCGAGATGTCGGGCACGGTCTTGCCGAACACCATGTGGAAGATCAGCCAGTCGTCGAGCGGGCTCCTCGGATAGCCGATCGCCCGCGCGAAGGCGTCCGAGGATTGCACCGCGAAGCGCGGCCCGTAGAGCGCGGTGTAGAGCGCCGCGTCGCCGCCGGTCACCGTGCGCGGCGTCGCGTGGCGGATGGTCTGCCCGAGCCGGAAATCCTCGAAGAAGCGGCCGGGATCGGTCTTCATGGGCGGCCTCCCCGTCCGGGCGGGCGTCAGCGGGCGTGGATGCGGGCGTCAGCGGACGTAGATGCGGGCGTCAGCGGGCGTAGATGGAAGGGTCGGCCGGCACGAACTCGTGCAGCAGGCGGCTGACGAACAGCAGCAGCAGGATCAGGATGATCGGCGAGATGTCGACGCCGCCGAGGTTCGGCAGCAGGTTGCGGATCGGGCGCAGCACCGGCTCGGTGATCCGGTAGAGCACCTCGCCCACCTGCGCGACGATCGGGTTGCGCACGTTCACCACGTTGAAGGCGACGAGCCAGCTCAGGATCGCGCTGGCGATGAGGACGTAGATGAAGAGCTGGACGATCGTGTCGAAGAGCCAGATCAGGGAGTTCATGCGTGAAACACGTGTCCTCGTGCGTCCGCGCGGAGGGCCGGAACGGCGACGCGACGGCAATCGGGAATTGACAGTTCGACGGACGCGAGCCTACAACGCCGGCGCCTTGGGACGGGGCTGTAGCTCAGATGGGAGAGCGCCGCAATCGCACTGCGGAGGTCAGCG
>NZ_CAXTHR010000089.1:0-17816 GCF_964244095.1 uncultured Methylobacterium sp. | reverse complement strand
CGGCACCGGCGCGACGACCCGCACCCCGCAGGTCGGGCAGTGCACGGCCAGCCGCTGTGCAGTCTCAGAGTGTGATGGTGCATCATCGGCGCTGAGGCGTCAGGCGCCGAGATGGGTGAATCCGCAAGCTCCCACGGGGACAGGCTCGGAGTGAGGGGCGTGAGCTCTGCGTAAGGTTCTCTTCCCCGTCCTTTGCCCGAGCGGAGCCCCGTGGGTCGTCCGGTTCAGGGCTGGGCCGCGGGCGGGCGGATGTCGAGGGGCCGGGAATCCGGCGGCGGGTCGGCCGCCTCGGCGCGGGCGCGGCGCGCGGCCTCCTCAGCCGCCTGGGCACGCAGGCGGATCTGGCGCGCGGCGTCCTCCGCGGCGGCCTTCTCCGCGGTCGCTTTGTCCGCGGCGGCCTTGTCGATCGCCGCCTTGAGCGCGACGGCCCGCGCCCGGTCCATCTCGATGCGGGCGCGGCGGCGCTGGCGCTCGACCTGGTCGGCCTCGTACAGCTCGATCGTCTCCAGTTCGCGCTGGAGCACCAGTGCGGCCAGCCCGGTGGTGAGCGGACCCGTATCGAGGCTGCGTTCGGGCGCGGCGAGCGGGCCGGTCAGGCCGAGCTGGATCGTCGGCGGGCCGCCCCCCCAGCCCCGCGGCGCGGTGCCGCCGACGAGGGTGCCGCGCGCGTCGAGCCGGCCGGCGCGCAGGTCGTAGCTGAGGGTGCCGGTCCAGCGCGCGGCGCCGAGATCGAGGTCGAGCGGCCCGGCGCGCAGCAGGCCGCCGACGATCGTCGCCGGCGCCGAGGCCGGCTGCGTCGTGCCGGCTGCGGCCCTGCCGAGTTCCTCGGCGACCAGAGCCGGGAGCCGGCCCTCGCGCAGAGGGTCCTCGATCTGCAGGGCGCGGGCGAGCGCCCGGCCGGCGGCGGCCGGATCGGTCTCGGGCAGGTTGAGGCCAGCGAGCGTCAGGTCGCCGGTTCCCGAGAGGTTGGCGGCCAGCGCCGCGGGCCCGTCGCCCGCGGTGCCGAAGCGCAGGCGCGCCGAGAGGCGGCCGCGGATCGGGCCGCCGTCGGCGAGCGCCGGCAGCGCGGCGTCCGTCAGCACGCCGTCCCCCGTGATCGCGGCCGCCGCACCCCGCCGCGACAGGGTCGCCGAGCCGCCGATCCGGCCCTCGGCGAGGGTCGCCGAGAGGTCGCGCAACGCCACGCTGCCGCCGTCGAGCTTGAGCGCGAGGGCGGCATCGGCGGCGGTGAGCCCGCGCCCGAGTTCGAGCCGGTCGATCCGCAGGTCGAGGTCGATCCGCGGACCCGGCGGCGGGGCGGCACCGAACGTGCCGGATGCGCCGGCCGGCATCACCAGGGCGGCGGCGAGTTGCGGCAGGGACAGGCGCGCGAGGCGGGCGCTCCCCGCGATCTCCCCGCCGGGTGCCCGCGTGAGGCGCACATCGAGGGCGGCGCCCGCGATCCGGCCCTGCACGGCGGCGCGGGCGTCGTCGCCCTGCCGGGCGAGGCCGATTGCGAGGTCCGCCGGCCACGGGCCGCCGAGGCCGGCGGCGCCCGCGAGCGTCAGGAACGGCCCGAGATCGGGCGTCGCGATCCGCACGTCGCCGGCCGAGGGCGGGCCGCCCTCGGCCGGGAGCCGGATCGGCGTCGCGGTCGCGATCGTCGTTCCGGCGATCGTCCCCGTCGCCTGGAGCGACAGCCCGCCCTCCGCGTCCGGGGCGCGTGTCGCGACGAGGCGCAGGTCCGCCGGCTGCTGCAGGCCGGGGATGTCGGTGCGACCGAACCACGTCCCGGCCCGCGGCGTGGCGATGCGGACCGTGGCACCCGCGACGGCGCCGGCGCGGCCGACCAGCGACAAGTCGAGGGTGCCGCCGGCGGCCCTGCCCGCGGCGGCAAGGCGCAGCGCATCCGCCTCGCCCGCGTCCCGCTCGAGGGTCACGCCGAGATCGAGCGCGCCGGCGCGCAGGAAGGCCGGGATCAGGCGCGCCTCCGCGACCCAGACCCGGTCGATCAGCGACAAGAGCGGCGCCGCGACCGGGGCGGAGAGGCGCCCGGCGACGCGGCCGGCCCCGTCGGCGCCGATCCGCCCGGAGAGCTTGGCGTTCGCGCCGGCGAGGTCGGTCACGTCGAGGCTGTCGACGACGAGGCTCGCGCCGTCCGACTGGATGCTCGCCGACAGGGTGCCGGTCGCGGTCGCGCCGTAGCGCAGGTCGCGCGCCTCGATCGTCAGCCCGAGATCGTGGTCGTGCAGGGCGGCGAGCCCGCCGCCGAGCGGCGGCAGGCCGGCGACGTCGAGGCCGCGCGCCCGGATCTGCGCGTCGAAGCGCCCGCGGGTGCGGCCGTCGGCGGCCGCGTAGCGGGCGTTGCCGGTGACCTGCGCGTCGCCCAGCGACAGGCGCAGGTTGCGCAGCGAGAACGCGCCGCCTGCGGCCGAGACCTCGGCGGCGGCCTCGACCGGCCGGCCGTCGAGCAGCGCGACCGGCGGCCCGTCGAGGCCGAGCCGGCGCAGGTAGCGCCCGAGGCCGTCGGAGGCCGGCGCGCTCACGGCCACCGGGCCGGTGAAGCGCGGGCCCGGCTGGGTGTCGATCTCGCCGCTGGCCGTCACCGTCGCCGCGCCCGGCGCGACCCCTGAGAACCGGCGCAGCAGCAGGCCGCCGGTGCGGTCGAGGGTGCCGGACGCCTTCAGGGACGACCATTCCTCGAAGCCGAGCAGGGCGGCGTCGGCGGTAAGCTCGAGGTCGAGCATCACCGGAAGTCCGGTGCCGGCCTTCGACAGGCCGCGCGCGACGAGGGCCTGGCCGGCGGGCGAGAGCAGGAACGCGTCGAGGTCGAGGCGGCGGGTCTCCAGGGCGAGGCCGGCCCGCCACAGGCGCAGGTCGATCCGGCCGCTGCCGGCGAGCCGCAGGGCCTGTCCCCCGGGGTCGATCTCGGCGTTGACGCCCTCGAAGCGCACCAGCGTGCCGCGGGCCTTGAACGTCCCACCGAGCGTGAACGGCAGGTAGGCGCCGGCAGCCTGCGTCGGCGGTCCGACCACGAGGCGCGCCGAGCCCTCGGCTTCCGTCACCAGGGGGCGCGGCTCGGCGGCGCGGGCCGCGCCGCGCGAGTCGGCCGGCACGAGGCCGACGCGGAAATCGGCCTCGACGCGCGGGCGGGTGTCGCCGCCGGCGGAGAGCTTGACGGGAACGCCTCTGGGCCCGGCCTCGCCGGTGGCGAGGCGGAAGGGCACGCCGCCGCTCGTACCCGCGACGCGCCAGGGTCCGACGAGGGCCGGCGCCTGGACGCTCAGCCCCTCGGCGAAGAACTGGTCGATGCGGCCGGTCGCCGGCACGAACGTCGTCAGCAGGAACTGCTCGACGTGCAGGTCCTCGATCGCGAGGTCGCGCCCGCCCAGGGCGTCGCCGAGGCCGGGGGGCAGGACCAGCGCGTCGCCCTCGGTGACCGGAAGCCTGACCTCGGCCCGGCCGATCCGCGTCTCGGTGAAGCGGATCTCGCCCTTCAGGAGCGGGCTCAGCGCCACCTCGGCCTTCACGATGCGCAGATCGAGGCTAGGCTTGTCTAGGGCAGGCTTGGCCGGGTCGTCCCCGAGGTGCAGCCGGTCGAGGCGCAGGCGCGGCGAGGGCAGCAGCCGCACCGCGATCCCTCCCTCGCTGCGGGCGGGCAGGCCGAGCGACCGGCTCACGGTGCGGTCGACGAGGGCGCGGTGGGCCGGCCAGTCGATGAACGGCGGCACGGCGAGCGCCGCGACGAGGATCAGGATGACGGCGCCCGCGAGCGCGGTCAGGAGGTCACGCACCGTGATCGTTCCGCATGCATCCCGCGCGATCCGGCGGGCTCGAAGGCGACATAGCACGGCGCGTGGCCGGGGACGCCAGGGCGCCGCCGGCCTTGATCGCTGGCTCGCGATGCGGGCTTCGCCGACGCCCGGCGCTTCGATCAGCCGTGCGGCCCTTCCCGCCGCGGCGCGGCCTTGCGGACCCGGAGCTTCAGCGCCGCGGCGCGGGGATGACGCTCGGCCCGGTCGGCGCCGGCTGCATCTGCTGGCTGCGCTGGATGTCCATGCGCGTGGTGTTGTTCTGCGAGGTGATGTTCTGCTGGAGCGCACGGGATTCGCCCTGGCGCTCCAGGGACTGGTTGGCGGCGTTCGGATTGGTCTGGGACACCTGCGCGAGCGCGGGCGAGGCCGCGCCGGCGAGCAGCCCTGCCAGGAGGGCGACCGATGTGACGGACATGGAATGAGTCGGCATGGGGTTCCCTCGTTCGGATATGTCTGTCGCCGCGATGTGAGGAAGCCGGTCGGCCGGTTCAAGGTCCGCGCCCCGCCCCGCGGGGCGGCATCCCGTCCGGGCCTCGACGCCGTTCGCGTTTTGGTCCAGGGATTGCCCATGCAGAACCCCTCGCCTGCGGCGCCGTCCTCCGACGACGGACGCAAAGCCGCCTCGATCGCCGCCCGCGCCATGGGGGGCTTGCGCCCGGCGCCCGGCGCCTATCTCGCAGGCCTGAACGCCGAGCAGCGCCGCGCCGTCGAGGCGACGGACGGCCCGGTGCTCGTGCTCGCGGGCGCCGGCACCGGCAAGACGCGGGTGCTGACCACGCGGATCGCGCACCTGATCGCCACGGGCAAGGCGCGGCCGTTCGACATCCTGTCGGTGACCTTCACCAACAAGGCCGCCCGCGAGATGAAGCACCGGGTCGGTTCGCTGATCGGCCCGGCCGGCGAGGGCATGCCCTGGCTCGGCACCTTCCACGCCATCGGCACCAAGGTCCTGCGCCGCCATGCCGAACTCGTCGGGCTGAAGTCGGACTTCACGATCCTCGGCACCGACGACCAGCTCCGGCTGATGAAGCAGGTGATCAAGGACCAGGACGTTGACGAGAAGCGCTGGCCGGCCCGTTCGCTCGGCCACGCCATCGACGGCTGGAAGAACCGCGGGCTCGCGCCGGAGCAGGTGCCGCCGGGCGAGGCCCAGGCCTTCGCCTTCGGCAAGGGCGGCCCCCTCTACACCGCCTACCAGGCGCGGCTCGCGACGCTCAACGCGGTCGATTTCGGCGATCTCTTGCTGCTCTGCCTCAAGCTGTGGCGCGAGAATCCCGAAATCCTGGCAAACTACCAGGATCGCTTCCGCTACATCCTCGTCGACGAGTACCAGGACACCAACGTCGCGCAGTACCTGTGGCTGAGGCTGCTCGCGCAGGAGCGCAAGAACATCGCCTGCGTCGGCGACGACGACCAGTCGATCTACGGCTGGCGCGGGGCCGAGGTCGACAACATCCTGCGCTTCGAGCACGACTTTCCCGGCGCCGTCGTGGTGCGGCTGGAGCGCAACTACCGCTCCACCGGCCACATCCTCGCCGCCGCCTCCGGGCTGATCGCGAAGAACCAGGGCCGGCTCGGCAAGACGCTTCGGACCGAGGACGTGCTCGGCGAGCCGGTGACGGTCTCGGGCGCCTGGGATTCGGAGGAGGAAGCCCGCCTGCTCGCCGAGGCGATCGAAGCCTTGCAGGCCAAGCAGCACCCGCTCTCGGAGATCGCGGTGCTGGTGCGGATCTCGGCGCAGATGCGCGAGATCGAGGACCGCTTCGTCCAGCTCGGCCTGCCCTATCGCGTCATCGGCGGCCCGCGCTTCTACGAGCGCGCCGAGATCCGCGACGCGCTGGCTTACTTGCGCGTCACGGCCAACGCGAGCGACGACCTCGCCTTCGAGCGGATCGTCAACACGCCCAAGCGCGGCCTGGGCGACGCGACGCTGCAGCAGCTCCACGTCTACGCCCGCGCCGGGCAGATCCCCCTCCTTCACGCCGCAAGAAAGCTCTGCGAGACCGACGAGCTGAAGCCGCGGGTGCGCGCGACGCTGCGGGCGCTGGCCGAGAGCTTTTCGCGCTGGGCGCAGGCCGTGGGGAAGAGCCCGCACGCCGAGGTCGCCCAGACCATCCTGGAGGAATCCGGCTACACCGAGATGTGGCAGAAGGACCGCTCGGCGGACGCCGCCGGGCGGCTGGAGAACCTCAAGGAGTTCGTGCGCTCCATGGAGGAGTTCCCCGACATGGCCGCGTTCCTGGAGCACGTCTCGCTGGTGATGGAGGCGTCCGAGGCCGAGGGCGCCGAGCGCGTCTCGCTGATGACGCTGCACGCGGCCAAGGGCCTGGAATTCGACACGGTGTTCCTGCCGGGCTGGGAGGACGGGCTGTTCCCCAACCAGCGCGCGCTCGACGAGAGCGGCCGGGCCGGCCTGGAGGAGGAGCGGCGGCTCGCCCATGTCGGCCTGACGCGCGCCAGGAAGCGCGCAAAACTGTCGTTTGCCGTCAACCGGCGCATCCACGGGCTGTGGTCCTCGACGATTCCCTCGCGCTTCATCGACGAACTGCCAGAGGACGCCGTCGACGTGATCGAGGCGCCGGCGCACTTCTCCGCCGGCGCCTCGCGCTTCGACCGCAACCCGGCGCCCTTCGGCTCGTCCTACGGCACGCCGGGCTGGCAGCGGGCGCAGGCGAACACGGCCGGCGCGAGCGGGCGCGGCTTCGGCGCCTCGCCGGGCGGCCGCTCCGGCGGTCCGCGCCAGATCGAGGGCGAACTGATCGCCACCTCCACCGGCACGCCCTCGGCGTTCGAGGCCGGGATGCGGGTCTTCCACACCAAGTTCGGCCCCGGTACCGTCGCGGCGGTTGACGGCAACAAGCTCACCGTTGACTTCGACAAGGCCGGCCGCAAGATGGTACTCGACAGCTTCCTGCAGCAGGCATGAGGCGTCCCGCCTGTCGGGCCCGCAGCGTCGGGTCGAGGCCGGCCGGCTTCGCCCGCGAGGGCGGGACAGGATCGAGGGCGTGCCGAGTGCGGTGCCATCCCGACCGGCGCCCCGCGCGCCTGATCCACCCGTCGCCATTCCTGCAACACCCGCCATCCGCCGTCATGCCCCCGTCGCGTCGGCAAGGCCATGGTGCGCGCATTGCATGGCTTCGCGACCACGACGCGCGGCTCGATGGTCCCCGCGTCGTCCACAAGCTTCGTGTCGTGGGCCGGAACCGGCTCAAGGCTGCAATATTGCGTCCGAGAGGAGAAGGCTCACGCTGCGAAGGCCGAGGCGTCTACGGCGCATCGGCAGATTCTGGTCTGCAAGTCCTAGTTAGTAAGTTCTGGTTGGCAAATCCTGGTTGGCAAGTCCCACGTGGAGTGTTGATCGATGAAAAGACGGCGCGCACGACTTGAGCTGGTGGAAGACCGTACGGTCCGGCTGCACAGGACCCGCTTCGACGAGGAGCGGAACCTAGGTCCCATCCAACCGCTGACGGAAAAGCAGGGCGACTACCTCGACGCGCTCGCCGCGCACGACCAAGTCATCGTCCTCGGCCCCGCCGGCACCGGCAAGACCTACATCGCCGGGACGCGGGCCGCCGACCTGCTCCGCCAGCGCCGCATCGCCAAGGTGGTGATCACCCGGCCGAACGTGCCGTCCGGCCGCTCGCTCGGCTTCTTCCCCGGCACGCTGGAGGAGAAGATCGCCCCCTGGGTCGCCCCACTCACCGAGGCGATGAAGGAGCGGATGGGGGCAGCCGCCTTCGAGATCGCGCTCAAGGCCGGCGACATCGAGATCGTGCCGTTCGAGGTGATGCGCGGGCGCACGTTCAAGGACTGCCTCGTGATCCTCGACGAGGCGCAGAACACCACCACGGCCGAGATCAAGATGTTCCTCACCCGCATCGGCAACGCCTGCCAGGTGATCATCAACGGCGACGTCTCGCAGACGGATCTGCGCGAGACCTCGGGCCTGCGCACCGTGATCCACCTCATCAAGAGCCGGATGATGCCGATCCCCGTGGTCGAGTTCACCCGCGACGACATCGTGCGCTCGGGCATCTGCGCCGAATGGGTGAAGGCTTTCGAGGAAACGAATCTCTGACTTGGCGGTTACCAGCGGCGGGCCGGAGCGGAGGCCCGCCGCGCCCTCGGGCGCGAGACCGTCCTCCCGTCCTCCGAATCCGGAGGCCGGACTGGGTGCCGCGCCCGAGTCAAGCAGTAGGAAATTCCCCATGCGGAAACTGACCTTCGCCGTCGCCGTGCTGGCCTCCCTCGGCGCCGCCGCGCTCACCGCTCCCGCCTCGGCCGCTCCCGGCGCGCCGATGGGCGTCGCTGCCCCCGACGCGGTCGAGACCGTGCAGATGCGCCGCATGGAGCGCCGGATGATGCATCGCCGCATGGAGCGCCGGATGATGCACCGGCACATGGAGCGCCGCCGGATGATGCGCCGGATGTGATCGGCCGATCGACACGCTCGGCAGCGGGGCCCTTCGGGGCCCCGTTTTCTTTCGCGGATGCGGGGATCGGAGACGACGGACGGATTGCCCGGACTCGCGCGGATTCCTAATGTCGGTCCGCGAGGCCCGGACGCGGCCGTCATGTTTTGGAAGCCGACATGCCCCCCTCCAACCGCCTGTTCGACGATTTCGCCCGGCTGGTGACGGATGCCGCCGGCGCAGCGCAAGGGGTGCGCCGCGAGGCGGAGACTGTGATCCGCGGCCAGGCCGAACGGCTGATTCGCGACATGGACATCGCCTCGCGCGAAGAGGTCGACGTGCTGCGCGACCTCCTTACCACGCTGCGAACGCAGAACGAGGCGCTGTCCGCCCGTGTCGCCGCCCTGGAGGCGAAGGCCGGCCCGGCGCCCGCGGCCGGCGCGGGGGCCTGACGGCTTTGTCATCTGCGCCCGTCGCCCATGCGTGGACGCGGCCCGTCTCATCGGCCGCGAACCGACCACCCGGGAGACCGGTGCTTGTGCACAGGAAGCGCGCCCAGCCGATCCGTTTCCTGTTCACCGGTCGCGGCACACGCTTTGTGTCGCGACTCGCTGGCGGTCTATAGTCGGTGACGTACTGATTCGCCCGCCACGCCGATGACCGGCCAGCCATCAAGACCGCGCCACGAAACGTTTGATCCTTCCGGGTCAAGTCTTTCCGTGACGCATCTTGATTTCGTGCTCTGGTTTCCTTGCCGTTCACCATGATGCGGCGGTCCCCGTGCGGGATCGTCAGCCCGGATCGTCATGCCCCAGCTTCACGTCGACATCGAAGGGAACGACCGGATCGAGCATCCGCTCGACGTCGTCGAGCGGCTCGCGTCGCTTCGCGACTGGATCTTCGACCGGGCCGAGACCGACGAGATGTCCGTCGTGGTGGCGGGGCGCTGGACCGAGTATCAGGTCGCCTTCACCTGGATCGAGGACGTCGAGGCGCTGCACGTCGCCTGCGCCTTCGACCTAAAGGTGCCGGAGCGCCGCCGCACGGAGGTGCAGCGGCTGATCGCGCTGATCAACGAGCAGCTCTGGATCGGGCATTTCGACCTGTGGTCCACCGACAGCGTGGTGATGTTCCGCCACGCGCTCCTGCTCGCGGGCGGCGCGGTGCCGACGCACCCGCAATGCGCGATGCTGCTGAAATCCGCCGTCGAGGCGTGCGAGCGGTACTACCAAGCCTTCCAGTTCGTGCTCTGGGCCGGGAAGCCGGCCCGGGAGGCCCTGGACGCGGTGCTGTTCGAGACCGAGGGCGAGGCGTGAGACCCGCATGAGATCCGCATGAGCGCCGGGGACGCGCGCGGCCGCCTGCCCGCATCGCTGACGCTCGTGGGCGCCGGCCGGATGGGGGCGGCGATGCTCAACGGCTGGCTCGCCGCCGGTCTCGATCCGCGCCGCGCCACCATCGTCGAACCGCAGCCGTCGGAAGCCGTGCGCGGCCTCTGCGCGGCGCGCGGCATCGCCCTGAACCCGGCGGAGGCCGCCGCCGCCGCCGTCCTGGTTGTCGCGATCAAGCCGCAGGGCTTCGCGGAGGCAGCACGCGCCCTCGACCGGATGATCGGCTCCGACACCGTGGTGCTGTCGATCCTGGCGGGCAAGACCGTCGCCGACCTGAAGGTCCGCCTCCGGAGCGCCCGCGCCGTGGTGCGCGCGATGCCGAACCTTCCCGCCAGCATCGGCCGGGGCGCCACCGGCGCTGTCGCGAGCCCGGAGGTGACGGAGGACCAGCGCGCCGCCGTCGATGCGCTGCTCGCAGCCAACGGCCTCGTCGAGTGGGTCGGTGCCGAGGACGAGATCGACGCGGTGACCGCCGTGTCGGGCTCCGGCCCGGCCTACGTCTTCCTGCTCGTCGAGGCGCTGGAAGCGGCCGGCGTCGCGGCCGGGTTGTCTCCGGCGGTCGCCGCGCGGCTGGCCCGCGCCACGGTCTCGGGAGCCGGCGCCCTCCTCGACGCGAGCGACCTCCCCGCAGCCGAGCTTCGCCGCAACGTCACCTCGCCCGGCGGCACCACGGCCGCCGCCCTTGACGTGCTGATGCGCGCCGACGGCCTGGCCCCGCTGCTGCACGAGGCGGTCGCCGCGGCCAAGCGCCGGGCGGGGGCGCTGGCGGGCTGAGCCGACCCAGCGCGGAGCACGCACGAGCCTTTCCGTCCGTCCGGTCCGACCACCGGTGACGATCCGGCACCCTTCGACACGGAGGCGTTCCTACGATCCAATCGCTGCACGATCCAGGGATGGACGACAGCCTTTCACCAAAGACCCGCAGCGATCTGGACGCCATCGGGTGGCGCGTCGGCGGCTGATCCGGAACCCGGACGAGAGACCGCGCGAAGCGTCGTCAACGGCCGCTCGCGGCGACCGGCCGGACCGATCGCGGCCGCCGTCGCCTTTCGCCCGCGGTCGGCCCCATGCGGGATATACCCACCGTCAAGCTATTGCTCACGATCGTCACGATGATCAGCTTGACCGTAACGAAAGAGATCTGGCGCTCGGCGTGTTTTTGCCGATGAAGGCCGGATGAATGCTTCTTTCAGAACCGATTAAAGCCGTCCTCGCTAGCACGTCGGTCCACGACGACGGACCCCTCCGCGCCGGCACGGCCCCGGCGCCGCGCCGGATGTCCGCCGGAGGCGGGGTCGGGACGCGTCGCCCCGCGTGCGAGGACGGCCGATGGAGCAGGACTTCCCAGACGGACCCGGCCTCGACGCCGCATCGCTCCCGCGCGCGGAGACGCGGGCCGGCGGGCGGCGTCCGCGCGGAGCGGAAGGCCGCCTCGACGCCGAGGCCCGGCGCCGGATCGGCCTCAACCTGCGGGTGCTCCACGCCGGCCTCCTCGCCCAGCCGATCCCCGAGCGGTTCGAGGCGCCGGTCGCCGCGTTCGCCGCATGCTCCGGAGAGGAGTCCTCGCGATGACCCACACCCCCGCACCCCATGCGCCCGCCCTCCATGCCTCGGCGGCGCCAGCGCCCGCCCCCGTCGGCACCCCGGCCGGCGCCGATGCCGCGATGCGCGACCTGCTGCTCGGCGCGATCCCCGCGCTGCGGGCCTTCGCCTTCTCGCTGACCTACGACCTCGACCGGACCGACGACCTCGTCCAGGACACGCTGATGCGCGCCTGGACCAAGGCCGAGAGCTTCCGCCGCGGCACCAACCTCACCGCGTGGCTGTTCACCATCCTGCGCAACCTGTTCTATTCCGAGCAGCGCAAGCGCAGGCGCGAGGTCGAGGACGCCGACGGCGCCCATGCCGCGCGGCTGACCAGCCTGCCCGAGCAGGAGGTGCGCGTGGAGATGCAGGCGTTCCGGAGCGCGCTGAACCTGCTGCCGCTCGCCCAGCGCGAGGCGCTGGTGCTCGTCGGCGCCCAGAACTTCACCTACGAGGAGGCCGCCGAGATCTGCGGCGTCGCCGTCGGCACGGTCAAGAGCCGGGTCAGCCGGGCGCGGGGCCGGCTGATCGCGTCCCTCGGCATGGACGGGCCCGGCGACATCGGCGCCGACGCCCGCACCCGCGCCGCCCTCGACGGGGCGTGATCGGCGACCCGCATGCCCGGCGCTTCGGGTCGATGGGAGATCGTTGCGGTTTGTCGGCCGGCTTCCGCCCGATCGCGGCGGCTCTCAACGAAGCCTTCACCGATCGGCACGGGGTGGTGTCGGAGCCCGGCCGTGCAGGCGGTCGGCGATCATCGGCAAGCTCGGCGGTGGGGTCGCCGCCCGGCTCATGTTCGGCGGCGTGGCCGGACGGGCGGCGCAGCGCATGACGCGCGACCTGTGCAGCTTCGACGGGCGCGAACGGCGCCGCCCGCCGCGACGCGGCGCTCGCCCCGGCCCGTTACGGCGTGGCGCTCGCCGGCTTCCTCCAGCTGTACTATGTCGGCCACGTCGCGGTGCACGGCGCCCCGTCCTCCGCCCCGGTGATCTGACCGGGCGGACACGGGGCACCGCGAGCGGCCCCATCCCGGGGCCGCGTCGGCGCGGCCGATGCGGAGATCGAGCCCAGCGTGCGGACCGCGAAGACGCTTCGGTGGCTGCTCGTCGGCGGGCTCGTCCTCCTTGGGGGCTGGTTCGGCGTCCTCGTGGCGCGGGGCGAGGAGCCCGGCGGCATCGAGGAGGCCTGGATGCTCCTCGGGCCGCCCGACCTCGGCCCGGTCGACGTCGCCACGCTCGCGCGCACCCGCGGGGACGCGCTCGCCTGTCCGCCGGACCATTGCCGCGTCCGCGCCGACATCGTCGCGCCGACGCTGCCGGTCTCGGGCGAGCGGCTGCGGGCGATCGTCGCCGCCGTGGCGGCCGGCGAACCGCGGACCGAACGCGTGTTCGAGGACCGCTGGGCGGAGGAGGATCGCTACGTCGCGCGCTCGAAGGTCCTGCGCCTGCCGGACACGATCGCGGTCGCGATCGTCGGCGCCGGCCAGGGCCGGGCGACCCTCGCGCTCTACGCCCGCCCGCAATTCGCGCTGACGGATCTCGGCGGCAACCGCGCCCGCCTCGTCCGCTGGCTCGCGCGGATCGAGGCGCTCGCGCGGGACGAGGCCGGGCGGTGAGGCTCGGCGCGGGGAAAGCAGCGGCCCGAACGCGTCGACCGCGCCGTCGATGGTGATCCGCGTCCCGGCGCAGGGCAGCAGGAACGCGACCAGCCGCCCGCCGGGTTGACGATCGGGAACAGGCGCGCGCGCAGGAACCGCCGGACGGCCGCCGCGGCGCCCATGCCCCTGTCCGCCCGGCCCGCACCCCGGATCGCAACGCCGCGGACGCTCCAAGCCCGCGCACGCGCGACCGGCAGGCCCCGCGCACGCGCGACCGGCAGGTCGGCCGGAACGATCAGACCGGGGCGGGCGCCGGGACCAGCACGCGGGCCGGAGCCAGCCGGCGGGCGCGGTGGACCTGCTGCACGGCGATCGGCCGGTAGAGCTGCTTCGTCGCGTGCACCACGTGGAGCCCGGCGAAGGGCAGCGAGAGCCCGGTGCCGAAGCGTTCCCAGGCGCCGGCCGTCCGCAGCATCGGCCGCGACCGGACCGGGGGCATGTACAGGGTCTCGGCCCAGCCTTCCGGCGAGAACAGGGTGTCGCGCATCAGCCGGCCGAGCTGCGGGCGGCTGTAGGGCTGGCCGTGGCCGAACGGAGTCGCGTCGCGCCGCGCCCAGACCCCGCGGCGGTTGGGCACCACGAGGATCATCCGCCCGCCCGGCGTCAGGGTGCGCCACACCTCCTGCAGCAGTTCGGTCGGGCTCTCCACCGCCTCCAGCGCGTGGACCAAGATTACCCGGTCGATCGCCGCCTCGGGCAGCGGCATCATCGTCGGGTCGGCGAGCGCCGAGCAGGAGCGGCCGCTGCCGGGCCAGTTCACCACCCCTTGCGTCGCCGGCATGAAGGCCAGCGTCCGCTCGGCGATGCAGTGGACGGGCCCGAGATAGGGCACCGCGTAGCCGAGCCCGAGGACGCGAAGCCCCGAGACCGAGCCGAGGAAGCCGTGGATCGCGCGGGCGAGGATGCGGTGCGTCGTGACGCCCAGCGGCGTGGCGTAGAAGGCCCGCAGGTCGGTGACGTCGAGGCGCATGGCGTGAGGCGGCGGCGGCGTTCGAGGGGGCCGGGCGGTCCCGCCCGATCCCGATTCAATGGGGTCCGAAGCCGCCCGGGGCAAGCGGGCCCGCGCGCCTCCGCCGTGGACGGCGCCCGGAACCCCCCGGTCGCCGCATCGGTTCCCCGCCGGACACCGAGAGGCCGGACCCGCCGGCCGACAGCGTGGAGACGCAGCCATGGCCGGCCCGACGCCTGAGATCCGCACCTTCCTCTGCCGCAGCGACAACGTCGGCGTGCTGATCCGCGACCCCGCGACCGGCGCCTGCGCGGCGATCGACGTGCCGGAGGCCGCCCCCGTGCTCCGCGTGCTGGCGGAGACCGGCTGGCGGCTCACCGACATCCTCGTGACCCACCGCCACGGCGACCACATCGCGGGCATCCCCGAGGTGAAGCGAGCGACCGGCGCCCGCGTCACGGCGCCGGCCAGGGCCGGCTCGGCGATCCCGGAGGTCGACACCACGGTGTCGGAAGGCGACACGGTGCGGGTCGGCGACCTCGCGGCCGAGGTGTGGGAGACGCCGGGCCACTGCGCCGACCACGTCGCCTACTGGTTCCGCGAGGCCGGCATCGTGTTCTCGGGCGACACCCTGTTCACCCTCGGCTGCGGCCGGGTGATGGAGAGCCCGCCCGAGACCCTGTGGCGCTCGCTGCAACGGTTCCTGCCGCTTCCCGACGCGACGCAGGTGTTCAGCGGGCACGATTACGTGCTCGCCAACGCCCGCTTCGCAGCCGCCGTAGACTCGGCCAACGACGCCGTGACGCAGCGGATGCGCAAGGCCGAGGAGGCCAAGTCCGCCGGCCGCTTCCTGGTTCCCTCGACGATGGCCGAGGAGCGCGCGACCAACCCTTTCCTGCGCAGCGGCGAACCGGCGTTGCGCAACGCCGTCGGCCTCGGCGAAAACGTTGACCCCGCAGAGGTTTTTGTTGCACTGCGGGAGAGGAAGGATCGTTTCTGACGCACAGGTTTTCAAGGAAAATTCGTTGCCTTCTCAAAGAGAAGTGAACATACGACGTCAGGTAGGTTCCAAACTACCCGCTCGATAGGCTCCCGGAGGGAGGCTCGACATCAACGGAAGCGTCCTCGCGCTTCATGCGGTCAGATGGGGGTCCGTCTCGCCTTACCACTCGTCCTCGCGCCTGCCGCTTCCCTTCATCCAGCCGGCTTCCGAACTGCGCCCCGAAGAACCGGCCGCGAAAGCGACCGCCGCCGGGGGGGCTCCAACGGCGGCGGGCCGCCCGGCACGCGCATCGGTCTCCACTGTCCGGTCGCGCGCGGCGCCGGTCTCGGCGGACGTGCGCCTCCTCGGCATCGCCACCGAGCATCTCGCCCGGCTCGGCCCCAAGCGGGTCACCGTGGTCGCCGTCGCCGCCGAGGCGGGGATGACGCATGCCAACGTCTATCGCTACTTCCCCTCGAAGGACGCGCTGCTCGATGCCGTCGCAGGCCGCTGGCTGCGCGACGTCGAGGCGCGGCTGGCCGCCATCGCCGACGCGCCCGACCCGGCCGACGACAAGATCGAGCGGCTGCTCACCGCGCTCGCCGCGGTGCAGCGCGACGCGCTCCATGAGGAGCCGAACCTGTTCGCCGTCCACCTCGACGCGACGGTGGCCGCGCGGCCGATCGCCCGGCGCCACCGGGTGCGGCTGCGCAGCCTCGTCGAGCGCGTGGTCGAGGAAGGCATGGCCACCGGTACCTTCTCGGCGCGTGATCGCGAGCGGGCGATCGCCTACATCTTCGACGCGAGCTACCGCTTCACCCATCCGCTGGCGATCCAGCACGATGCGGAGGTGCCGCGCGACCTCCTCGACGCGCGCTTCGGCGCGGTGATCCACGCGATCCAGCGGGTGCTGCGCGCGGGCATCCTCTAGGCACGATGACAGGCCCTCGGATCTGTCACGCGAGCGGTCCCGGCCCGGCAGCGAGCCTTTAAGGGCCTTGAAGAGCTTGGCTTTTCGAGGGCGCCGTCCCGTGCGGCCTCGGCCGGCCTTGGCCCGAAGCGTGCTTGCACGGCCTGCGTCGGGTTGATGAAGCGGTGCTTTTCCGCCACACAGCCGCGCAGAAAAGCCGGCCGCGCCGGGCGGTGCTTCGCGGACCGGCGAGGGCCCCGGTTCCGGACGCGCCGCGCCTTCACGCACAGCGGAGAGTTCTCGGACATGGCACGCAGCAAGATCGCGCTCATCGGCGCCGGCCAGATCGGCGGGACGCTGGCGCACCTCGCCGGCCTGAAGGAACTCGGCGACGTGGTGCTGTTCGACATCGTCGATGGCGTGCCGCAGGGCAAGGCGCTGGACATCGCCGAATCCGCGCCCGTGGACGGGTTCGACGCCCGGTATTCCGGCGCGAGCGACTATGCCGCGATCCGGGGGGCGGACGTGGTGATCGTCACCGCTGGCGTGCCGCGCAAGCCCGGCATGAGCCGCGACGACCTGATCGGCATCAACCTCAAGGTCATGGAAGCGGTGGGCGGCGGCATCCGCGACAACGCGCCGGACGCGTTCGTGATCTGCATCACCAACCCACTCGACGCGATGGTGTGGGCGCTGCAGAAGTTCTCCGGCCTGCCGGCGCACAAGGTCGTCGGCATGGCCGGCGTGCTCGATTCCGCGCGCTTCCGCCACTTCCTGGCGGAAGAGTTCAAGGTCTCGGTCGAGGACGTGACCGCCTTCGTGCTCGGCGGCCACGGCGACGACATGGTGCCCCTGGTGCGCTACTCGACGGTGGCCGGCGTGCCGCTCACCGATCTGGTCAAGCTCGGCTGGACGAGCCAGGAGAAGCTCGACGCGATGGTCGAGCGCACGCGCAAGGGCGGCGGCGAGATCGTCAACCTGCTCAAGACCGGCTCGGCCTTCTACGCGCCGGCGGCCTCCGCCATCGCCATGGCCGAGAGCTACCTCAAGGACAAGAAGCGGGTGCTGCCCTGCGCCGCCCACCTCGACGGCCAGTACGGCGTGTCGGGGATGTATGTCGGCGTGCCGGTGGTGATCGGCGCGGGCGGCGTCGAGCGCGTGCTCGAAGTGACCTTCAATGATGACGAGAAGGCGATGTTTACGAAGTCGGTCGGCGCGGTCACCGCCCTGATCGAGGCGTGCAAGGGCGTGAACCCTTCGCTCGCCTGAGAAGAGGCGAATGGCGAGTAGCGAGTAGCGAAGAGAGCCCCTCGGCTCCGCTGCCCTGCCCGACTATTCGCTATTGGCTACTCCCTATTCGCCCAGAGGCTCCGATGAACATCCACGAATACCAAGCCAAGGCGGTGCTGAAGGAATTCGGCCTGCCGGTCTCCCGCGGCGTCGCGATCTTCAGGCCGGAGGAGGCGGAGGCCGCCGCCCGCGAACTCGGCGGCCCGGTCTGGGTGGTGAAGTCGCAGATCCATGCGGGTGGGCGCGGCAAGGGCACCTTCAAGGGCGCGCCCGAAGGCGCCAAGGGCGGCGTGCGCGTCACCAAGTCGATCGACGAGGTCAAGCAGTTTGCCGGCGAAATGCTGGGCCAGACCCTGGTGACGATCCAGACCGGCGAGGCCGGCAAGCAGGTCAATCGGCTCTACATCGAGGACGGCGCGCAGATCGCCGCCGAGTTCTACCTGTCGATGCTGGTCGACCGCGAGACCGGGCAGGTCGCCTTCGTCGTCTCGACGGAGGGCGGCATGGACATCGAGACGGTGGCGCACGACAGCCCCGAAAAGATCGTCACCTTCTCGGTCGATCCGGCCACCGGCATCATGCCCCATCACGGCCGCGCGGTGGCCAAGGCGCTCGGGCTGACGGGCGCACAGGCCAAGGAAGCCGGCGATCTCGCGCAGAAGCTCTACGCGGCCTTCACGGCCAAGGACATGAGCATGCTGGAGATCAACCCGCTGGTGCTCACCGGTGACGGCCACCTCAAGTGTCTGGATGCCAAGATCTCGTTCGATTCCAACGCGCTCTACCGCCACCCCGACATCCTGGCGCTCCGCGACGAGACCGAGGAGGACGCCAAGGAGATCGAGGC
>NZ_CAXTHR010000088.1:0-18144 GCF_964244095.1 uncultured Methylobacterium sp. | reverse complement strand
ACTGTAAATCCGCTGCGTAAGCTTCGTAGGTTCGAGTCCTACTTCCCCCACCAAATCTTTTTTCTGTCCTGTAGGCGGCCTGAGGCCTTGAAGGGCAAGGTCGGAAATTCCGGCCTGCACGGGACCCGCTGGGGCCCCCCGTCGCCCCCCGGCCCTGACCCGTTTGCGGCATCGAGCCGAACCGGGTCGTCCACCGGACCCGCCGGTGCAGCGCGGGTCCGAGGCGCGCTCCTGCTCCCTCGGCACCCCCATGACCGGGATGGTTTCGCCACCCCTGGACCCTGCGGCCAAGGGCGTCCCTGCCCCTGGACCCGGACGGGGGGCTTTCGCGCCCCTCGACCCACGATCAGCGGTCCCCCGCGAAGACATCGCGAGTCCGGTTCGCGCGGTTCGGTTTCAGGCCATGAGGCCGGCCGCGGGCAAGGCTACACCGTGATCGCCTCCTCGATGCAGTCGCCGAGCGGATCGTAGCGGCCTGCATGAGCGGCCTTGGACGCCGCGAGCCCGCGGTCCTTCGTGATGCGCCGGAGATCGAACGAATGCCCGGCGTTCCGCACGAGCTGTTCGAGGTAGAGGGCCTGCGTCCGTCCGTTGCCCTCCCGAAACGGGTGGACGTAGTTGACGTCTCCGATGATCTCGGCGGCGCGTTCAGAAAAAGCGTCCGGCGTCAGGTTCTCGAGATCGTTGCCGGCGACGAGGCGGCGGTGGACATCCGCCATGCCGGTTTCGATGAAGCGGCGGAACTGGAACTGATTCCCGCCCTTCGCGATCTCGACGGTGCGCAGCGCGCCGGCCCAGTCGTAGACATCCTGAAACAAGTGGCGATGGACTGCGCGTAGATGCCGAAGGTCGAAGTTGCCCTCCGGCACGCCTTCGGACTGCCGCTGCACGGCCGAGCGGCGCTCGAACCGGTCGAGCGCAGACGCGTCCTTCAGGCCGGGCTTATTCTTGAGGACAAGATAGTCCGGTGGGTAGCAATAGACGGTGTCGCTCATTCCGCCGCAGGAACGAGGGAAGCGGCGCAGGCGCGTTCGAGAATATAGGCGCGTCTCTTGTCGTGAGGCCAGCTCTCGCGCTCGAACATTTCAAACATGGCGATGTCCTCTGCATCGAGCGGGTTGTCCTCGATGCTCTGGAGATGCTGAGCGACAAGCCGCCGCTGGCGGGACGCTTCGCCGGGATTGCTGTCCGTTATCTTGGTCTGTCGTTCCATTGTTCTAGTCTATCGCAATTCGCAGGACATTGCCAGACTTTGCCGCCTCCACTCAAAGGCGGACCGCGCGACGCCGTCAGCGGCATGGGGCGCCGCGCGGTCGCGATGCCGACCTTCGACGGGTGCATCGCGATCGGCCCCTCGATGGGCGTCCGTGCCATCGGTGCGCGGGCGCACCGAGGTCGAGCATCCAAGCCCTGGGCAGCGGCCGCCGCGGAAATCGGATGGACTGAAAAGCAAGTTCGGCTGTGTTGTTCATGTGCTACAGCCTGCGGCCACGCCGTGATGTCAGGAGAATATTCAGGGCTTCGGCCGGCGCGACGGGCGCCGGCTCGAATTGGCCCCAACCTCTCAGGGGGCATCGCCGAGACGCTCGACACCGCAGGGCTTAAGGCAGGCGGTGGGCAGCCCGGCGCGGTTCTTCGGTTCAGCGGGCACGTCGCGATCACATGACCAGGGCAGAGAAGCCGGTGCCGATCTCGACGATACCAGAGGGCGGCTTCGAATCACGTGGGGATGGCGGGGCCTTCGACGCGCGACAGGTCATTCTCGCCCTCGTCGTCTCGGTCTTCATCAGCGCCGCGGGGACGCTGGCTGGTGTCAGCCAGTACGCCGGCTCTCGCGAGGCCCTGATCGGCGATGCGCAGACGCGGGCCTCGCGCTTCGAGACGGTCTATCGCGAGGCATCCGAGGCGCGCCTGCAGGCGCTGCGCCTCGGTGCGGAAATCATCGCACGGGACACGCTCATCATGGCCGCGCTCATGCAGCGCGACCGCCCGGAACTCGCCCGGCGTTCGGTGCCGCTCTTCGAGCAGGTGCTGAGGCCCCGCTTCGGCGTCACCGTCCTCGGCTTCCAGGTGACCGCCGACGTCAACTTCTTCCGGGCGCATCGTCCCGACCTGTTCGGAGACAGCCTGGCGGATCGGGCGATGGTCGCCGCCGTCATGAAATCGCGCGTCCCCGTGGTCGGCCTGGAAATCGGCCGCATCGGCCCGGAACTGCGCGTGATCGCGCCGGTCGTGTCCGGCGAGACCTTCGTCGGCAACGTGGAACTCGGCAGCTCGCCCTGGGATGCGTTGCAGATTGCCGCGCAGGCGACCGGCCTCGACTTCGGCTTCGCACTCGATCGGCGTGTGGCCGAGACCCTCGACCGTACGCGCGGGACGGGCGACCTGACGAAGGGTGAGGTCCTCTACATCCGCTTCTCCCGACCCGAGGCGCGCGACATGCTCGCGCTTGCACCGTTCAACCCGGCCGAGACCGCCGCTCAGGCGTCGCGGGGCGAGGGCCGCGAGGTCTTCGTGCAGACGATCCCGATCGTCGACGTGAGCCGGCAGCCGGTCATCCACATCACCGTGGCGGAGGAGCTCACCGATGCGCTCGCTCAGGCCCGCAACCGGATCGTCCTGTCCACCGCATCGGCGACGGGGGTCGTGCTGGCAATCGTGCTGATCGGGCTGTTCCAGTTCCGCGCCTTGCGGGCACGCTTGGAACGCAGCTTCTCCGGGCGTCTCCAGGACGTGCGCAGCAAGGCACGGGCCTACGACCAGATCCGCCAATCGCTGAACGACCTCGATGCGTGGAAGCTCGGTCTTCTGTCCGAACTGGTCCTGCTGATACGCGATCCGCTCATCGCCGTTCAGGGCGCCATCGATACGGCGATGCGTGGCGATCCCGAGGTCGCCGGACCGTCCCTCGCCTTCGCCGCCAGAGAGGTCCACCGCCTGAACACCGCCGTGGAAGACCAGTCGACGATGCTCCTGATGCGCGAGCGCCTCAAGCGCGCCGAACCGGAACCCGTCGACGTGACGGCTCTGACGTCGGCGATCGCCGCCGAAGCCGGCGGGGCCCCTGCGATCCAGGTCAGCGCGTCGGCCGGCCTGCCGCCGGCGCTCTGCGACGCATCGCTCCTGCGCGCGGCGCTCCGAACCGTCGTCCTCGTGCTGCAGCGGCGCTCGGATGCGACAGCCCTCGTCATCACGATCAGAACGGAGGACGGCGTGATCGTCGGCCGTGTCGCGGGGTCCGGTGCCTGGAACGGCACCGTGCCGAACCTCGACGAACTGGTGGCGTTCGGCATGGCGACGGACGAGGAAACCGGCAGCCCGCTGATCCTGGCTCGGCTCACCTTCGAGCATTTCAACGGCTCCCTGTCCCTCCTCGACGGCGAGCCGGACCGGGTCGGCTTCCACTTCAGTCTGAAGGCCGCCTGATGCGTGCGCGCCTCGTCCCGCGCCCGCCGCTGGCCCTGATCCTGTCCTTCCTGGCGGTCTCGGGGCTGCTCCTGCTCGAAGATCTGTTCGCGCGCCCTTTCACCTTCCTCACCGGCATCAGCTTCGAGGCCGTTCGGCGCGCCGAGATGGCGCTCCTGCTCGGCATCGCCGCCCTCCTGACCGCGCGCTTCGTCCGACGCGACCTGATCCACGGCCTGCTCGAGCGCCGGGCCGGCAAGGCCCTGCCCCATCTCATCGGCGACGTGGCGAGCCTGTTCGTCTTCGTCGTCGGCGCCGCGATCATCATGACGGGCGTGTACGGCTGGGACATCGGCGCCGTCGTCGCAGCGGGCGGCTTGAGCCTCGCGATCATCGGGCTGGCACTCAAGGACGTCATCCTCGCCGTCTTCAACGGCGCCGCCCTGAACGTCGAGAACGCCTTCATGGTCGGCGACCGCGTCAGGATCGGCGAGGTCGACGGGACCGTGGTGCAGTCGACCTGGCGCAGCACCACGATCCTGACCAAGGCGCGCCGCCTCGTCACGATCCCGAACATCGCCCTCGGCACGGCCTCGATCACGAATTTCGACCGGCCGGACAAGAGCGAGCAGCGCGTCATCGAGATCTGCCTCGATTACGACGTCACGGCCGACAGCGCGGAGCGCATCCTGCTCGCCGGCGTGCTCGGAGCCGCTGGGATCACCCTCGTCGATGCGCCGCGGGTCCACGCGATCCGGCTCGATCGGGACGGCGTGATCTACGCGATCCGCTACGTGATCGCCAACCACGACCTGGGGCTGTCCTCCGATCACGCGGTGATCAAGAGCATCCTGGCGCATCTGCGCGATGCCGGGATCGGCGTTTCCTATCCCAAGCAGGAGGTCGTGAACGCCGAGCGCCGAATCCGCGTCGCGGACCGCACCGTCGACCGGCGCGTACTCGTGCAGCAATGCGGGCTGTTCCGCGGTCTGCCGCCGGAGGTCCAGGCCCGGATCGCCGACGCGCTGATCGAGCAGAAGGTTCAGGCGGGCGCCTCGATCATCGCGGCGGGCACGGTGCGCTCATCGCTCTTCATCGTCGGCGAGGGCTTGATCAAGCGGCTTCGCGCGCGGCCCGACCGGCCCGGCTTCGTCGAGGAGCGCTACGTCGCAACCCAGGTTTTCGGGCGACGCGCTTTTCTGTCCGGCCTGCCGCATCCTGCCCGGATCGGTGCGGTCACGCAGAGTCTCGTCTTCGAACTGTCCCGCACGGCATTTGCCGGCATCCTCGCGGCGCATCCCGAGATCAGGGTCCCGCTGGCAACGAACCTCGCCCGCTCGCCGACGCTCGACCTCACGCATGCCACGGAGGTCAGTGCGCTCGAGGCTCGCGCCGAACGCCCCGCGGCCTTCTATCTCGGTCTGCTCGAATCGATCGCATCGACGGATGCGAACGCGCGCTGACGCGACGGACAGCGTCGCGTCCGGCACGCGCTTTCGGGCGGATCTGCGCAGCATGCCGCCTCATGGCCGATCCCCGGACGGCCCTGGTTTCACGGGCAGCCGGGCCCGTGCGGCTCGTGCGCCGGCAGCGTCAGCCCGAAATGCGCGACGAGGTCCTCGACCTGGGCCGGGCTGAGGTGGCGCGGGTTGAGGTTGCGCAGCAGCAGGTAGAGCTTGGCGGTCTCCTCCAGTTCCTCGGTGGCGAACACCGCCGCCTCCAGGCTCTCGCCGGCGACGACCGGGCCGTGATTGGCGAGCAGCACCGCGCTGTAGCGGCCGGCCAGGCCCCGGATCGCGTCGGCGACAGCCGGGTCGCCGGGCCGGTAGTAGGGCACCAGCGCCGTGCCGCCGGTGCGCATCAGGTAATACGCCGTCAGCGGCGGCAGCACCGCCCGCGGATCGATCTCCGGCAGCATCGAGACGGCGACCGCATGGGTCGAATGCAGGTGGACGATGGCGCGGGCCTGCCGGCGGCTCTCGTAGAGCGCGGCGTGGAGCGGGATCTCCTTGGTCGGCTTGTCGCCCGAGATCACCGCGCCCGCGGCGTCGAGGCGCGCGATCCGCGCCGGGTCGAGGAAACCGAGCGAGGCGTTGGTCGGCGTCACCAGCCAGCCGCCGTCGTCCAGGCGGAGCGAGATGTTGCCCGACGAGCCCGGCGTCAGCCCGCGCTCGAACAGCGAGCGCCCGTAGCGGCAGATGTCCTCGCGCAGCTTCGATTCCGTCATGCGGTCGCGCCTTCCACCAGTTCGAAGCCGAGGTCGATCGTCTCGGCCGGGCCGCCTGCAGTGAGGCGCTCGGCGGCGACCGCGCCGATCTCCAGGCGCGGCGTGCGGATCGTCGCGAGCGGCTGCGGCATCGCGGCGGTGATGTCGAGCCCGTTGCAGCCGAACAGCGCCAGCCGGCCGGGGATCGACCACCCGCGGGCCAGACAACAGAAGAAGCCGCCGAGCGCCATGTCGTCGTTGGAGAAGTACACTGCGTCGAGGTCGCGCGTGCGGTCGAGCAGCCGGTCCAGACCGGCGCGGCCGGCCGTGGCCGACGAGGGCTCCGGCACGATCTCGCGGTCGATCAGGCCGTGCCCCGAAGCGTTCAGGCCCGCCTCGAACCCGGAAAGGCGCTTCCCGGCCCTGAGATCGCGAAAGATGTCGTGGCCGACGTAGCCGAGTCGGCGGTAGCCCCGCGCCAGCAGGTGGCGGGCGCTCGCCTCGCCCACCGCCCGGTTCGAGAACCCGACGACGATGTCGAGCCCCGGCCCGTCGGTGTCGATCATCTCGACGATGCGGATGCCGGCCGCCCGCAGCCGCGCGACGGTGCCCGGATTGTGCTCCAGCCCGGTCACCACCAGCCCGGCGGGACGCCACGACAGCAGGGCGCCGACCAGCGCCTCCTCCCGGTCCGGGTCGTAGTCGCTCACCCCGATCACGCTCTGGAAGCTGGTGCGGTCGAGCGCCCCGGTCAGGCCGCGCAGCAGGTCGGGGAAGACGATGTTGGCAAGCGACGGGATCACGATGCCCACGAGCTGCGACCCGGCCGAGGCGGCGTTGCCGGCGAGCGACCCGGCAAGCCGGTTCGGCACGTAGCCGAGGCGCGCCACGGCCTCGGCGACGCTCTCGGCCGTGCGGGCCGAGAACGAGCCGTGGTTGCGCAGCACCCGCGAGACGGTGCTCTCGCCGACGCCGGCCTCCCGCGCGACGTCGGCCAGCGTCACGAGGCGCCGCTGGATGTTCATGGGCGCCCTTCGGACGGGTGATCCGGGACCGACATAGCCCGTGTCTCTGTCACCCACAACCGGATTGGCAGCGGTGCCAAAACGCGTTAGGCAGCTTTCAAGCACCGCTGGACGGTGCAGAAACAAGCAGAGGACGCCGGCGCGCGAAGAACGCCGGCGACGGAGGACGCCCATGAACGTGCAAGCCGCTGCGCTTCCCGGAAGCGCCGTGCCGACGACGGACTTCGTCGAGCAGACCTACGCGAAGGTGTTCTGGCGCCTCGTGCCGTTCCTGATGCTTTGTTACGTCGTGGCCTACCTCGACCGGGTCAACGTCGGCTTCGCCAAGCTTCAGATGGCGCAGGACCTCGGCTTCAGCGAGACGGTCTACGGCTTCGGCGCGGGCGTGTTCTTCATCGGCTACTTCCTGTTCGAGGTGCCCTCGAACGTGATCCTGCACAAGGTCGGCGCACGGATCTGGATCGCGCGGATCATGATCACCTGGGGGATCATCTCGGGCGCATTCCTGTTCGTGAACTCGGCCACCACCTTCTACCTCATGCGCTTCCTGCTGGGGCTCGCCGAGGCCGGCTTCTATCCGGGCGTGATCCTCTACACGACGGCGTGGTTCCCGGCCCATCGCCGGGCCAAGGTGATCGCGGTGTTCATGGCCGCGATCCCGGTGTCGGGCATCTTCGGCAACCCGCTGTCCGGCTGGATCATGGACGCCTTCAACGGCGCGCACGGGCTCGCCGGCTGGCAGTGGATGTTCGTGATCGAGGCGGTGCCCGCCGTGCTCGTGGGCATCGCGGTGTTCTTCTACCTCGACAACCGGGCCTCCGAGGCCAAGTGGCTGACCGAGCCCGAGAAGGCGGTGATCGAGCGCGACATCGCGGCCGACAACCTCGGCAAGGAATCGAGCCCGCACACGATCGCGACCGTGTTCCGCAACGGCCGGGTGTGGTTCATGAGCGTCATCTACTTCTGCTTCGTCACCGGCCAGTACGGCCTGACCTTCTGGATGCCGACCCTGGTGAAATCCACCGGCGTCACCGGCAACCTCAACATCGGCCTCATCAGCGCGATCCCGTTCCTGTTCGCGGTGTTCGTGATGATCCTGCTCGGCCGCAGCGCCGACCGGATGCGCGAGCGCCGCTGGCACCTGATCGTCCCGGCGCTCTGCGGCGCGGCCGGCTTCGTCGTGGCCGCGACCGCCGGCAGCACGGTGATCGCGATCATGGCCCTGTCGATCGCCGCCGGCGGGGTGCTCACCTGCGCGCCGCTGTTCTGGTCGCTGCCCACCGCCTTCCTCTCGGGGGCGGGCGCCGCCGCCGGCATCGCGCTGATCAACTCGGTGGGGAATCTGGCGGGCTTTGCCAGCCCCTACGTGATCGGCGCGCTCAAGGACTACAGCGGCAACACCGCGACCGGCATGTACGCGCTGGCCTGCATGCTGGTGCTCGGCGCGGTCGCGACCTTCGTGACGCCCAAGGGCCTCGTGAACCGCTGACGCCTTCGATGCTCGCCGGGCTGCCGCCCGGCGGGACCCGCAAGCCCGCATCCGCCTCGGCGCCAGACCGGACACGACCGATGACAGCATCCACGGAACGCGGCCGCGCCGCGGTGATCGGCCTCGGCTCGATGGGCTTGGGCATGGCAGCCTCGCTGCTGCGCGCCGGCTTCACGGTCGCGGCCTGCGACGTGAACCCGGACGCGGTGGCGCGCTTCTCCGAGCTCGGTGGCCGCGGCGTGGCGACGCCCGCCGAGGCCGCGGCGGGCGCGGACGTGGTGATCTGCGTCGTCGTCAACGCCGCGCAGACGGAAGCCGTGCTGTTCGGCCCGGACGGCGCGGCCGAGGCGATGCCTTCGGGCGCGGTGTTCGTGTCCTCGGCCACCATGGACCCGGCGATCGCCCGGCGGCTCGCGGCAAGGCTGGAGGCCACCGGCCGGCACTACCTCGACGCACCGATGAGCGGCGGCGCCGCGCGCGCCGCCGAGGGCGCGCTGACCTTCCTCGCCTCCGGCTCGGCGGCGGCCTTCGAGACGGCCCGGCCGGCGCTGGATGCCATGGCCGGCACGCTCTACGAGCTCGGCGACGCCGCCGGAGCGGGCGCGGCGTTCAAGATGATCAACCAGTTGCTCGCGGGCGTGCACATCGCCGCCGCGTCCGAAGCGATGGGCTTTGCGGCCAAGCAGGGCCTCGACCTGCGCCGGGTCTACGAGGTCATCACCAAGTCGGCCGGCAATTCGTGGATGTTCGAGAACCGGATGCCGCACGTGCTCGACGGCGACTACGACCCGAAGAGCGCGGTCGACATCTTCGTGAAGGACCTCGGCATCGTCCAGGACATGGCGCGCGCCGGGACATACCCGGTGCCGGTGGCGGCGGCCGCCCTGCAGATGTTCCTGATGGCCTCGGGCTCCGGCATGGGCCGCGACGACGACGCCTCCGTCGCGCGCGTCTACGCGCAGGTCTCGGGCACGACGCTGCCGGCGGCGAAGAGCTCAAGGGGAGCCTGACGGACATGCCGCGCTTTGCCGCCAACCTCACCCTGATGTTCACGGAGCTCGCGTTCCTCGACCGCTTCGCCGCGGCCGCGGACCAGGGCTTCACCGCCGTCGAGTTCCTGTTCCCCTACGAGCACCCGCCCGAGACCATCGCCGAGCGCCTGCGGCGCCACGGCCTGACCCAGGCGCTGTTCAACCTGCCGCCGGGCGATTTCGCCGCGGGCGAGCGCGGCCTGGCCGCCCTGCCGGAACGGTTCGACGAGTTGAAGGCCGGCGTCGCGACGGGCCTGCGTTACGCCGAGGCCACCGGCGCCGCCCGCCTCCACCTGATGGCGGGGCTCGCCGACGCGAACGATCCGGCAGCGATCGACGCCTATCGCCGGGCGGTGGCGTGGACCGCCGAGGCCCTCGGGCGGGCGGGCCTCGACCTCGTGCTGGAACCGATCAACGGCCGCAACATGGCGGGCTACTTCCTGAACGACTTCGGCCGGGCGGCGGCCCTGATCCACGACCTCGGCCTGCCGAACCTGAAGTTGCAGTTCGATCTCTACCATTGCCAGATCCTGCACGGCGACGTGACCATGCGGCTGCGCGCGCTGATGGGAATCGTCGGCCATGTCCAGACCGCGTCGGTACCCGCGCGCCACGAGCCCGGCACCGGCGAGCTGGACGACGCCTTCCTGTTCGCCGAGCTCGACCGGCTCGGCTACGACGGCTACGTGGGCTGCGAGTACAACCCGGCCGCGGGCACGGCGGAGGGGCTCGGCTGGTTCGCGCCCTACCGCGCGGCGCAAGGGGCGGGGCAAGGGGCGGCCGTCCGATGAGCCTCGCCCTGGGCTGCATCGCCGACGACTATACCGGCGCCTCCGACCTCGCCAACACACTGAGCAAGGCGGGGCTGCGCACCGTCCAGACGATCGGCGTGCCGGCCGACGACCTCGCCCTGCCCGAGGTCGATGCGGTGGTCGTCGCCCTCAAGAGCCGCTCGATCCCCGCGGACGAGGCGGTGGCGCGCGCGCGGGCGGCCGACGGCTGGCTGCGCGGGCGCGGCGCCGGCCACGTGCTGTTCAAGGTCTGCTCGACGTTCGATTCCACCGACGCGGGCAACATCGGCCCGGTCCTCGACGCGCTGCGCGCGGATGCGGGCGAGAGAATCGCGCTGGTCACGCCCGCCTTCCCCGAGACCGGGCGCAGCGTCTGCCACGGCCATCTCTTCGTCGGCGCGACGCTGCTCGCCGAGAGCCCGCTGAAGGACCATCCCCTCAACCCCATGCACGATTCGAGCCTCGTGCGGGTGCTCGCCCGCCAGAGCGCGGGCCCGGTCGGGCTGGTCGGCATCGCGACGGTGGCGCAGGGGGCGGAAGCCGTGGCGGCGCGCCTCGACGCACTGGCGGCCGAGGGCCACGGCGCGGCCATCGCCGACGCGATCTTCGATGCCGACCTCGAGATCCTGGGCCGCGCCGCGCTCGCGCGCCGCGTCTCCTGCGGCGCCTCCGGCCTCGGCCTCGGCCTCGCGCGGGCGCTGGTCGCGCAGGGGCGCGGCAGGCCGGAGGCCGGCGCCGTCGCGGGCGATGCGGTCGGCGGCCATGCGGCGTGCCTTGCCGGAAGCTGCTCGCAGGCGACGCTCGGTCAGATCGAGGCGGCGGCCGCGCACATGCCGGTGCTGCGCCTCGACACGGAGGCGTTGCTCGCGGGACCCGCGGAGGTCGAGGCGGCGATCGGCTGGGCCACTGAGCGCCTGGAGGCAGGCCCGGTGCTGATCGCCGGCAGCGCGCCCCCCGAGGCGGTGCGCGCGCTCCAGGCGAAGCACGGCGGCGCGCGCGTCGGCCACGCCGTCGAGGCGGCGCTGGCGACGCTGGCGGCTGCGCTCGTCGCGCGCGGCGTCCGCCGCCTCGTCGTCGCCGGCGGCGAGACCTCCGGCGCCGTCGTCGACCGGCTCGGGCTGAGGGCGTTCCTGGTCGGGCCGGAGATCGCGGCCGGCGTGCCGGTGCTGCGCACGGCCGGCGGCGAGCCGATGCTGCTCGCCCTGAAATCCGGCAATTTCGGCGGGCCGGACCTCTTCCCGCGCGCCCTCGACCTGATGCGGTGATCGACCCTCGACCGGTCGCACGCGATGCGGCGGCCCGGAGCGCCAAGGAGTTTCCCATGCACGTCCTGATCCTCGGCGCCGCCGGCATGATCGGCCGGCGCCTGACGAAGGCGCTGGCCGAGGCGGGCCGCGTCGGCGGTCACCCGCTCGACGCGCTCACCCTGCTCGACGTGGTCCGGCCCGACGCGCCGGCGGGGTTCGCCGGCACCGTCCGGGCCGAGGCCGCAGACCTCGCCGCGCCGGGCGCGGCGGAGGCCGCCGTCGCGGGGCGGCCGGACGTCGTCTTCCACCTCGCCGCGGTCGTCTCCGGCGAGGCCGAGGCGGACCTCGAACTCGGCTACCGGGTCAACCTCGACGGCACACGCCTGCTGCTCGATGCGATCCGCACGGCGCACGCCGCCGACGGCTACCGGCCGAAGGTGATCTTCACCTCCTCGCTGGCGGTGTTCGGCCCGCCGTTGCCGCCGGTGATCGGCGACGACTGGATCGTGACGCCGGCCTCCTCCTACGGCACGCAGAAGGCCATGGGCGAATTGCTGCTCGCCGACTATTCCCGCCGCGGCTTCCTCGACGGCGTCGGTCTGCGCCTGCCGACGATCTGCGTGCGCCCGGGCAAGCCGAACCGGGCCGCGTCGGGCTTCTTCTCCGGCATCATCCGCGAGCCGCTCGCCGGCCGGCCGGCGGTGCTGCCGGTGCCCGACACCGTGCGGCACTGGTTCGCCAGCCCCGGCGCGGCCACCGGCTTCCTGCTCCACGCCGCCGGCCTCGACCTTTCGCGGCTGGGCCTGCGCCGCTCGCTGACGCTGCCGGGCGTGTCCGCGACGGTGGCGGACGAGATCGAGGCCCTGCGCAGGGTTGCCGGCGAACGGGCGGTGGCGCTGATCCGGCGCGAGCCGGACGAGGCGGTCGCGCGCATCATCGCGACGTGGCCCGAAGCCTTCGCCACCGAGCGCGCCCTGGCGCTGGGGTTCACGGCCGACGCCTCGTTCGACGCGATCGTCGCCCAGCACGTGGCGGAGTTCCACGCCGGCGGGTGAGCCCATGTGGCATATCGCCGAGCTTCGCCGAATCGCGAGGCCGGAACGTTAGGTCGGGGTGAACCCGAAGAAGCCCGGCGCCGTGTTCAAGCCCATCGAAGACTACGCCTGCATCGGCGACACCCATTCGACCGCGCTGATCGCCCGCGACGGCTCGGTCGACTGGCTGTGCTGGCCGCGTCACGACTCGCCGGCCCTGTTCCTGGCGCTGCTGGACGACGCGAAGGGCGGGTCCTGCCGGATCGAATGCGACGGCCTCGAATCGGTGTCGCGCCGCTATCTGCCCGACACCAACGTGCTGGAGACGACCTTCACCACCGCGACGGGCCGCGCCCGGCTGATCGACGTGATGCCGCTGAACCCGCCGGACCCGGAGCCCGAGGAAGGGCCGGACGGCGAGGGCGAGAGCCGGCTGATCCGCCTGCTCACCTGCGACGCGGGCCGTGTCTCGGGCCGCTTCACCGTGTGCCCGACCTTCGATTACGCCCGCTGCGACGCCGTGCCGATCGCCGACGGCCGCTCGGTGCTGTTCGAGGCGGGCCGGCAGCGCCTGCGGGTGATCGCGACGGAGCCGCCGCGGATCGCCGGGGCGACCGCCGAGAGCCGGTTTTCGATCGGCGCGGACGAGACCGCCTACCTCGTCCTCACCCACGGCGAGGACGGCGACGCGGCTGCGCTCGACGACCTGGCGGGGGCGCAGCGGCGGGCCGAGGCGACGATCGCCTATTGGCGCCGCTGGAGCGCGCGCTGCACCTATGACGGGCCCTACCGGGAGGCGGTGCTGCGCTCGGCGCTGTGCCTCAAGCTGCTGACCTACGCGCCGACCGGCGCGATCGTGGCCGCCGCCACCGCCGGCCTGCCGGAGGCGGTGCCGGGCAACCGCAACTACGATTACCGCTTCACCTGGATGCGGGACGCGACCTTCACCGTCACCGCCTTCGTGATGCTCGGCTACGTCCGCGAGGCCGCCGAGTTCCTGCGCTTCCTGCGCGAGGCCGACGGCAGCTACGGCCGCGACACCCACCTGCTCTACGGCATCGTGGACGCGATGCCGCCGGAGGAGGAGCTGGGCCACCTCTCGGGCTGGCGCAACGTCGGCCCGCCTCTGATCGGCAACGCCGCGGCGGCCCAGGACCAGCACGACATCTACGGCGAGTTGGTCCGCGCGCTCTGCGTCTTCCTGGAAGCGGTCGATTACGATCCGCCCGAGAAGGTCAACGATCGCCTGCCCGAGGTGCTCGACAACCTGACGGCCAACGCGATCGCCCGCCGGGATGCGGCCGACGACGGCATCTGGGAGCTGCGCACCGGCCCGCGCCAGCAGCTCCACACCAAGGCGATGCTCTGGGTCGCGCTGAGCGATGCCGCCCGCATCGGCCGCAAGATCAAGGGCGTGCCGGTCGAGAAGATCGAGATGTGGGAGCGGATCGCCGCCGAGATCCGCGCCGAGTACCTTGATAGAGCCTGGAGCGCGAAGAAGCAGGCGTTCACCGGCGCCTACGGCTCGCACCACCTCGACGCGGCGGTGATGCGCGCCGTGCTGTTCGGCGCGATCGACGCCGACGACCCGCGCATGCGCGCGACGCTCGCCGCGATCGAGCGCGACCTCGGCGTCGGCGACCTGATCTACCGCTACCGCATGGACGACGGCCTGGAGGGCGACGAGGCCACCTTCACCGCCTGCGCGTTCTGGCGCGTGGGCTGCCTCGCCCTCGACGGCCGGACGGGGGAGGCCAAGGCCGCCTTCGAGCGCCTCGTGGCGCGGGGCAACGACGTCGGCCTGTTCGCGGAGATGATCGACGCGGCGACCGGCGAGCAGCGCGGCAACACCCCGCAAGGGTTCTCGCACATGGCGCTGATCAACGCGGCCTTGCGGTTGCAGGACACGATCGGTCGGTTCGGGCTGCCGGAGGGCGTGACCGCGGCGGCGGAGTAGGATCGTTTCGGGCCGTGTCCGGATCGTCGGACGTGCATCCCCTCGCCCCGCCTGCGGGGCAAGGGGGCGCGCGCCCTCTTCGATCATGCCGGGACATCGGCGAACCCGGTCGCTTCGATCACCGCCCGCTCGACCCGAACCCCCCGCCGCCTCGCGCCGAGCCCGGACCTCCTTCGTCCGACACCACCAGCCGCGGCCGCGCGACCCGCGTGAACACGAGTTGCGCGATGCGCTCGCCCGGCGCGATCCGGATCGGGTCGCCCGCCGGGTTGCGGTTCCAGGCCGAGACCAGCAGCGGGCCCTCGTAGTCGGCGTCGATCACCCCGGTGCCGTTGCCGAGCACCAGCCCCGCCCGGTGTCCGAGGCCGGAGCGCGGGAACACGAGGCCGCACCAGCCGGGATCGCGGATCAGCACCGCGAAGCCTGCGGGGATCAGTGCCGGCGCGGCCTGCGGCATCAGGTCGAGGGGCGCGTCGAGGCAGGCGTGGAGGTCGAGGCCGGCCGACAGCGCCGAGCCCCACCGCGGAAACCCCCAGCCGGTAAGCCGCGGGTCGAGGAGGCGGATGCCGACCTCGGGCAGGTCGGCGCTCATGCGGCGCATACCCGTTCCGCGATCGGCACGATCGTGGGCGGCAGCGCGCGGGCGTTCTCAAGCACGCGCGGGTCCGAGCTCGTGCGGGACAGGAGACTGCGACGCGGACGGGGCTCGGTCATGGCGGCGCTTCCACACGACGGGCCCTGCCTCGTCCGCGAGGCCGGATGCGGATACCGTCCCCTGGGCGGCGGTTCAAGGAGGCTTACGATGGCGCGGTGGATCGCGGGGCTCGACGGCTGCCGCGGCGCCTGGGCCGGCACCCTGCTCGACCTCGATGATCCCGCGCGGCACCGCTCGGCCCTGTTCGCCCGCGTCGCGGATTGCCTCGACGCCCCGGAGGCGCCGCTCGGCGTCGGCATCGACGTGCCGATCGGCCTGCCGGACCGGGTGCAGGGCGGCGGACGCGCCGCCGACCGGGCCGCCCGCGCGTTCCTCGGCCGCACGGGCCGGTCGAGCGTGTTCCCGGTGCCGCCGCGGGCCGCGATCTACGCAGCGGATTACGCGGCGGCCAAGGCCCTGTCGCGGGCGGGCAGCAACCCGCCCTTCGCCCCCTCGATCCAGTGCTTCAACATCTTCCCCTACATCCGCGAGGTCGACCACCTGCTGCGCGCGCGGCCCGACCTGGTGGGGCGCGTGCACGAGGTCCATCCCGAGATCGCCTTTCGCCGCCTCAACGGCGACCAACCCCTGGGCGCGGGCAAGAAGGGACCGCAGAGGCAGGCGGGGCTGGCCCTGCGCCGGGCGCTGCTGGCCGCCGCCGGCCTGCCGGAGGCGCTGGTCCTGTCGGACAGGCCGCGCGGGGTCGGCGCCGACGACCACCTCGACGCGATGGCCGCCCTCGTCGTCGCCCGCGACCATCTGCTCGGCACCGCGACGCCGCTGCCCGACCCGCCGGAGCGGGACGCGCACGGGCTGCCGGTGGTGATCTGGATGCCGGCCCGGATCGGATGAGGGCTTCGCGAAATCCTGCTATCGAGGTTTCATGCGAGGTTTTCATGCGAGGTTTCATGGATACCGACACGACGATCCCGATCCGCCACGCCGCCCGGGCGCTGGTGTTCGACCCGGCCGACCGGCTGCTGCTGATCGAGTACGAATCGGTCCACGCCACCGGGCCGGACGGCAGGCCGCTGCGGTTCTGGTTCATGCCCGGCGGCGGGCTGGAGCCGGGCGAGAGCCATGTCGAGGCCTGCCGGCGCGAGTTGTCCGAGGAGATCGGCGTCGCCGATTGCGTGATCGGGCCGCAGGTCGCCGCCTGCGACGGCCCGTTCCACCTGTTCCGGCAGCCGCGCGAGGCGCGCGAACGCTACTTCCTCGTGCGCCTGCCGGACGACCGGATCGACACCGGCCGGCTGCTGGAGACCGAGGACAACCCGCTGCACGGCACCCGCTGGTGGCCGCTTGCCGAACTCGCCGCGACCGACGCGCGCATCGAGCCGGCCGGGCTCGCCGCGCTGGCACGACGCCTCGTCGCGGGCGACGTTCCGGCCGAGCCGGTGGCGCTCCGCTGGCAGGCCGCATGACGCCGGAATGCGGCCATCCCGGCCGCACGACGCGATTTCGCAGGAGGCTCCATGTTCCCCCCCGCCCTGACCGACGGCTACCGCGCGTTCCTCTCCGACCGCTTCCCCAACGAGCGGCGGCGCTTCGCCCAGCTCGCCAAGACGCAGGCCCCCGATACGCTGGTGATCGGCTGCTGCGACAGCCGCGTCGCGCCGGAGGCGATCTTCGACGTCGGCCCCGGCGAGCTGTTCGTGATCCGCAACGTCGCCAACATCGTGCCGGTCTACGAGACCGGGGGCGACTATCACGGCACTTCCGCGGCGATCGAGTTCGCGGTGCAGTCGCTGGAGGTGAGCCACATCGTCGTGCTCGGCCACGCGGGCTGCGGCGGCATCAGGGCCTACGCCGACAAGGCCAAGCCGCTCTCGGCCGGAGACTTCATCGGCAAGTGGGTCTCGCTCGTCGCGCCGGCGGTGGAGAAGGCCGGCGACTCCACCGCCGAGGACTACACGACGCGCCTGGAGCACGCGATGGTGAGCCAGAGCATGGAGAACCTGCTGACCTTCCCGTTCATCCGCGACCGGGTCGATGCGGGCACCCTCGCGATCCACGGCGCGCATTTCGGCGTGGCGACGGGCGCGCTGCTGATCCGCAACCCCGAGACCGGCGACTTCGCGCCGATCGTCGACCGCGCGGGACAGGCGCTGCGTCCCTCGGCCCTGGTCACCTGCGACTGAAGCCGCCGCCGCGCCACCGTCGGCGCAGCGAAATCCGTGTGCGCGTCGCCCCCGCCCGAGTTCCCCGGCGCCGCGATCCGCATTAGCCTCGGGGCGATACCGGGGAACGGAAGCGAGGCCACGGCGATGAAGACCCTGCTGGTTCCGATCGCGCTGCACGACGCGCTGCCCTCCGTGCTGGAGACCACCCGCCTCGTGGCGCAGCGGTTCGGCAGCCTGATCGAGGGCGTGTCGCTGCGGCCGGCGCTCGCCGAGTACGTGCCCGTCGACATGGTCGGCGGCATGACGTGGCTGCGCGACGAGGAGGCCGACCGGGCCGAGGCCGCGGAGGCCGGCGGGCGCTTCGTCGCCTTCATGGACGCGGCCGGCATCCCGCGCCACGCCCGCGACGGGTTGTGCGTGCCGGAGAACGTCGCCGGCGCCGGTGCCCGCTACCGCTGGCGCCAGGACGTGCCGGCGGGCGACGCCTTCCTCGGGCAGTACGCGCGCCTGTTCTCGGCGACCGTCGTGGCGCGCCCCGGCGCCGAGGACGGCGCCCCGCGCATGACCACCCTGGAGACCGCCCTGTTCGAGGGCGGCCGGCCGGTGCTGGTGGCGCCACCCACCCCGCCGACGCGGTTCGGCGAGGCGGTGCTGATCGCCTGGAACGGCTCGACCGAGACGGCGCGCGCCGTCGCCTTCGCGATGCCGCTGCTGCGGGCGGCGGCCCGCGTCCTCGTGCTCAGCGTCGAGGGCGGCACGGTGCCGGGGCCGAGCGCCGAGGATCTCGCCCGCTCGCTCGCCTGCGAGGGCGTCGCCGCCGACTTCCGGGCGCTGCCGGCCGGGCGCCGCACGCCGGGCGAGACCTTCCTCGCCGAGGCGAAGGCATTCGGCTCCGACCTGCTGATCAAGGGCGCCTACACCCAGAGCCGCCTGCGCCAGATGATCTTCGGCGGCCCGACCAGCCACCTCCTGGCGCATGCCGACCTGCCGATGCTGATGGCGCACTGACGACAGCCGCGCTGCGCGAAGATGGCGCGACGCATGTTTCCCTCTCCTCTCTGCGGGAGAAGGTGGCCTGCGGAGCGGGTCGGGTGAGGGGAGCGACGGGTCCGGATACGGGGCTCCCCTCTCCCGACCCTCGC
>NZ_CAXTHR010000087.1:15690-18331 GCF_964244095.1 uncultured Methylobacterium sp. | reverse complement strand
TGGCCGTCGTCGTCGCGCAGCCGGCCAGGGTCGGCATCGCGAGCGCGAGCAGCGCGACGAGCAGCCAGCGCCTCGTCGATCCGGTCATGGGCAACCTTCAACGAGTCGGCGACCTCGGCCGCGCGCCCGGCCTCGACTAGCCCGCGATTGCGGACCTGCTCGGCGATCGCCAGCGCGAGCGCGACGAGCGCCCGGGCGAGACCGAGCCAGGACACGGCGGCAACTCGGCGTCAGCCGATACGGCGGGTCGCGGCGATGCGGCCCCAGAGCGAAACGAGGCCGCCGATGCCCGAGGCGACCAGCGCAGCCGTCTCGACGATCTGCGCCTGCTGCTCGGGCGAGATCGCGTACCCGAACAGGCCGGCGAGCGCCGCCAGTACGGCGATCGCGCCGCCCCAGACGCCCTTCGAGGCAAAGATGGATTTGGTGTCGGTCAGCATGATGGTGCTCCTGCGGTGTGAGGTGGAAGTCAGGCGGCGCGGGTCTCGGGCGTGCCGGCCTTTCGCGCGAGCCGGACCGGGCCAGCGCCAGCCGGCACCGGGATGCCCTTGGGCCAGCGGTAGGAGACGAGCCGGCCATCGGCGCGAATGAGCCGGCTCTTCGGGAACCAGCCGCGAGCCACCCCATCGTTCTGGTTGGCGCCGAGCAGCCGGACGTGGGTGTCGTCCTCGCCCTCGTAGATCCCGACATGCCCCTGCCAGGGCACGGGTGGGCGCGCGATCACCACGATGCAGCCCGGCACAGGCGCTGCCAGGCGGATGCCCCACTCGAGGAAGGAGCGGGCGTTCGGGCGGGAGGTGCCCGGCACGCCGGCGCGGGCAAGCCAGCCGTTCAGGCCGATCGCGCACCAGGGCGTCGTCTCGTCCTTGACCCAGCCGAAGCCGCCGTCGCGGAACAGCTTCATGACGCGGGGGTCGTTCGCCGGTCCCGGCGCCTCGCGGATGCCGAGGTCTGCCAGTGCCTCGCGATGCCACGCTACCCGTTCCATGCTGTTGCTCCTGCGGTGCGAAAAAGCGGCTCCTGTCGGGCCGGGAGTCGGCTGCGAGCCGTGCAACGGCGTCAGGCCGTCGTCGCGAAAAGGTCAGCCGGGACGGCGTCCGGCATCGGCGTCGAGCCGAGCGCGAAGAGCCCGGAACGCATGCGCCGCCACCAGCGGCACCACGCCGTTGCCGAGGAGGCGCAATCGCTCGATCCGGTCGGTGTTCGTGGGTGCGCCTCCGACCATCCCGGCGGCCAGCCCATGAGCGCCTCGACGAAGCGCGGGTTCAGTGCCCGGCTCTCGCTCGAGCCATCGTCGCCAGCCGTCCCGGTCGTCAGGACCTGGCGGCCAAGCAGGCGGTTCACCGGCGTCACGGTCGAGACGAGGTAACCGTCCTTCCCGTCGCGCGCCGTCGGCGTCGCCCAGAGCTTCGCCATCCGGTCGAGCCCTGCCTCGTCCCGCCGGTCGCCGCCGCGCGAGCGGAAGTTCTCCGTCGTCGGAGTCGGCCAGCCGTTCGGCGAGGATGAAGAGGCGCTGTCGCCTGTGAGGCGCGCCAACCTCAGCCGCCGTGAACAGTCCCGCCGCAAGCCGGTAGCGAAGGCCGACCAGGTCTCGGGCGACCTCGGGAAAGCCGAGGGCGAGATGATGGGCGACGTTCTCCAGGAAGACGAGGTCGGGCTCGACCTCCCCGACGACGCGGGCGACGTGCGGCCATAGGTGTCGCTCGTCGGCCTCGGCCCGCCGTTTCCCGGCGACCGAGAAGGGCTGGCAGGGATAACCGGCAGTGACGCAATGAACGCGGCCACGCCACGGGCGGCCGTCGAAGGTTCGCAGATCTGACCATAGAGGCGCCGGATGGAGGAGGTCCTCGTCCATGCGCGCCGCCAGGACGGCGGCGGCATAGGCTTCGATCTCCACGTGGCAGACGACGCGAGCAGCCGGGACCGCCAGTCGCAGGCCGAGATCGAGTCCGCCGCCTCCGGAGCAGAGGGACAGCACGTGGCAGGCACCAGGACCCACAAGGCCGCCTCGGCAGGATGAGGGTTGCGGTCAGATCGGGCCGGCAAGCTCGTCGAGAGCCTGGCGGACCTCGCGGTCGATCAGGTCGAAGCAGGCGCGCTCGTCGCTCTCGGCCGCCACCAGCGGCGAGAGCCGCGAGGCGAGGTTGAGCAGCGCGTCGCGCACGATGCGGGCGCGGTTGAAGGCGGCGACCTTGACCTCGTCGGCATCGACGAAGCGGCCGGCCTCGACCTTCGCCTTTAGCTCGAGCAGACGGCCCTTCTCGACCTCAGTCTTGGTGCGCGCCTTCAGCAGCAGCGTCGGCAGGTCCGACGAGCCCGGCATGGCCGTGTCGCCGAACGCGAACGGTCGCGCCGTCGGCGCCGGTCGCGAAACGGCCGGGGGCACCGGACGGGCCGGTGCCGGAGCAGGCTCGATCCTGTTCGCCCGCCGCGCCGGCTCGCGCGTCGCGGCCAGGATGCGGTCGGCCTCGTCCGGGTCGATCCGGCCCTGGCCGTCGACCGGCAGCTTTCCGTCGCGGACGAGCCGGCTGACATAGGAGCCGGAGACGCCGATGCGCTGCGCGTATTGCCGGGCCGAGATGCGGGCCATCCTCGGCCCTCGCGTGAACGTCGGGGTCGGCGTGAACCTCGCGCCGTCAGG
>NZ_CAXTHR010000087.1:0-15590 GCF_964244095.1 uncultured Methylobacterium sp. | reverse complement strand
TCGAGCTGCGCGATCGTGAAGGCGGCCGCGAAGTCCCGCGCCGCCGCCTCCATCTCGCGCGTGACCGTGCCGTTGCGCCTCATCATGCCGACGGTGTCCACCGTACGATGGACGACGGCCTCCCGGCTCGTGTCCGGGTCGACCATGCGGACCGGCTCTGTGGGGACGACCGCCAGCCGTGGGCCGGCTAGCGTCACCGCCCTGTTCCGCTTCTTTGCCGCAGCCTTCGTGCCCATGCCATCCTCCGTCGTTCTGCAGGAGGACAGGGCTACCCAGAGCCGGCATGTCGGAGGAAACCTATTCGCCGGGAGTGCAGGCGATCGGGCCTGTCACCATCCTACCGTCCCCATTCTCGCGGCGGAAAAGCGAACGGGATCAACGCTGTCACCAAAGTCACCGTTGTCACACGCACGGCCCAACATCTCGTATGGAGGCGTGTGTTTCCCCTTGCGAACTCCTTCTCTCGCTCTCGTCACGACCAAGCCGACATCGGTGACGATGGTGACTTTGGTGACAGCGTTGATCCTGTTTATGTTTCCGCGTCACCGACCCGCCTTCGCCGTCACCGACCATCGGTGACCGCGCTGGGGGGGAGCTGCCCCGTCTCGCCTTCGACGAGGGCTCATTTCGGCCGGTCAGCCGAGTCCGGCGCCCTCTCCGAAGAAGACGCTGCAGCAGCTCAGCTTGGATCTGGATTGCGCCATGGGGCTAAGCCGCTCTCGCGGCAGGGGCGTCGCGTGTCGGCCGCAGTTCGGATGATGATGTAGGGGCGCTCGCCCTGTCTGAGGATCGTGAGGTTCACCTCACCCCAGACGGGAGCCTTCCATGATCTCCGAAGCCGTTTCTCCGCTGCGCCGGCGGATGATCGAGGACATGACCATCCGCCAGTTCGGCGGGAAGACCAAAAGCGACTACATTCGGCAGGTCCACGAGTTCGCGGTGTTCCTCGGCCGCTCGCCGGACCGGGCCGAGCCGGAGGATCTCCGGCGCTACCAGCTTCACATGGCCTCGCTCGGCGCGAGCTACGCCCGCATGAACATGGCCGCGACGGCACTGCGGTTCTTCTTCCACACGACGCTGGGCCGGACGGGCTTCGGCGACCGCATGGCCCGGATACCCACGCCCGAGCGCCTGCCGGTCGTGCTCAGCCCCGAGGAGGTCGCGCTGCTGCTCGCGCACGCGCCGAGCTTGAAGTACCGCGCGGCGCTGAGCGTCGCCTACGGCTGCGGCCTGCGCGTCTCCGAGACCGCTAACCTGAAGGTCGCCGATATCGACAGCGCCCGCATGCTGATCCGGGTCGAGCAGGGCAAGGGCCGCAAGGACCGATTCGTCATGCTCGCGCCCGACCTCCCCGACCTGCTGCGGCAGTGGTGGCGGGTGAAGCGCCCGCGCGGCTGGCTCTTCCCCGGACAGCAGCCCGCCCAGCCGATCACCACCCGTCAGCTCAACCGGGCCTGCCACGCCGCCGCCGAGGCCGCCAGGCTCGACAAGCGTGTCTCGATGCACACCCTGCGGCACAGCTTCGCCACGCATCTCCTGGAGCGCAAGACCGATATCCGCGTCATCCAGGTGCTGCTCGGGCACAGGAAGCTCGACACCACCGCCGTCTATACGCGGGTCGCCATGAAGGCGATCCGCGAGGTGACGAGCCCGCTGGCGCTGCTGGCACCACCGCCACCGCCATAGGCCACCGCGCCCGTCGTGGCGCGGTCTCCTCTTGAGGTCGCGGATATCCTGAACCGGCACGGTGACGCCTTCCTCGCGCACCATCGCCTCAGCCGCGGCCAGATGAAGGTCATCGGCGCGATCCGAGCCTGCCGCACGGCGGCGCTCGGCGGCCATGTCGCGCGCTGCGAAGACTGCGATCACAGCCGGATCGCCTACAACTCCTGCCGCAACCGGCACTGCCCGAAGTGCCAGGGGCAGACCGCGCGGGCGTGGCTGGAGCGGCGTCAGGCCGACCTGCTGCCGGTGCCGTACTACCACGTCGTCTTCACCCTGCCGGCACCGGTCGCCGCCGTGGCCTTCCAGAACAAGGCCGTGGTCTACGACATCCTTTTCCGCACCGCCGCCGACACGCTGCTGACCATCGCGGCCGATCCGAAGCATCTGGGCGCAAAGATCGGGCTGACCGCCGTGCTCCACACCTGGGGCTCGGCCATGACGCACCACCCGCATGTGCACATCGTCGTGCCGGGCAGTGGCCTCTCGTCCGACGGCGCCCGCTGGAATCGCCTGCCGGCCGGGCTTCTTCCTGCCCGTGCGCGTGCTCTCGCGCCTGTTCCGCCGGCTGTTCCTCGACCGGCTGGCCGAGGCCCATCGCGCTGGCCGGCTCGCCTTCCACGGCGAGTTGGCCACGCTCGCCGAGGCAGGCGCCTTCACGACTCATCTCGCGCCGCTGCGGCGCGCCGAGTGGGTCGTCTACGCCAAGCGCCCCTTCGCAGGTCCCGAGGCCGTGCTCGCCTACCTGTCGCGCTACACCCACCGCGTCGCCATCGCCAACAGCCGGCTGCTGGCCCTCGACGAACGCGGGGTCACGTTCCGCTGGAAGGACTATCGGGCTCGGGACGGCGCGAAGGACAGCGCATGGATCAAGACCATGACGCTGGCCCCCGACGAGTTCATCCGCCGCTTCCTGCTCCACGTGCTACCCGACGGCTTTCATCGCATCCGTCACTACGGCCTGTTCGCCAGCGGCACGCGGGCTGCCAACATCGCCCGGATCAGGAGCCTGCTCATGCCGATGCAGGCACCCTGCGAGGCCGATCCCAAACCCGCCGCCGTCACCGCTGCGCTCGCGGGACCAGTCTGCCCATGTTGCGGCGGACGTCTGGTCGTCATCGAGCGCTTCCACCGCAGCAAGGTCCCGAAGCTGGGCTCGATCGCCGTCGGGATCGATACGTCATGACCACCGCCCCGAGCCTGATCGCGATCGCCGACCGACACACTGCGGGATCACCGTCCCGCATCGAGACCGCTCGTGCCACGACGCTCGTTCTCGGTCAGGTCACCCCGTTCGACACCACTCCTCGCCATCATCGCGGCCGCAGTATGCGGTCACGAAGGCCGATCTGCGCCCTGGGATCGTGCCTGATCAGCGCTCCGGATCAGACCCGAGACGGCCGCCGCGCCCTCAAATCCCCATAACGCGCGAGCCGTTTCCCCGCGTCGCTGCGCCCCCGCGGCTTCCTCCCCTGGAGGTTTTCGAACGCCGGCCCTCAGCCCGAGCCCAGCCGTCGCGCATGGGCCGCCATCCGAAAACCTTCACAAGACCCGACATCGGGCGCCTGCCAAAATGCGGACATTCACCTCTACCAAACGCTGCGCTAACCCTTCAGCACTTCGCTTAACCTGCTGGCGACAGCGTCGGGCTCGGGACGGCATTCGAGGCGGTGTCACATCTAACACGACGCCTTCGCGGGCCGGTGCCGGCTTCACTCGTCGATGATCTGCAGTACGGCAGCGTCAGGCAATCCGGGCGGAGCGTGCGCTGATGTCGGCTAGGTCGAGACTGATGCAAATGGGAACATGGCGCCGGCTGGGTACTGGTATCGGCTCGGCAGCGATTCGGCTGGGCATTGACGGCCGCGGCGGGCAACGTTGGTCAAGACGGGTGATCGGGACCGTGTTGTCGCTGCAACAGGCGACCGGTATGAACGCGGCAGCTCACCTTCAATCTTGCGGTCCGAGCCTTCGCACTGGTTTACTTGGCTACAAATAAAAGCGGTGCGTAGGAGGGGCGTATGAGGTTGCTCGTTGCCATGACCGCATGTGCTGCGCTTGGTGCTTGTGCCCAGACTACAGCCATCCCTCTCGCGCCAGGAGATAACGTCACTCAAGGAGTCCGCATATACGATAAGAAACCGATTCTAATGGTGTTCAACAAGGGAGCCACAATAGAATATATACCTAACTATAATCGCGGTTACGCTCTTCAATTCACGGCATTCCTAGCAAAAAACGATGTCAAAGCGCAGTTCGAGAATAATAGCATCTCGAAACTTGACAGTAACTTGGACTCGACAGAGATCATCAAGCTGCTCACGACGATCGCAAGCGGTCTGATCGGGGCGCCTCCTCCGGCAAATCCGAAGCCAAGCGCGGGTGAGATGGCGCTTGGGCCCCTTCGAGCGATGTACGAATTTCAGTTCTCGGACGAGGGAGACTTCGCCGGCCTTCGTCGCATGGACAGCGGGTTTCCGCGGCCGCTGCCGGAAGCGCCTTCCGCTCCTCCGCCGGCGGGTGGCGGAAACCCGGGAGGCGGCGCACCTCCAGTCACTAACCGGTCCTAAGTATGGCCGGCCGGAAGCCCCGGACGCAGCCGTGGAAGCGCCGGACGATCTTCCGGGCTGCCCTTCGCAAGTCACGGCGTTGGGGCAAGTCCTTAGCGCGTCTCGCCAACGTGCGAACGGTCGGTGTAGGCTACAAGTTCTCCGGCGGGCGTATGACTTCCGAGCTCTCTGTGACGGTGTACGTCGCTGTAAAAGGTTCCGTACCCGCAAATGATCGTGTCCCAGCGCGCATGCGGCTACAGACGTGGGCAAATCCGGGAAGATTTCTTCGGACCGATGTCATCGAAATGGCCGAGTTGCCGAAGCTCAGCGCCGTTGGATCTGGCCACAAGCTCGGGCCCGTCGGAGGGATCTGCGCGATTGCATGGAGCAATACTGCGGGCTCTTATGTGATCACGAACGACCATGTCGTGCGCAACATTCGCACTGGTCAGATCCGGCCTGATATCGTCATCGAGGACGAGGGAGGCCGCTTCAGGGGTCTCGTGTCACGCTCGACTGGCGTCACGATGGCTCGCGACAACGAGCATGACGCGGCGATCGTGTCATTTGCACCGGAGATGCGAATCTATCCTTGGTCCGTTCCGGAGGGCAGGATCGCTGAGGTCGGAGAGATTGGGCAGGGAAAGCTCTACCAATACAATGTCGACGGGCTGCCACCCATCGTCTGCCGCGCGATCGCCAAGATTACCAACCGACTTGCCTTCGACGTACCCGGTTCGCCTGGCTTGGTCTATTACTGCCTGAATTTCTGGATTCTTCAGGTAGAGCGAGGGACAACACTCGGTGGTCATTCCGGCGCGTTGCTCCACCGGGGCATTCCGGGCGGCGCGCTCGCGGCCGGGCTGCTCTTCGCTCGGCTGGAGCAATACAATCAGGCTCTCGCCTTCAGCGCCAACGCGGAATGGAAAGCTCTCGGCTTAATCTGACGAGCGCCGGGCTTCACTGCAGCACCGAAACACTGCCGTTCCATCTTGACGGCAGAACCGGGCGGAACGCGCTGCTGCGGACGTGACTATCAGGTCAGCGTTGACCTATGCCTGGCGGAGCACATCGAGCACGCCTTGTGTTGCTGTTTCATGGATCGGCTAGTGATTGATGAGGAACCGGTTCGGGCCGTAGCGGCCTAGCTTCGGGCTGCATGGCCTTAAGCGTCACGACGAGTTGAGCCGCAGAGTTCCTGATCGGCCGACCGTACGGGCAAATTGCGCTTTGAGCTTCGCTCTGCCCGGGACAGATCAAGTCAAGGTGTCTTCGCCCGAGCAAGGCGCGTGCAACACGGCGGCCGTCACGCCGACCTGCGGAGTTCTCGTAGGTCACGCAGCAGGCGCACGATCCTCGCGGCGTCCTCGGGCGTTTTATCCCAGAGCAGGTCGATCTCTCGCAATATTGCTTCGATGCGCGTGGGAGAACCTGAGCTTGCACTCGGATGTTCCGCTGACGGGGCTTCCACCAAAGCCGTCGTGTCGATGCCAAGCGCAATGCAAATCTGCACGACATTGTGGCTCATTGTTCGGAACTCTCCGCGGCAAATCCGGCTCACCTGGCTCGGATCGACGCGCGCTTTTGCTGCCAAAACGGAGTAGCTGGAGCCGCTTTGCTCGACACGCTCAACGAGCTGCCGGCGAAGGCTGTCCCTTGCTTCTGGCGAGAGCTTCATGCAAATCTGCATTATGACGTGCAAGGACGATTCGCAAGGAGGCTCGGACGCGATGGCAACAGCGGAGGAAATTAGGTTCTATCGAGCGAGCGAGCGGCCCTGGGGGGCGTTCAGCAATCTCTTTCGTCGCGAGATCGAGTTCGAAGGTGAGCTCTTCCCGACGTCCGAACACGCCTACCAGGCCGGCAAGGCGCGCAAGCCCGAGGTCCGTGCCTGGCTGATGAGTGCACCTTCACCGGCACTCCTCGCGATGGCAGCTCACGGCCTTTACACGTGGGACGTGACTCCTGGTTGGTCTCGCTTCAAGTTCGACCGAATGCGAGGCGTTCTTCGTGCGAAGTTCAAGCAGCACGACGACCTTCGCCACCTGCTTCTGAGCACGGGGAACGCGCGCCTGGTGGAGGCGGCTACGGTCGATAATCCCGTCAACCGACTCTGGGGCGAAGTGAACGGGGTCGGGAAGAACATGCTCGGGGAGCTCCTGATGGAGCTGCGCCGTGAGCTGCAAGACATCGGGTGCCGTCAGACTCGGCAGCAGAGAACCGGTCGGAACTCGGAGGCGTCCGTGCCCCTCGTCGCGGCCGAGTAATTCGCCTTCGGCCGGCCTGCCTCCTTGGCGACCCTAAGTTCGTGCAGAAGGTGCTCTCGCCTGGCACACGGAGGCGCCCGCGCGTCCATCTAGAACGGAACGTGCGAATTCCGCTCCAAGGACATTGAAGATGCCTCGAGCTCCGACGAAGGCGCAGTTCGCCGTTGCGAGCCTCTGACCGGCCAAGACGCCCTCGAGAATGACTTCGATGTCCCAATACGACCGCGGCTTACCGGACAGCATGTGGTCGATCACGCCGACACTGACCATGTCTCCGGAGCCGCAAGTGTCCAAGACGTTCCATGCCGGGATCGCGGCACACCAGTGGCGACGGGCACCCTGTGACACTTCGAGCCCGGCCGCACCGTGCGTGACAATACGGATCGTGCACGGGTCGAACTCGAGATCGTGGAGATTTTGCCCGAAGCTTTCGGCCGAAAGTTTTAGGACGGTCACGGTCCGCAAGGCTCGCGAGAACAGTTCCGCGTCCTCGAGATCCGACGGTTCGAAGAACACCACCGCCCCCGAACCGCGTGCCGTCTCCATCGCGTTGACGATCGAGGACGACAGTCGGTCCGCATAGAATACGGCGCAGCCCCGTAAGGCCGGTTCCGCAAGAGCGACTTCGGCGTCGCCGATCGGACGGTACCGCGGGTACTCGCTGTTCGTTTCGGGGCACCTGAAGCTGAACAGGTGCCTACTAGAAGTGCCTTCGAACAGCTGCGCCAGGATCGGCGAGGCGAGATCGGAGCGCCGAAAAATTAGGTTCGTTGCGGCACCTGCCTCGGCGAATTCGCCGACCAGACGATCGCCGACCGTGTCGATACCGAGAACGAGGAGCGGTGCGACCGACCTCTGCAGCATCGCCAACGAGAGGAGCACGTTTCCACACGAGCCACCCAGCGCCTCTGCCGGCGTGGGTGCGTCGGTGTAGACGCGGTCGAGGACCGTGAACCCGGTCCCAGCGACTTCGACCGGCATGCTGTCCACTCGAATTGGTCCTGTTCACTCTTTGTACATGTCGACCGCTGGAAGCGCCAGACCCAGACTGCCCAGATCGAGCTTCATCCCGACACCGTCGGGTGACGGTCGGAGCCCCTTCAATATGCTGGAGAGCGCATCCGGACCCGTGCGGGACGATCCGAAGACCGACCAGCAGACGTCCAGCCTGGAACAGACCTCCCCTACACTGATTCCGTAGGGAAGTCCGAGTAAGACGTGATCGTTCCCGCCTTCGGCGCCACTATCGCCTATGCACAGGATGTCTACCGCTCCCTCGGGCGGCAGTTCGTCGCTGAGCGCCCGCACGACCGCCGTCTTGCACGTCTCTTCCCGTACGACGTCGAAGCTGTGCTGAGAGCGTGTCATTCTCAACGGAGAGCTCGTTTCCCGGATAAACTCACCCAGTGATCGAGAGAAGGCATTTGGGTCGAGAAGATCAGCCAGATCGACCGAGAGTTGAACTCTGCTGTCCTTTACCTTGGGCTGTCGAAACAAATCCGGACGGGACTTCAGCCAGTCCGCGACACGGTCGATGCTGGGGTGAGAATCGGGGCGATGCGTCCGGATGTCGACGTCGAGAGCTCTGAGGTAAGCGCCGTTGTAGTAGCCCACGAGCACATGCCGATGATGCCGCTCGGGAAGGAGTTCCCGCAGCATTTCGCCGACGGAACCTCCTCGGCCGGTCGCTAGCGCCACCCGCAATCCTTCGTCTAACAGCCGTTCGAGCTCGGCCAGAACCTCTGGGCGCGGCGGATCGTATCTACCGGCGTTGGTCACGACCGTGCCGTCGTAATCAAGCACCACGCCACCGAACCTCGCGTTCGCGAACCTGCTTCGGACGGATTTCTCGATCGCGGCCAGGTCGGCGCCCTCATGTTCCGGTCGGTCGCGCGCAGCGAGGGCAAAGCTCTTGTGACGAAGCGCGGGGCCGAGCTTGCTCGAAAGTCGCTTCAGCCCTCGGGCTTCGTAGATCGGTCTCGCGAACGGCCCCGGGCTGGGCTTTGCTGGGTCCACCCCGAGTGAGTTCGCGACCGACTCGACAAATGCGAAGCCTTCGATGAGCGCGGAGAAGATCTCGCGTCGCCCGCAGTGCCCCTTCCGCAACTCGGTCCGCCTGACCGCGGCCGGTACATGCGCCTCGATCTCCGACCAGAGTTCGCGCGTGTCCGACCCGGTGAGCGCGTGAATCACGGTCTCATTCGGCCGATGGGCCAGCCACACGTGCCGGCCGTGAGCGAAGTTCCGCAAGTCGGTTCGCTGAACGGGACAGAGAGCAGCCTCCCAGAACGAGGTTTCGATGAGCACGGCAGCGGCTGCGAGGCGAGGATCGTGCAGCAATAGGAGCGTGTCTCCTCGTCGTGGACCTTCGACGCCGTGTTCGGCCTCGCGAGCACGGGCGAGTTCTCGGCGCGAGAACAAGCTCAGGTTCTCGATCTCGCGAGTCGGATCGACGCCGTTAGAGCTGCAGTCTGCGGCTAGAAGCAGTGCCGAGACGGCGGCAACGAGGGAGTTGGTCGCGAGAAATCCGTCTTTATCATCGGCGACCGGGACCACGTGGACAGCGGCCCTCGCCGTATCACGTGCAGAACGTGCGAGGGCACCATCGATATTAGACGTCACGATCTGGATCGAGCCGGATCCTCGGGAAACGGCAGCTTGAAACGATGCCTCGACATCGGGATTGTTGCCGCGGGCGCTGAAAAGCCAGACCTGAGACTCGGACAGATCCTCCGTGCCGAGCGTGAATTCAAGCGGTGTTTGGACCAGCGTCGGACCGCGCTGCACCGAACGACGGCAACCGGCAAGATATTCCGCCGCGACCGCGGAACCTCCCGAGCCGACCGCGACGGCCAATCGCGAACGTCCTTCGACGAGGGCCGCCGCGATGGCCGAGATGCTCGCCGGCGACGCACGCGCGACCGTATCCGGAAGCTTGTCCAGCTTCTCTGTAAAAGCAGGCATCAACGATTCCGTTCAGACGTGCCGGCTGCTGCCGATACCTGCTCCGTCGGCGCACTCACGATGTCCGTCGGCGCGATGGCGCGATACCCGTCGTAGACAGGCCCGTGCAGCCACACATGAACGATGGTGTCTCCAGACGAAGGCTCCTTCGGCTTGGACCAATCGTACCGGAGCGTTTCGACGTACTGGACCGTGAGATTGTACTCGATCGCGGCCATCATGGCACCGACCGCCATCACTTTGCTCCCGATAGGGGACAATACGATCTGGGGAAAGTAGATGCCCCGGACCGTTCGATCGAAGCGCTCTTTCAGGGTCGAAATCGTCCTGTACGAATCCAGCGGGTTTCGCTCCGACACGTAGATCAGGTCGCCTGCGCTCACCTGCCAGTCGTCTCTGAGCCGCATGCCGAACTCCGCGATCAGATCGTCGGCACGGCGCGGATTTCTCGCCGGAAACGGCAGCATCGGGCAGACCTTGTAAACCGCCTGCAGAGACGCTTGTATTCGGTCGAGCGCCGCAGCACCGCAGCGTGCAAGTTGAGGCAGCCAGATTCTCGCGACGGTATCGTCGCCGAGCGGCGTGTCACCGGCGTAGCCGCGTACGCTCATGGCGCGGTCGGCAGGCTCGCCGACTATGGTCTCGTCGAGTTCGGGGTTGGACGCGACGAAGAGGTGGAAGTTCAGGTCGGAACGACGCTCACAGGCGTCGAGTAGCAGCTTCGCGACCGGGAACGCGATTCCGAGCGAGACCGCACTCATGTCGAGCACCACGTCCGTCGTATTCTGCGCCACGTCGAGCGCCCTGAAGACTTCGCTCGCGCGCGCCGCGCCGACCGGTGCGCCGTCTTCGGCAAAGATCGCTATCTCGACGATCTTCGCGGACGAGACCAAGTCTCGGAGTCTCGCCTCATTCTCGTCGGCTGTGGTCCTGAGGTCGAGCCCCGGGTCGCTGCGCTCCTCCCGGATCAGGACGGCCTCGAGACGGCTTCCCAGAGCCTTCGCGAGCAGCGTGGGAACGAGGGCGGCACGTGGATCGAAACCGGCACCCGCCACGAGCAGGCATCGACGATCCGGCCTGGCGAAGTAGTCTTGGACGAACGACGCGACCTGCTCGTCGAAGTGAGTGACACAGTTGTTCCAGTGCGGACGCATCATTGTCCTCAAACGGTGTCGACCATGGCCTTCAGATCGGCCACTCGACGTTCCAGAAAGCCGCCCCGGTGCAGGGTCAGCCCATGTGCGAGGCAAACAGGGCCTGACAGTTCCAGCAGGCACCAATGCTTGCCGCCCTGGCCGTAATCGCGGACCGCGACGATGGCCCCGTACGCCACCGCGAACTTCAGCACCGTGGCGAGTTCGTGCGCGCCGGAGAGGAGCTCGGGCATCTCGTGTTCGGGAACGGCGACCGCGTTCACACCGGCGCCGTAGCGTGCATTCTCCAAGTCGGACGCCTTCTCGCATTGCTCGGCAATGGCCTTAACGAGGCCGCGAACCTTGTCGGCGAACGGGAACCTCCAGTCTTGGATCAGCTCCCGGCTCTTCTGCAGAAGTTCACCCTCTTGCAGTCCGGGGCCGAGCACGGGATCGAGCCCGCGAATGACTCTCGTCTCCATTCGCGAGACGAGCGCGCCGGCTAGGTGCAGGAAGACCTCGGCGTTTTCGTTGCTCGCGTCGCAGAGGTCGTCGAGTCCGTAGTGGAATGGGCGCTGAAACTTGCGATGCAGAAGCGAGCGTGCGGCTTCGGCGACGTCCGCATCGGCTTTGAGCGGCTTCAAGGGCTCCGGGTCCTCGTTCTCGAAAAGCCCGGGCAGTTGGCGCGCGATCCGCTTGGTGTACCTGTGCAGGAGAACGCGAGTCATGCCCAACTTGACCTCTTCGACGATGTCGGCCGCTCGCGTGCCTTTGGCTCCTTTCGCGTAAGTCTCGACGAGCTCCTCGATCTTCTCCCGCCGGACCGTCGCGACCCCAAGGTTTCTCTGATCCTGGTCGACGAGCCGTCGAACCTCCGCGAGTTTCGACCTCGTCAATCGAGGCGGCTCGGTCGCGAGAAGGCGGCGGAAGTTCGTCACGCCCCGATCTCTCAGCGGCTGGACGAGCCTGAGGTAGCGATCCGCCATGTCGGTCGCCATACGGCGGAACAGCAGCCGGTCGTCTCCACGCTCGGGAGACTGCATGAACACGTCGACGTAGTCGCGGCCGCGCTTGAGACCGGGAAGTGCGTCTTCGTCCGAGCGGAACACCGTGCCGGGGGTGAGGGCATCGAGACGCATCATCATCCAGCGCCCGAACTTCATCTCGCGCCGCGCCAGAACCCGGAGCAAGGCGTCGAACTGCTTCGGGTGGAGCGTGTGCACGTCGTCGAGCACCACTAGCGGACGTAGGCGGATCGGCTCACCTTCCCAGTCGATCTCGATCTCGCGTATCGCCTCGAACGGCTGGTACGGATCGCGCGCGTCCGGCGGAATTTCGTCCAGCGCAGGCGGGATCAGACTCGCGCCCACGGTGTAGACCGCTCTTTCGACGGCGCGCGCGCGGTCCCTGACGGCAACGGAATCGAGCCCCCCGATCTGGTCGAGTTGAGCCTCGGCGCCCTCGCGGGCAATGAAGCGGATCTGCTCCGGTCTACGCCGGCGGTCCGAACAGAGGTTACGGAAGAGGCCGAGTATGGTCCGCGCTTGGAGCAGCGAGGTGATCAGTCTCGTCTTGACCAGCCCGTCGTAGGGCAGCTCCCAGAAGTCGCGGTACTCCGATTCCATGGGCAAGCGCACGGCCGCCACTGAGGGACGATCGCCGTTCGTCAGACCGCACGACGCCAGCGCTCCGGCCAGCGCCCTGTTACTTTCGCTGCTCTGATCCCTCAGCACGGTCTCGACGAGCCGAAACTCGACGAGGCTCGCCATCATCGTCTTGCCGCTGCCAGGGCTTCCGATGAGCCGGATGGGCACTTCGAAGAGCACGTCCGAGGAAACGCGCTTCCCGACGAACGTGGTCAGTGGGTCGGGGCTCACGATCGAGAGGAACGTCGAGTCGTCGCGAATGAACTCGGTCGCGCGCCGGAGGAAGGGGTTCGTCATAGCTCAGCCGTGCCGGTCACGACGCCGGAATAGCGGCTCGATCCGAGGTCCCAAGCTGTCATCGGTCTCGGCCCACAACAGGGGTATGCTGTTGTTGGGAGTGTTGTGTTCGAGAACGATGGGCAGCGCGCATTCCCCGTACCCAAGCTTCATGTCCGTTTGTCCCGCCTCACGGCAATGCTTCTCCAGCCTCTTAAAAAGCGAGTGATCGTAGTATGCTTCACAGATCGCGAGCATCTCATGGTCGTCCGTGCCGGACAGCTTGAGGCTTGAAGGGAGGCAGAGGCCTTCCGTCACGGTCCACGTTCCGTATGAGCGTTCTGCCCACTCGTTCTGGGCAAAGGCCATGCGTTCCAGCAACGCCGAACGGGCCTGATGGCTGGACAGATAATGGTGGACGTGCAGCGCGAAGCCGTCCGCCAGCGGAAATGCGTCCCCCAGATCCCGCTTGGCCTCGCAAACGATCGCGTTGAACTTCTTCAGTTTGCCCTTCCAGGCGCTTCCGACGCGCCGGATGAAGGTCGTTCCCGACGCGGTGAAGTCGTCGACCAAGTACACGCTGTCGAACTTTGCCCCGGGTCCCTGCTCCATTTTTAGATTGTCCGCGAGGTCGCGCCATTTCTCGTCGTCTACGTTCATGACCGGCACGACCTGCTCGGGTGAGAGCCGTGCCGCGTTGGCCCTGCGTAGCATGTCGATGCGGCTTCCGTCGCTCATGCCCACGAACAGCGTTCGCCTCAGACGGTTCTTGAATTCCAGGGCTCCCCGACCGGTCGACCAAACCTCGTACGGTGCACAGCCGAGCTCGTGCGCGACGACCACTCGGAGGTTGGGTGTAACGACCTCGGGAACAAAAGCTTCTATGAGGCGCAGCAGCTCGGGTGACGAAATGTAGACGAGCCGGAGTTTGACGAACGCGTACGCCGCCTGCCGGTCCGCGACCGAGAACTGCTGCAGCCAAGCCGTCAAGCTCTCCAGGAAGCGCACACCGGCACGAAAATCGGCGTAGCCGTCATACTTGATCGAAGACATTAATCGAAGCCACGCGTACTCGCGCGTCGCAACTCCGTCTCCGTCGTCGCCCCATCCCATGATCTCGGCGATGAGGTTCAGGGCCATCTTGTCGTTCATCGAAATCCTTCAGCCGTAACCGGAGGGTGATTCGTTGTGCGCCTTGTACGTGCGGGCAAGTCTCAAGGGTTTGAACCCGCGTGATCACCACGAAGAACATCCAAGCGTACCGCACGCCGGAACCGGCTCAACCGCGGCGGTCGATCCAGCTCCGTACCATGCCGATCGCTATTGACACGCCCTCAGCGCGTGGTTTGCGAGAGCGCCATTTAGACCCATTGGTAGGCGTTGGCACTCTCAGTCAACGCGCAGTTGCAGCCGTCGCGGCGACGGGACGGCGTTGTAAAGAGCTTGCGCCCGACTCGTGCAGCGGTCGACAGCGAAGCGAGTAGAACTTACTTACTGCGCAGGTGAACTTAATAGAAAATCCACATGTACTAGTATTATTTCCACGATATATCTAGAAAGAGGCATACTAAATACATAAGCCGCTCATCGTGTTTAGCAGCGATGGTATTCGCGATTATACAGGCTTGCAAGCGCTTCTGTCCTGAAGCAGATCTTATCAACGTTGGCTATGAGGTCACAAGCGGTCACCACGAGAGAGATTGCGGCGGCGGGTCAGGACGTGATCGGGTCCTGACGCCAGCGCCATTCCCGGCGCTCGCCCTCTCGGCGCTGGTAGCGCTGCCAGCCGGCCTCCGTCAGGATCGCGGCGACGCGCTGCTGATCCCCTCGATTCCAGCGTCCGACCTCGATGCCGAGCGCCGCTCCGAGCAGCTCGCTCATCGTCGTGTCGCGGATCGGTTCCCGTCGGGGGATGCGTCGGACCGTCGGCGGCCCGTAGCCGTGATCGTCCGTGACCGTCTCGGTCTCGCACCAGTCCCGGATGCGCTCCTCCCAGGCATCCCGCTGCAGCCGCGCCGACTGCTCGACCGCAGCCGCATCGATGAGGTCGCGATCGTCGAGCCACCAAGGCTCGCCGGCACGGAAGCGCACGACCGCCTCCGCCCAAAGCTGGTCGCGCGCCGCCGCGAGCGCCCCGACGTCGATCTCGCCACAGCGCACCGGCCAGAACCTTCGGCCGCCCGAGGCATCGCGGAGGTAGGCATCGTCGTTCACGGATCCCGCGAACACGCAGGAGCGGGGGCTCTCCACGAGCCGCCGGCCATAAGGCGGGCGGAAACGGTCCGTGGTCCGGCTCATGAAGGCCTTGATGCGCGACACCTCAGCCCGGCTGACCGCGTCGAGTTCGGCCAGCTCGATCACCCAGGCCCCGCGAGTCTGCATGGCCGCGTCGCGCGAGCCGAGGTCGGCCAGCTCGTCCGTGAACCACGGCTCCGCAAGGGTGCGGAGCGCCGTCGACTTCCGGATGCCCTGTGCTCCCTCGAGGATCAGCGCGCAGTCGGCCTTGCAGCCCGGCCGGAAGATGCGGGCGACGGCGCCGATCATCCAGCGCGTCCCGACCGCCCGGGCGTAGGCCGTGTCGTCCACGCCCAAATGGTCGATCAGCCAGTGCTCGAGCCTCGGCTGTCCGTCCCACGCGATCGACGACAGGTAATCCCGGACGGGATGAAACGGCGTCTCGCGGGCGACGGTCTCGACGGCCTGGCTGACGGTGTCGGGCCGGACGTCGATCCCGGCACGCTGCAGCCATTCGGTGGAGAGCCGGTCGTCGGTCTCGGTCCACTCGCGGATTGCGGTGAAGCCGCCCCAGGGCGGATGGCCGATCAGGCAGGCGCCGGCGCGGAACTCGTCGAACCCGAGCACGCCCTGCCATTCGGGGGCATGCCGCAGGGCGGTGATCGCGTTGGCGAGGTTCGGGCGCGGCTCGCCGAACTCGGACAGGATCAGCTTGCCGATCCAGCTCGGGCGACCGCCGTCGGCGGCGCGCCTGGCCTCGCCGCGCAGATGCCGCAGCGCCTCGCCGAGCACGGA
>NZ_CAXTHR010000086.1:0-18374 GCF_964244095.1 uncultured Methylobacterium sp. | reverse complement strand
GGGAGGCCGGCGCCGAGATCGTGGAGGTGTCGCTGCCGCACACGAAATATGCGCTGCCGGCCTATTACATCGTGGCGCCGGCGGAGGCCTCGTCCAACCTCGCCCGCTACGACGGCGTCCGGTACGGCATCCGGGTGCCGGGCCGCGACGTCGCCGGCCAGTACGAGGCGACGCGGGCGGAGGGGTTCGGCCGCGAGGTGAAGCGCCGGATCATGATCGGCACCTACGTGCTCTCGGCCGGCTATTACGACGCCTATTACGTGCGCGCGCAGAAGATCCGCACCCTGATCAAGCGCGACTTCGAGGCGGTGTACAATGCCGGCGTCGATGCGATCCTGACTCCGGCGACCCCGTCGGCCGCCTTCGGCATCGGCGAGAAGGCGTCTGCCGATCCGGTGGAGATGTACTTGAACGACGTGTTTACGGTCACCGTGAACATGGCCGGCCTCCCCGGCATCGCGGTGCCCGCCGGCCTCGACGGCCAGGGCCTGCCGCTCGGCCTTCAGTTGATCGGGCGCCCGTTCGACGAGGAGACGCTGTTTGCCGCAGCCCAGGTGATCGAGCAGGCCGCCGGCCGGACCGTGCTGCCCAAGGTGTGGTGGTGACGGTCCCGTTCTATCCCTGGACCGTCTGGATCTGGGCCGGCTTCGACCCGGTGCTGATCGCGCTGTGCCTCTATCTCGGCTGGACCGCGACGCAGGTCGGGAAGGTCTTCATCGCCGCCATCATCGGGTTCGCGGTCGCGGTGCTGGTCTCCTGGACGATCCATGCCGTCGGCATTCCGTGGCCCGCCCCGGTGAGCCACGACGGGCCGACCTTCTTTCCCGTCCGGACGGGGGCGGCGCTGCTGTGGTCGTTCCTCGGGTTCTCGGCCCGGCGCGTTCTCAGGCCGAGGACCTGAGCACGTCGGGCGCGCCCGCGAAGCGGGACGACGTGTCGGTGATCCGGCTATGAAGGCCCGGCCGGCCGAGACACGAGCCTGGCTGCCGCCTGCGACGCTCACCGCGAAACGGTCGATGAAAAAGCAGTTCTTCACCAACGCGCCGAGCCACCGCAACGCCCACGACCTGTTCGCGGACAAGTGGGCCTGCGACCTCGGCGAGATCGACGCGAGCCTTCCGTCCGGCGGCATGCCGGGGTTCCGCGGCGATCCGCGCCCGGCGCAGGCCGCCGCCCGCCTCGGCCGCGACGGCCGGTTCGACGGCTACGACGTGCTCGAACTCGGGCCGCTGGAGGCCGCGCACACCTACCAGCTCGAGCGGCTCGGGGCGGCACGGATCACCGCCGTGGAAGCCAACTCCGAGGCCTTCCTGAAGTGCCTGATCGTCAAGAACATCGCGCGCCTCGACCGCTCGACCTTCCTGCTCGGCGACGCGATGGGCTACCTCGCCGCGCCGGGGCCGCGCCACGACCTGATCTTCGCCTGCGGCATCCTCTACCATATGCAGGACCCGGTCGAGCTGATCCGGCTCGCCGCCGCGCGCAGCGACCGGCTGTTCCTCTGGACGCATTACTACGCCGACGTGCCGCCCCTGAAGCACCTGCGGCCCCGCACCTACCAGGGTCACGGCCTGTCGGTGCCGACCTACGAGATGACCTATCGCAATTCCGGGCTCGGCACCTTCTGGGGCGGCAACCGCGCGAGCACCAATTGGCTCGAGCTGCCGACCATCCTCGCCGTGCTGGCACATTTCGGCCTGACCGAGACGGTGGTGATCGCCGACGACCACGACCATCGCTACGGCCCCAACGTCACGCTGGCCGCGAGCCGGCCGGGTGCCGCGCCGCCGGCAGCTTGACCGGCCCCGCACCCGCTTCCTAGACACGTCGGGACCGCTTGAACCGCCGCGCGACCAGCGCAGGAAGACGCCGCATGACCGCCTCCGTGAACCCGAAGAAGCTCATCAGGGGCGCCGAGCGCGACTGGGAGGTGGTGATCGGCATGGAGATCCACGCCCAGGTCACGAGCCGCTCCAAGCTTTTTTCCGGCGCCTCGACGGAATTCGGCGCCGAGCCCAATGACCACGTCTCGCTGGTGGATGCGGCGATGCCGGGCATGCTGCCGGTGATCAACGCCGAATGCGTGGCGCAGGCCGTGCGCACCGGCCTCGGGCTGAAGGCGCGGATCAACCACCGCTCGGTGTTCGACCGCAAGAACTACTTCTACCCGGACCTGCCGCAGGGCTACCAGATCTCGCAGTACAAGGACCCGATCGTCGGCGAAGGCGAGGTCGTGGTCGATCTCCTCGACGGCGAGACGATCACGGTGGGCATCGAGCGGCTGCACCTGGAGCAGGATGCCGGCAAGTCGCTCCACGACCAGAACCCGACGCAGAGCTTCGTCGATCTCAACCGCTCCGGCGTCGCGCTGATGGAGATCGTGTCGCGGCCGGACCTGCGCTCGTCGGAGGAGGCGCGCGCCTACGTGACCAAGCTACGCACGATCCTGCGCTATCTCGGCACCTGCGACGGCGACATGGAGAAGGGCTCGCTTCGCGCCGACGTCAACGTCTCGGTGCGGCGCCCCGGCGACCCGCTCGGCACGCGCTGCGAGATCAAGAACGTCAACTCGATCCGCTTCATCGGGCAGGCGATCGAGACCGAGGCGCGGCGCCAGATCGCGATCATCGAGGACGGCGGCACCATCGACCAGGAGACGCGGCTGTTCGATCCGGGGAAGGGCGAGACCCGCTCGATGCGCTCCAAGGAGGAGGCGCACGATTACCGCTACTTCCCCGACCCGGACCTGCTGCCGCTCGAATTCGACCAGGCCTACGTCGATGCGCTGGCCGAAGGGCTGCCGGAACTGCCGGACGCCAAGAAGGCACGCTTCATCGCCGATTTCGGCCTCTCGCCCTACGACGCCGGCGTGCTCGTGGCCGAGCGGGCGTCGGCGGACTACTACGAGGCGGTGGCGCGGGGCCGCGACGGCAAGGCGGCGGCGAACTGGGTGATCAACGAGCTGTTCGGGCGCCTCAACAAGGAGGGGCTCGACATCGCCGCGACGCCGGTCTCGGCCGAGCGCCTCGGCCAGATCATCGACCTGATCGGCGAGGGCGTGATCTCCGGCAAGATCGCCAAGGACCTGTTCGAGATCGTCTGGTCGGAGGCGGGCGCGCCGCGCGACATCGTCGAGGCCCGCGGCCTGCGCCAGGTCACCGACACCGGCGCGATCGAGGCGGCGGTCGATGCCATCATCGCCGGGAACCCGGAGAAGGTCGCCCAGGCGAAGGAGAAGCCGACGCTGCTCGGCTGGTTCGTCGGCCAGACCATGAAGGCCACCGGCGGCAAGGCCAACCCGGCCGCGGTCAACGCAGTGCTGAAGCGCAAGCTCGGGATCGCGTAGGGCCGGACGATCGCGTCGCGCCGGTCCACGAGCCAGCCGAACCGTGACGGGGTGCGGCTCGCCGCGTGTTCACGTCGGCACGACGGCATCGGCATCCCGCGTCCTGCCGGCGACCCGTGCCTGCCAGAGGCAGAGCAGGGGCGTCGCCGCAAGCTCCATGACCAACGCGGCGAGCATCGTCGGCGCGGGCACGCCCGTGAGGGCGAGCCCGAGCAGGCGCGCGAGGCCGCCGAGCACCACCACCAGGGTGAGGAAGCGGAAGAGCCGGCCCTTGCCCTCGATCCCCGGCACGCAGGTCCAGAACAGGATGCCGATGCCGGTGAGAAGGCCGGAGAGGTAGCGGAAATGGCTGTCGGCGGAGGTGTCGGGCACGCCGCCCTGCAACCCGTTCACGCCGAAGAGGACGCCGTAGAGCCCGGCCGCCACCGGCACGATCGCCGCCACCGCCACCACGCGCTGGAGCGCCTGCCGTTCCGTCATCATGCCGTGCGGTTGCCTGGAGAGACCTGAGGGCACAACCCGCGGGACCGCCCGCGTATCCGGCGCGGCCTCAGGCCTTCTCGCCCTTGAGCCGCTTGTTGCACTTGCTCCAGTATTGCGGCCATTTCGGCCCCTGCGACACCTTCTCGGCGTCGGCGAGCGCGCGCCACTGCGACCCGCAGGTCTTCTGGCGCTCGCGGGCCGCGGTCTGGCCGGCGCTTGGCGTCCGCGCCGGCTTCGCGGCGGGCGCCGCCATAGGCGTCTCCGTCGTCCTGGGCGGTGGCGGCTCCTTGGCCAGTCCCGGCTGGGCGAGGGCAAGCGCGAGCGGCGCGGCAAGCGCCGCGAGCGTGAGGAAACGGGCGAGCATGACGGCGGCCTCCTTCGTCGCGGCACGCTCATCGACGGCGCGCCGCGCGGTTCGCATCACAGCGGCAAGCCGGGTGCGGGACAAGGGTGCGAGGCTTGCCGCCAACAGCGGGCGACATCCGCTCTCGCAATCGTGAGCGGATGGGCGCACGCCCTTGAATGCGCGCGGAGTTCCGCGGTAGCTACCGTCGGTGGTCTTCGACCGGGCCCGCCGCTCCGGCCGGCCGATCCAGTGAGAGCTTAGGGAAACGATGGCCGCCGTGACCGGCAAACCGATCGACGTCCACACCTGGAGCACGCCGAACGGCTGGAAGATCCCGATCATGCTGGAGGAGTGCGGCCTGCCGTATCGGGTCGTCCCCGTCGACATCGCCAAGGGCGAGCAGACGGCGCCCGACTTCCTGGCGCTCTCGCCCAACAACAAGATCCCGGCCATCGTCGATCATGACGGGCCGGGCGGCGCGCCGGTCTCGGTCTTCGAATCGGGTGCGATCCTGCAATATCTCGGGCGCAAGACCGGGCGGTTCTATCCGAACGACGCGCGTGCGCGGATCGCGGTCGACGAATGGCTGTTCTGGCAATGCGCCGGCTTCGGGCCGATGCTCGGACAGACCCATCATTTCAAGATCTACGCCAAGGAGAAGATCCCCTACGCCATCGACCGGTTCACGGCCGAGACGAACCGCCTCTACGGCGTCCTCGACCGGCGGCTCGCGGGCCGCGACCATCTCGCGGGCGACTATTCGATCGCCGACATGGCAACCGTGCCCTGGGCCAAGTTCACGGGCAAGCAGGGCGTCGACCTCGCCCGCCTGCCCAACGTCGAACGCTGGCTCGACCGGATGCTCGCACGCCCGGCCGTCCAGAGAGGCCTCGCGGCGATCTGAAACCCTGCCTGGTTCCCGCTCGCCGCCCGCGTTTCCCCGGACGGGCGAAGCAAGGCGGCGCCCGTCCTACCTCGCGGCGGGCTTGACCGGCTTTGCCGCCTCGGACGCGACGTTGGTCGCGTGCTGGTTCACGTCGGGCACCCTGGTCCAGGTCTGCGAGCCGCACAGCACCTTGAGCAGGCAGCCCGAGACCGAGAGTTCCGACGGGCTCTCGCGCTCCAGGCTGACCTGATAGGTCTTGCCCTCCTCGACGTTGTAGATCTCGCCCGAGAACTTCTGCTCGTCCGGCTTGAGGCCGTCGATGAGGGGCAAGCCGATCACGGGGCGCGAGCGTTTCTTCGGGTCGGGGTTCTTCAGGTCGGTGCGCGGCGCGCCCGACTCGGTCGTCGCGACCTTGAGCCAGACCACCTTGCCGCAGACCTGCGCCTGGCCGGCGCCGCAGCGATCGATCCGGATCTTGGCGCGGCCGTCCTCCGTCAGCCAAGTCCCGGAAGGGTCCTTGCCGGAAGGGTCCTTGCCGGAAGGGTTCTGGCCGGACGAGTCCTGGCCGGTCTCGGCCGAGGCCGAGGCGAGGCCGGAGAGGAGGAGGGCGGCGGCGAGAGCGAGACGCATGCGGAAATCTCCGAAGCTGGCGCCCGAAGGCGCGGGGCGGGTGGAGGTCGTGCGGCGATTGAGCCGTGGCAATCGGGCGATTTTTCGGCCGTGTTGCAGCGCCGCCATGGCCGCGCTTGGCTCGCGCTCGGGTTGAGGGCGCCGGGCGCCCCCGCTATAAGCCCGGCGCCAAAGCGGTTTTTCGCGACGCGCTTGCTGGCGGTTTTCATCTTCCTTGAATCGGACGGACCATGGCCACCGAGCGCACCTTCTCCATCCTCAAGCCGGACGCGACCAGACGGAACCTCACCGGCGCGGTCAACGCGGTCATCGAGACGGCGGGCCTGCGCATCGTCGGCCAGCGCCGCATCCGGATGAGCCAGGCGCAGGCCGAGACGTTCTACGGGGTCCACAAGGAGCGCCCGTTCTTCGGCGAACTCGTGGCCTTCATGACCTCCGGCCCGGTGGTCGTACAGGTGCTGGAGGGCGAGGACGCCGTCGCGCGCTACCGCGCGGTGATGGGCGCGACGAACCCGGCCCAGGCGGCCGAGGGCACCATCCGCAAGACCTTCTCGGAGTCGGTCGGCGAGAACACCGTCCACGGCTCGGACAGCGCCGACAACGCCCGGATGGAGATCGCCCAGTTCTTCCAGGATTCCGACATCGTCGGCTGAGCGCGAGTCGGCGATATCGTCGGCCCGGAGGTGGTCGCCGGGGCACACCGGCGCACGATTGCCGAAGGACCTGGCCGCATCGCCCCGAATGGCGGGCGGTGTGGCCGGGACGCCATTGACGAAGCGGACGGCGGAAGAGTCCAACGGCGCAAGGTTTCCTCAGCACCGCGCCAACGGACCTCCCATGACGACCCGCCGCACCTCCCTCATCGCCGCCGGCCTGCTCTCGCTCGCCGCCACCGCCGCGCTTGCCAGCGGTTCGTCGGCGCCCTTCGAGCAGTACCAGCCCGATCCGGCGCTCCGCACCGTGCCCAAGGCCAACCTCGAAAGCCGCGTGCGCCACGCCTGCGCCGTGATCCAGGCCCGCCTCACCAGCGCGCCGGAAGCATCCCTGGAGCGCCCCTGCGGCTGCTACGCGCGGCAGACCATGCGCGCGCTCGACGAGGCCGAGATCGCGGCCTACCGCACCACCGGCTACTTCAACGATTCCGCCCGCGCCAAGGCGCTGAACGCGCTGGATGCGTGCAAGCTGCAGCGTCCGGTCTGAGTCAACAGGCGCGGGCCACCCTCTCCCGCTGAAGGGGAGAGGGAACTCGTCGGCGAGCTACAGGCTCCGCAGGGCACCGTCGGCCTGAGCCGCATCGCTCGTAAAGACCACCCGCTCCCCCTCCAGCCTCGCCCCGCCGCCGGCCACCAGCGCGAGGGCGGCCGGATAGAGCCTGTTCTCCTGCACGAGCACCCGCGCGGCGAGGCTGGCGGGATCGTCGCCCGGCCGCACCGGCACCGCGGCCTGCGCCACGATCGGGCCGGCATCGAGTTCGGGCACCACGTAATGCACCGTGCAGCCGTGGAGGCGCACGCCCGCGGCGAGCGCCTGCGCATGGGTGTGCGTGCCCTTGAACAGCGGCAGCAGCGAGGGGTGGATGTTGATCATCCGCCCCGCCCAGGCCGCGACGAAGCCGGACGAGAAGATCCGCATGAAGCCCGCAAGACAGACCAGCTCGATCCCGGCCGCGCGAAGCTCGGCATCGAGCGCCGCGTCGAAGGTTTCGCGATCGGGGAAGGTCTTGTGGTCGATCGCGCGTGCCGGGATGCCGGCCGCCTTCGCCAGCACCAGCCCGGGCGCCTCGGGGCGGTTCGCGAGCACCAGCGCGATCGCGGCGGGATAGTCGGCGGCCTCCGCCGCCGCGATCAGCGAGACCATGTTCGAGCCGCGCCCCGAGATCAGGATCGCGACCCGCGTCTTGGTCCGCGTCTTGGCCCCCGACGCCATCAGAACGCGAGGCGGCCGGTGAAGGTGACGGGCTCGGGCCCGCGTGCGGTGATCGCCCCGAGCCGGACCGGCACCGCGCCGGCCTGCGTGAGCGCCTGCGACACGGCATCGACCCGGTCCCCGGCCACCACCACGACCATGCCGATGCCGCAGTTGAAGGTGCGCAGCATCTCCGCTTGCGCGACGCCGCCCTCCCGCGCCAGCCAGCCGAACACCGGCGGCGGGATCACGGCGTCGAGGTCGATCGCGATGCCGACCGCGTCCGGCAGCACGCGGGGCAGGTTGTCGGGAAAACCGCCGCCGGTGATGTGGGCGAGCGCCTTGATCCCGTCGGTGGCCTTCAGCGCCGCGAGCACCGGCTTCACGTAGATCCGCGTCGGCTCCAGCAGCGCCGCGCCGAGGGTTTTTCCGGGCGCGAACGGCGCGGGCGCGTCCCACGCCAAGCCGGTGCGGGCGACGATGCGGCGGACGAGCGAGAAGCCGTTGGAATGGAGGCCCGACGAGGGCAGGCCGAGCACCGCGTCGCCCGCCCGGATGCCGGGCCTCGGCAGCAGCGTGCCGCGCTCGGCCGCGCCCACCGCGAAGCCGGCGAGGTCGTAGTCGGCGCCCGCGTACAGGCCCGGCATCTCGGCGGTCTCGCCGCCGATCAGCGCGCAGCCCGCCTGCCGGCAGCCTTCCGCGATGCCGCGCACGATGTCGGCGCCGACACCCGGCACGAGCTTTCCCGTGGCGTAGTAGTCGAGGAAGAACAGCGGCTCGGCGCCCTGGACGACGATGTCGTTGACGCACATCGCCACGAGGTCGATGCCGATCGTGTCGTGGCGGCCGGTCTCGATCGCGATCTTCACCTTGGTGCCGACGCCGTCGTTGGCGGCGACCAGGATCGCGTCCGTGAAGCCCGCAGCCTTGAGGTCGAACAGCCCGCCGAACCCGCCGATCTCGGCATCCGCCCCCGGCCGGCGGGTGGCGCGCACCAACGGCTTGATCGTCTCGACCATCGCGTTGCCGGCATCGATGTCGACGCCGGCGGCGGCGTAGGTCAGCCCGTTCGTGGTCTCGGCCGTCATCGGCGCCCCGTTCCTGTGGTCTGAGGCTGCTTTAGCCCAGTTTCGCACCGGCCGAACCCGAACCGCGCCGAGAAAATGGATTCTGTCCGCGGCGATCCGCACGTCCGCCGTGCAATCGCGCGGCCGTCCAGCCTTGACCGTGGGAGACCGCCTTCCCACTCTCCGGACGCGGAACGGGATAGGGGTGACGATGCGCGCAAGGGCTGTGATCGGTCTGGCGGCGCTCGTCGGCCTCGGCATCGTCGTCTACCTGCTGCGCGAGGTGATGCTGCCGTTCGTGGCGGGCATCGCGCTCGCCTACCTCCTCGACCCGCTGGCCGACCGGCTGGAACGCCTCGGCCTTGGGCGGCTCGCTGCGAGCCTGCTGATCCTGGCGATGTTCGTCGCCGTGCTGATCGTGTCGCTGCTGATCGTGGTGCCGCTGGCCGCCAACCAGGTCGCGGCGCTCGTCAACAGCCTGCCGGCCATGGTCGGGCGGCTCCAGGGGATCATCGCCGAGCGGGCGGGGCCGCTGCTGCAGCGGCTCGGCGGCGCCGACGTGCTCGCCGAGCTGCAATCCTCGGTCGGGACGCTCGCGACGCAAGGAGGCGCGTGGCTGCTCGCCTTCCTCAAGTCGATCTGGTCCGGCTCGCAGGCGCTGATCTCGGTCGCCTCGCTCCTCGTGGTCACGCCGGTGGTGGCCTTCTACATCCTCGTCGACTGGGACCGGATGATCGCCGCACTCGACGGATGGGTGCCGCCCCGCCACCGCGCGACGGTCCGGCGGCTCGCCTCGCAGATCGACACCGCGATCATCGGCTTCGTCCGGGGGCAGACCCTGGTCTGCCTGATCCTCGGCAGCTTCTACGCGGCGGGCCTGTGGCTCGTGGGCCTCAACTTCGGCGTGCTGATCGGGCTGATCGCGGGCTTGCTCACCTTCATCCCCTATGTCGGCACGCTCACCGGGTTCCTGCTCTCGGTCGGCGTCGCCCTGGTGCAGTTCTGGCCCGGCTCCGACTGGCTCCATCTCGGCCTGACGGTGGCCGTGTTCCTCGTCGGGCAGTTCTTGGAGGGCAACGTCGTCGCGCCCAAGCTCGTCGGCGAATCGGTCGGCCTGCACCCGGTCTGGCTGATGTTCGCGCTGCTCGCCTTCGGCTCGCTGTTCGGCTTCCTCGGGCTGCTGCTCGCGGTGCCGGTCGCCGCCTCGATCGGCGTGCTCGTCCGCTACGCGCTGGCACGCTACCTCGATAGCCGGCTCTACCACGCCGAGCAGCCGGTGCTGCTGGAGATGCCGCGGGATTGAGCGGGCCGCTTGACCTTCCCGCCCGAGCGGTCACCCTGGGGTCGCATGCGCGAGAACGCCCCTCCGAAGCAACTGGCCTTCGACCTGCCGCTCGATCCGCGCTTCGGCCGCGAGGATTTCCTGGTCGGCCCGGCGAACGAGGCGGCGTATGCGCTGATCGAGGCGTGGCCGGACTGGCCGGACCCGGTGCTGGTGCTCACCGGACCGCCCGGCAGCGGCAAGAGCCACCTCGCCTCGATCTGGGCGACGCGGGCCCACGCCTGGACCGTGCCGGCCGCCGGGGTTACGGCCGAGACCGTCACCCACTGCGTCTCGAACGGCGCGCTCGTCGTCGAGGACATCGACCGCGCGGGCCGCGACGAGGCCGCCCTGTTCCACCTGCTCAACCGGGCCCGCGAGCGGAAATGCCCGGTCCTGCTCACCAGCGGCGTGGCCATCGACCGGCTCGGGCTGACGGTCGCGGACCTGCGCTCGCGGCTGCGTCTCGCACCCGGCGCCGCGATCGTCGAGCCCGACGACGCGCTGCTGCGCGCGGTGATCGTCAAGCTGTTCGTCGACCGCCAGCTCGTGGTCGACCTCCGGGTGATCGACGCCCTGGTGCTGCGCATCGACCGTTCCCTCGGCCGCGCCCGCGAGGTGGTGACCGAGCTCGACCGCGACGCGCTAAGTCGCGGGCGCCGCATCACCCGGCCGCTGGCGCTCGCGGTGCTCGCGCGCCTGGGGCTCGCCGGCGGGACCGAGGACGACGGGATCGAGGACGACGCGGACTGAGCGGCGGGCAGGACGAGGGCCGGGGCGATCGTCACGCCAGTGTCGCATTGCGCCGGGGCCACCATGTTAGGGGAGGCGGCGACGGATCGCAGGCAGGGAGAGACCAGTTGTCGGAGACCGAAGCGAACGCGGATGCCCTGGACCGCGATCGTGCGGATGCGGGCGAGGGCGCCGGCGAGGCGACGGCGCCGAAGCGGGTCGCTGGCCCTGTCCGGCGGATGCCGGCGGCGTCGCGCAGTCCGCGCCGCGCCCCGGATGCCGATCGCTCCGAGGCGGCCGGCGACGCGTGGCCGGCCGCGGCCGACTTCGCCGAGCCCGCGGAGCCCGTCGCCGACAAGGCCGCCCGCGACACGGTGCTGGAAGCCGGGCGGGCGCTGCGGCACTCGCCGGAGCGATTCGTCAACCGTGAGCTGTCCTGGCTCCAGTTCAACCGGCGCGTGCTGGAAGAGGCGTCGAACCCGAACCATCCGCTGCTGGAGAAGCTGCGCTTCCTCTCGATCTCGGCCAACAACCTCGACGAGTTCTTCATGGTTCGCGTCGCCGGCCTGCACGATCAGGTCCGCGCCGGCCTGACGCTGCCGTCGCAGGACGGGCTCTCGCCCTCGGAGCAACTCGCGCGCATCGGCACCGGCGTGTCGCGGCTCGCCGAGGACCAGCAAGCGCGCTGGCGCGCGCTGCGGGACGAACTGCACGGCGTCGAGATCGATCTCGTCGAGCCGGACGCCCTGCTGCCCGAGCATGCCGCGTGGCTGGAGGAGTACTTCCTCAGCCACGTCTTCCCGGTGCTGACGCCCCTGGCCATCGACCCGGCGCACCCGTTCCCGTTCATCCCCAACCTCGGCACCACGATCGCGCTGATGCTGATGCGGCCCCGCGACGGGCGGGTGCTGCGCGCGCTGATCCGCATGCCGGGCGTGCTCGACCGCTTCGTGCGCCTGCCGGCGGCCGAGGGCGACGCGGTGGCCCGCTTCATCGCCATCGAGCAGGTGATCGTGCTGTTCACTGGCCGGCTATTTCCCGGCTACCTCGTCAAGGGGCAGGGCGCCTTCCGGGTGATCCGCGATTCGGACCTGGAGATCGAGGAGGAGGCCGAGGACCTCGTCCTGCATTTCGAGACCGCCCTGAAGCAGCGCCGCCGCGGCATCGTCATCCGCCTCGAGGTCGAGGCCGGCATGCCGGAGGACCTGCGCGGCTTCGTCTGCGACGAACTGGAGATCGGCACTGATGCGGTGTTCCTCGTCGAGGGCATGCTGGCGCTGAACGAACTCTCGCAGATCGTCGGGATCGACCGGCCGGACCTCAAGTTCAAGCCCTACAACCCGCGCTTTCCCGAGCGCATCCGCGAGAGCGGCGGCGACGTGTTCGCCGCAATCCGCCAGAAGGATTTCTGCGTCCACCACCCCTACGAATCGTTCGACGCGGTGGTGCAGTTCCTGGTCCAGGCGGCGCGCGACCCCAACGTCGTGGCGATCAAGCAGACGCTCTACCGCACCTCCTCCAACTCGCCGATCGTCGCCGCGCTCGCCGAGGCCGCAGAGCTCGGCAAGTCGGTGACCGCGCTGGTCGAGCTGAAGGCGCGCTTCGACGAGGAGGCCAACATCCGCTGGGCGAAGGACCTGGAGAAGGCCGGCGCGCAGGTGGTGTTCGGCTTCGTCGAGCTGAAGACCCACGCCAAGCTGTCGATGGTGGTGCGGCGCGAGGGCGACCGGCTCGTCACCTACTGCCACGTCGGCACCGGCAACTACCATCCGATCACGGCGCGCATCTACACCGACCTGTCGTTCTTCACGGCCGATCCGGCGGTGGCGCGCGACGTCTCGCGGATCTTCAACTACATCACTGGCTACGCCGAGCCGGCGCAGTTGGAGCGCATGTCCGTCTCGCCGCTCACCGCCAAGGCGCGGCTGATGGCCGACATCGCGGCGGAGGTGGCGCACGCCGAGGCCGGCAGGCCGGCGGCGATCTGGATCAAGTGCAATTCGCTGGTCGACGCGCAGATCATCGACGCGCTCTACGACGCGTCCCAGGCCGGCGTGCAGATCGACTGCGTGGTGCGCGGCATCTGCTGCCTGCGGCCCGGCGTGCCGGGGCTCTCCGACACGATCCGCGTAAAATCGATCGTCGGGCGCTTCCTGGAGCACGGGCGCATCTACGCCTTCGGCAACGGCGTCGGGCTGCCGCACCCGAAGGCGACCGTCTACATCTCGTCGGCCGACCTGATGAGCCGCAACCTCGACCGTCGCGTGGAGGCGCTGCTGCCGATCGGCAACCCGACCGTCCATCAACAGGTTCTCGACCAGATCATGCTCGCCAACCTGCTCGACAACCGCCAGAGCTGGCGCGTCCTGGCGTCCGGCGGCTCCGAGCGCATCCACCCGGCCGAAGGCGAGGAGCCCTTCAACGCGCACAAGTACTTCATGACGAATCCGAGCCTGTCCGGCCGCGGCAAGTCGTCGAAGAAGTCGAGCCCGCGGGCGCTCAGCCGGCGCGCGCAGCGGGGCTGACCGCGCCGGCCGACGCGGCCGCCGGACAGGGATGGGCGCACGGGCCTGGACGGACCGCGCCGGATGGCGCACGAAGCGTCTCCCCTGCCGGTCGGCATTCGCATCGAGGTGTCGCTTGGGTCCCCATCGCGCCAACCTGACTCTCGCCCATTCCGCCGACCGGGAGCCGGGCTTGGCCGACGCGCCCGTCGCGATCATCGATATCGGCTCGAACTCGGTCCGCCTCGTGGCCTATGACGGCCTGAGCCGCGCGCCGACGCCGCTCTACAACGAGAAGGTCCTGTGCGGCCTGGGCCGCAACGTGCTGACCACGGGCCGCCTCAACGACGAGGCCGTGCGCCGGGCGCTCGCCGCGCTCGCCCGCTTCCGGGTGCTGTGCGCGACGATGCGGGTGTCGCGCCTGTTCGTGCTGGCCACCGCCGCCGCCCGCGACGCCTCGAACGGCCCCGCCTTCCTCGAAGCGGCCGAGGCGGCCTGCGGGCAGCCGATCGAGTTGCTGTCCGGGCGCCGCGAGGCGGAGTTGTCGGCGCTCGGCGTCGTCTCCGGCTTCCACGCGCCGGACGGCGTGGTCGGCGACCTCGGCGGCGGCTCCCTCGAACTCGTGGACGTGCGCGGCGCCGTGGTCGGGCAGGGCGTGACGATGCCGCTCGGCGGCCTCGCGCTCCAGGACCTCTCCGGCGGCTCGCTGAAGAAGGCCGGCAAGATCGTGCGCGAGCACATGAAGAAGGCCGCACCGCAATTGGAGACGCTGCGCGGGCGCACCTTCTACGCGGTCGGCGGCACGTGGCGCGCGCTGGCGCGCCTGCACCAGGCCGCGCGGTCCTATCCCGTCCACGTGATGCACGGCTACAGCGTCGAGCCGTCGGACGAGGTGAGCTTCCTGCAGGTGGTCGAGCAATCCGACGCCGCGACGCTCCAGGACGTCGAGACCGTCTCGGAGGCGCGCCGGCCGCTGCTCGCCTACGGCGCGCTGGTGCTGGAGGAGATCATCCGCGTCGGCCGGCCGCGCGAGATCGCGGTCTCGGCCTCGGGCGTGCGCGAGGGCCTGCTCTACGAACAGCTCGACAAGGAGACTCGCGCGCTCGATCCGCTGCTGGCGTCCTGTGCTGAGCTGAACGCGGTGCGCGCCCGCTCACCCCGCCACGGCGAAGAACTACTCGCCTGGACCGATCGCTTCGTGACGACGCTGGACAGCCCGGAGACCGCCGACGAGCGGCGCCTGCGCCACGCCGCCTGCCTCCTGTCCGACATCGGCTGGCGGGCGCATCCCGACTATCGCGGCATGCAGAGCCTCGCGATCATCCAGAACGCGGCCTTCGTCGGCGTCGATCATCCCGGCCGCGGCTACCTCGCGCTGGCGATTTACTTCCGCCACGAGGGCATCGCGCCCGAAAAGGCGGACGCCATGCTGCGCGGTCTTGCCGGGCCGCGGCTGTTCGAGCGCGCACGCCTCGTCGGCGCGCTCCTGCGCGTGGCCTTCCCGATCACCGCCGGCATGGAGGGCGCGCTGCGCCGGATGCCGCTCGTCGTCGAGGACGGCCGGGTGGTCCTCACCCTGCCGGCCGACTGGGCGGCGCTGAACGGCGACAGGCTGCTGCACCGCGTCCGCGGCCTCGGCCGCATCGTCGGCCTGGACGGCCGCATCGTCGTCGGCTGAGGCCGGCGTTAAACCGCCCGCTCCGAGAAGATCGCCTTCCTCACGATGGCGTGGACGCCCCAGTTGCCGTCCACCACCTGCGTGATGCCGAAATCGACCGCGATCGACATCAGCGAGATCGCCTCGTCCTCGGTTAGGCCCTTGGCGTGCATCAGGAACTGGCGCATCTTGCGGAAGGCGTCGAGCATCGCGCGGTCGATCGAGGATTTCTGGAAGATCGCGCTCTGCGCGTCGGGGCCGAGATCCTTCAGGTAGTTCGGGTAGCTGAAGCCCGAGAGCACCCACTCGTCGCGGGTCTCGATCATCGGGAAGTCGAGGCGCTCCAGCGCGGTGCCGGCGAGATCCTGCTTCTTGTGCAGGATGAACTGGAACGTGCCGGTGAGCGAGCACTCGATCGCCGTGCCGCACAGCTCCGAATCGCCCTGGCTCGCATGCGGGTCGCCCACCGAGAACAGCGCGCCCGGCACCGCGACCGGGTAGTACATCGTCGCGCCCTTGCCGATGCGCCAGTTGTCGATGTTGCCGCCGGTGTAGCTCGGCGGGATCGAGTTCACCATGTCGGCCTCGGCGGGCGCCAAGCCCATCGTGCCGAAATGCGGCCGGATCGGCACGCGGATGCCCTTGAGCACGTCGTAGGTGCGCGTCGTCCTGGTGTGGTCGACGGGCAGGCCGGGATAGTCGATCGTCGGGTGCTCGATGCCGTTCGGGTCGGTCACGCCCGGCCACTTGAAGCTGTAGACCGCCTTGGCCCAGTCGCGCGCGCCGGTGGCGTCGACCTCGTAGATCGTCACCACCTCGCGCGGCCTGTCGCCGGTGATGAGGTCCTTGTAATGGTAGCCCCACCACGCGGCGGCGTTGCTGCCGAAGGTCAGGCCTTTGAACTTCGGGTTGGCGCAGGGGCGCGGCGCCACGTCGAGGATGCGCACCTCCAGCACGTCGCCGGGCTCGGCGCCGCGGATCGCCACCGGGCCGGTGCAGATGTGGACGCCGAGGCCCCCGCCGGGGCCGAGCCGGGCATCCTCCGGGCCCGCGCCGCGGCGGGCGACGCCCTTCTTCTCCTTCGTCCAGAGGTAGACGCTCTCGGCGCCCGGATCGCCCTGGATCATCCGCTCGGCATCGTCGTTGGCGTGATGCGTCAGCGTCTCGATGGTGACGAAGTCGCCCGACGCGATCTCCACCTGCGGCTTCAGGTTCTTGCTGAAATAGCCCCAATGCACCGTGTCGGCGTTGGCCGGAAGCATCTGGTGGGTCGCCGGCTTCGCGCCCCGCCCTGCGCTGGTCTGCGCCAGCGCCGGCGTGACCAGCGACAGGCCGCCGGCCGCGAGTGCAGCCGCGCCGCCCGTGGCGACGAAGCCGCTCTTCAGGAAGGCGCGCCGCTCGGGCGCAAGATCACCGAGGAAGCGGCGGCGATGCTCGGCGAAGTCGGCGCAGTTCGGATCGTCACCCTGGCACATCGTTCACGAACCTCCAGCCCCATGTCGCGGCCGGGAGCAAGCAAGGACATTGCCATGCTTGGGCTGGAGGCGGCCCTGCGCCTACTCCGAGAGCATGCCGACGCCGGGCTCGGCGAGGTCGTGCTTCACCACGCCGGCGGCCTGCGCCTCGACCACCGCGGCGGTGGTGACGTTGACGATGCCGCGCGCCGTCACCGACGGCGTCAGGATGTGGGCGGGCTTGGCCGGGCCGATCAGCAGCGGCCCGACGGGCAGCGCGTCGGCCAGCACCTTGGCGAACTGGTAGGCGATGTTGGCGGCGTCGAGGTTGGGGAAGATCAGCACGTTGGCCGCGCCTTTCAGGGCCGAGCCCGGCAGCACCCGGTCGCGCACCATCTCGGAGAGCGCGGAATCGGCCTGCATCTCGCCGTCGACATGGAGCTCGGGCGCGCGCTGCCGGATCAGCCCGAGGGCGGTGCGCATCTTCATCGCCGAGGCGGTGTCGGACTGGCCGAAATCCGAGTGGCTGAGCAGCGCGATCTTCGGGGTGATGCCGAAGCGCGAGACGTGGCCGGCGCAGGCCACGGCCAGTTCCGCGACCTCCTCGGCGCTCGGGTCCGGCCGCACGTGGGTGTCGGCGAGGAAGTAGGCGCCCTTCTTCGTGATGACCAGGCTCATCGCCGCGCATTGCGTCACGCCGGGCAGGAGCCCGATCACGTCGCGGATGATGCGCAGGCGCGTCTCGAACCGGCCCTCCAGCCCGCAGATCAGCGCGTCGGCCTCGCCGCGGCGCACCGCGATGGCGCCGATCACCGTGGTGTTGGTGCGCACCAGCGTGCGCGCCGCCTCGGGCGTGATGCCGCGCCGGCCCGCCACCTCGAGGTAGGTCTGGACGTAGGAGCGGTAGCGCGGATCGTCCTCCGGGTCGATCAGCTCGAAGTCGCGGCCCTCCTGGATCGACAGGCCGAAGCGCTTGAGCCGGGTCTCGACCACCCGCGGCCGGCCGACGAGGATGGGCTTGGCCACGCCGTCCTCGACGATGGCCTGGACTGCGCGCAGCACGCGCTCGTCCTCGCCCTCGGCGTAGATCACGCGCTTGGGGTCCTCCTTCGCCTTGGTGAACAGCGGCTTCATGACGAAGCCGGAGCGGTGGACGAAGCGGTCCAGGGACTCGGTGTAGGCGGCCAGATCCTCCACCGGCCGGCCGGCGACGCCGGAATCCATCGCGGCCTTCGCCACGGCGGGCGCGATCCGCAGGATCAGCCGCGGGTCGAACGGGCTCGGGATCAGCGAGCGCGGGCCGAAGGGCCGCGCCTCGCCGCCGTAGGCGCGGGCGACCACGTCCGAGGTCGTCTCGTGGGCGAGCGCGGCGATCGCCCGGACGGCGGCCTTCTTCATGTCTTCGTTGATGCTGCGCGCGCCGACGTCGAGCGCGCCGCGGAAGATGTAGGGGAAGCACAGGACGTTGTTGACCTGGTTCGGGAAGTCCGAGCGCCCGGTGCAGATCATCGCGTCGGGACGCTTCTCCTGGGCGAGATCCGGCATGATCTCGGGGTAGGGGTTGGCCAGCGCCATGATCAGCGGGTTCGGCGCCATCGTCTCGAGGTATTCGGGCTTCAGGACGCCGCCGGCCGAGAGGCCGATGAACACGTCGGCGCCGGGAATCACGTCGGCGAGCGTCCGCGCCTCGGTCTCCCGCGCGTAGACGTCCTTCCAGCGGTCCATCAGCTCGGGCCGGCCCTTGTAGACCACGCCCTTGATGTCGGTGACGGTGATGTTTTCGCGCCTCGCACCTAGCGACACCAGCAGGTTGAGACAGGCGATCGCCGCCGCACCCGCACCCGAGGTGACGATGCGCACGTCCGAGAGCTGCTTCCTGGCGAGTTCCAGGGCGTTGAGGATGGCGGCCGCGACGATGATCGCCGTGCCGTGCTGGTCGTCGTGGAAGACCGGGATGTTCATCCGCGCCCGACACTGCTCCTCGACCTCGAAGCACTCGGGCGCCTTGATGTCCTCGAGGTTGATGCCGCCGAAGGTCGGCTC
>NZ_CAXTHR010000085.1:0-18445 GCF_964244095.1 uncultured Methylobacterium sp. | reverse complement strand
GAAGATGATCGCGAGGCCGAGCGCCATCAGCAGGTAGACCGAGAACAGGATCAGGCCGGCGAAGCCCTGCATCGCGAAGATCGCGCCGAGATCGCCGAGGGAGTAGTCACCGAGCATCCGCGCGCTCCGATCATTCGGGACAACCGGAGGGCCGTGGCCCGCCGGTCCGTACGCTTGCGTCGTCCATGCCGCCCCGGGGTCGTGTCGGGACCGGGCGTCCCGGGGCCGGGGCCCCGGGGTCGCGGTGAGCGTCCGGGCCGGCCTTGCAAGTCGCGCGCCGGACTCGCCGCGCGCCGGATGCCCGACGCGCGGCGGCGGCCTACTGGTAGCCCTTCGGGAACGGGTCGGGCTTGATCAGGTCGGGGCTGATGTAGACGATCTCGAACTGCCCGTCGGCCTTGGCCTTGCCGACGCGGGTCTTCGACCAGAGGTGATGGTTGGGATCGATGCGGACGTAGCCCTCCGGCGCGCCCTTGAACTCCAGTTCGGGCGAGGCGGCGACCACCTTGTCGACGTCGAACGAGTTGGCCTTCTCGCAGGCCATCTTCCACAGGTAGGGTCCGAGGTAGGCCGCCTGGGTCACGTCGCCGATCACGGTCTTGTCGCCCCACATCTTCTTGAAGTCGGTGACGAACTTCTTGTTGTTGTCGTTCTCGATCGACTGGAAGTACTTCATGCAGGCGTAGGCGCCGGCGATGTTGTCGCCGCCGATGCCGTCGATCTCGTCCTCGGTGACCGAGATCGTGATCAGCACCTGCTTGGACAGGTCGATGCCGGCCGCCTTGAGCTGCTTGTAGAACGCCACGTTCGAGCCGCCGACCACGTCGGTGAAGATCACTTTGGGCTTGGTCAGCTTGATCTTGTTGATCACCGAGTTGAACTGCGTGTGACCGAGCGGGAAGTATTCCTCGCCGACGACCTTGCCCTTGAGCACGTTCTCGACGTGCTTGCGCGCGATCTTGTTCGAGGTGCGCGGCCAGATGTAATCGGAGCCGACGAAGAAGAACGAATCGCCGCCCTTCTCCTTGTGCACCCAGTCGAGGCCGGCGAGGATCTGCTGCGTCGCCTCCTGGCCGGTGTAGAACACGTTCTTGGACTGCTCCAGGCCCTCGTAGAAGGTCGGGTAGTACAGCAGGCCGTTGTACTGCTCGAACACCGGCAGCACGGCCTTGCGCGAGGCCGAGGTCCAGCAGCCCATCACCGCGGCGCACTTGTCGTTGACCAGGAGCTTCTTGGCCTTCTCGGCGAATGTCGGCCAGTCGGAGGCGCCGTCCTCCTGGATGATCTTGATCTTGCGGCCGAGGATGCCGCCCGAGGCGTTGATCTGCTCGATGGCGAGCTTCTCCGCCTGCTGCGCGCCGGTCTCCGAGATCGCCATCGTGCCGGTGATCGAGTGCAGGATGCCGCAGGTCACCTCGGTGTCGGTGACGGCCAGGCCAGTGCTGTTGACGGCCGAGGTCGCGGGACCCGCCGCGTAGGCGTAGCGCGGCAGCAGGCCCAGCGCCGGGGCGGCGGCCAGCCCCATGAGCAGCTTGCGCCGCAGGGGCGAGTGCAAGCCCCGATCCGAGCCGTGAACGTCGTCAGCCATCGTGCCTTGCCCTGTCTCGCGTCCGGCGGCTCTTGAGAGGCGGCCGCGGATCGTCCGGCGCAGGCTAAGGCTCAGGTTGCATCGCAGCATATACGCTGTTTTGCGTATGGCCGGCCGGAGCGTGGCGGCGCAGTCTGCTCCACCCTCGGCCGATCGTCGTGTGCGGAAGGCGCGTCGGTCCGATCAGCCCTGCGGCCATTCGCGGATGTCCACGAAGCGGCCCGCCACCGCCGCCGCCGCCGCCATGGCGGGCGACACGAGGTGGGTGCGGCCGCGGTGGCCCTGGCGGCCCTCGAAGTTGCGGTTCGAGGTCGAGGCGCAGCGCTCGTTCGGGCTGAGGCGGTCGGCGTTCATGCCGAGGCACATGGAGCAGCCGGGCTCGCGCCAGTCGAAGCCGGCCGCCTTCAGCACCGTATCGATGCCTTCGGCCTCCGCCTGCGCCTTCACCAGCCCGGAGCCCGGCACCACCATCGCCGAGACGCCCGCGTGCACCTTCCGCCCCGCGACCATGCCGGCGACGATGCGCAGGTCCTCGATGCGGCCGTTGGTGCAGGAGCCGATGAACACCCTATCGAGCCGGATGTCGGTGATCTTCGTGCCCGGCGTCAGGCCCATGTAGGACAGCGCCTTCTCCTTGGACTGGCGCTTGTTCTCGTCGGGGATCGCCGCCGGATCGGGCACGCGGCCCAGCACCGAGATCACGTCCTCGGGGCTGGTGCCCCAGCTCACGATCGGCGGCAGGCTCGCGGCGTCGAGGCGGACCTCCCTGTCGAAATGGGCGCCCGCGTCGGTGACGAGGCTCTCCCAGTAGGCGCGCGCGCGGGCGAAGGCCGCGCCGTTCGGCGCCTTGGGCCGGCCCTCGACGTAGGCGTAGGTGGTCGCGTCTGGCGCCACGAGGCCGGCGCGCGCACCGCCCTCGATCGACATGTTGCAGACCGTCATCCGGCCTTCCATCGACAGAGCGCGGATCGCCTCGCCGGCATACTCGATGACGTGGCCGGTGCCGCCGGCGGTGCCGATCTCGCCGATGATCGCGAGCACGATGTCCTTGGCGCTGACGCCGGCCGGCAGGGCGCCGTCCACCGTCACGCGCATGTTCTTCGCCTTGGACTGCACCAGCGTCTGCGTGGCGAGCACGTGCTCGACCTCCGAGGTGCCGATGCCGTGGGCCAGCGCCCCGAAGGCGCCGTGCGTCGAGGTATGCGAATCGCCGCAGACGATCGTCTGGCCGGGCAGGGTGAAGCCCTGCTCGGGGCCGATGATGTGGACGATGCCCTGGCGCCGGTCGAGCGCGTCGTAGAACTCGATGCCGAAATCGGCGACGTTCTGCGCCAGCGCCTCCAACTGGATGCGGCTCTCCGGGTCCGCGATGCCCTGGCTCCGGTCCGAGGTCTGGACGTTGTGGTCGACCACCGCCAGCGTCTTCTCCGGGCAGCGCACCCTGCGGCCGGCCACGCGCAGGCCCTCGAACGCCTGCGGGCTCGTGACCTCGTGCACGAGGTGCCGGTCGACGTAGAGCAGGCTCGAACCGTCGGGCTGGACGGCGACGACGTGGTCGTCCCAGATCTTGTCGTAGAGGGTGCGCGGGCTCGTCATGGGTCTTCGGTTTCGCTTCGCGACGGTCGGGGGCAGCCGGGGATCGGCCCGGCGCGGTTCTTTTGTAGGGTTCGCGACGGGATTTCGGAAGTGGGCGCGGGTGCGGATGGATGGCAGACCGGCATCGGCCGCACGGGTTCGTCACGGCATCGCCGCACCTTGCCGCCGCCGGGGGCGGCGCTCATCATCGCGGCCACACGCCCCGGCGCCGCCGGGCGCCAGGAGCCCGCGCCGTTGATCGCCGACCATCCGCCCGATCTCCTGATGCTCAAGCCGATGCTCGCGAGCGTGGCCGAGGCGCTGGCCCCCGCCTTCGCCGTCCATCGCCTCGACGCCGCGCCGGACCGCGACGCGTTCCTCACCGAGGTCGGCCCGCGCATCCGCGGGCTCGCGGTGAACGCGCAGGCGCGGGTCGACGACGCGCTGATGGACCGCCTGCCCAACCTGGAGATCGTCGCCAATTTCGGCGTCGGCTACGACACCATCGACGCGGCCGAGGCCGGGCGCCGCGGCATTGTCGTGACCAACACGCCCGACGTGCTCACCGACGAGGTCGCTGACCTCGCGGTCGGCCTGCTTCTCGCTACGGTCCGACAGATCCCGCAGGCCGACCGGTATCTGCGCGCCGGGCGCTGGCCGCGACAACCATTCCCGCTGACCGCGTCCCTGCGCGGGCGCCGGGTCGGCATCCTCGGGCTCGGGCGGATCGGCCGGGCGATCGCGCGGCGGCTCGAAGGGTTCGGGGTCGCGATCGCCTATCACGGTCGCCGGCCGCAACCGGAGGTTGCTTACGAATACCACCCGACGCTCGTCGGGATGGCGCAGGCCGTCCACGTGCTGATGGTGGTGGCGCCGGGCGGGCCCGGCACCGAGGGGATGGTCGATGCTGCGGTGCTCGAAGCCCTCGGGCCGGAGGCCATCCTCGTCAACGTCGCCCGCGGCAGCGTCGTCGACGAGGCGGCGCTGATCGCCGCGCTCGAGGCCGGCGCGATCCACGGGGCCGGGCTCGACGTGTTTGCCGCCGAGCCGCACGTGCCCGAGCGGCTCCGTGCCCTCGACCGCGTCGTGCTGCTGCCGCATGTCGGCTCGGGCACGCACGATACCCGCGCGGCGATGGGCGGGCTCGTGGTCGACAACCTGGTCTCGTGGTTCTCGGGCCGCGGGCCGCTGACGCCGGTGGCGGAGACACCCTGGCCCGCGGGCGTCGGCGCATGAGGACGGCGTGGGCGGCCTTCGCGTTCGCCGCGCTCGCGGGGGCCGCGCCGGCTCAGGAGACGCCGGTTCCGGGCGCCGACGCCCCGCCCCCGGCCGCGCCCTACGCGGTTACCCTGCCGGAGAGCCGGGCCGGGGTGCCGGGCACCTGGGACCTCTCGCGCGGCGGCACCAACCGGCGCTGCGTGCTGACGCTGGCCGCCGAATCCGGCGAGGCGGGGCAGAAAGTGCGCTTCCCGGCCGGGTGCCGGCGCGCGGTGCCGGTGGTCGCCGCCGTCGCCGGCTGGCTCTTCGCCGACGGCGTCGTACGCCTCGTCGACCGGAACGTGCGCCCGGTGCTGCTCTTCGCCAAGCGCGCCGACCAGCGCAGCTACGTCGCGAAGGCCGAGGCGGGCGAGACCTACGATCTCGTGCCGCTCGAGATCGCGGCGATGCGGCCGCCGGGCCTCGCCGACACGGCGCCGGCCGCGCCGCCGGATGAGGCCGGGACGCGCCCGGCCCCGGCGGAGGCGCCGGCCGCGGGTCCCGGCCCGGGGCCCGGCCTCTACGCCCTCGACCGCTACCGCGAGCGCGACGTCTGCCGGCTCGATCTCGGGGACGGCCCGGGCGCGCCGGTGCGCCTGCTGCCCGGCTGCCGCGACAGTGGGATCGCGGTGTTCGATCCGGCCTCGTGGCGGGCAGCGAAGGACCGGATGACGCTGGTCGCGCGCCGCGGCCACATCGTCGACCTCGTCCCCGCCGGCGACGGCACGTGGCGCCGCGACCCCGAGACCGGCGTCGCCTTCGTGCTGCGCCGGATCGAGCCCTGAGCCGGCCGATGCCGCCGTCACGCAAGCGAGGCGACACGACGTGATATCGTCGCGCGCCGCGTCCCGTTAAGGAGACGGCCCGGACGGCGTTCCGGAGGGCGAGTCAGGGCGGTGCATGAGCCTGTTCCGGAAGTTGTGGTCGCGGTCCGAGGCGGAGCTTGCCGGGGCGGAGTTCGACACCGGTGGCGAGGCGGCGCTTCGGGACGGTGCCGCGGCACCCGCCGCCGGGCCGGGGCCGAGGACCCTCCGGCACCCCGACGAGTTCCGGGTTCCGAGCGGCCTGCGGGCGAGCCCGACGGACCTGAACCGAATCCTCGTCGTCGGCTCCTGCCTCGTCGAAAACCTGCTCGCCGCGTTCGGGCCGGGGACGCTGGCGGCGGGCGACTTCGTGCTGTTCAACAACATCGGGCAGTTGCCGCAGGCTCCGCCGCGGCCGCTGGCCGCCTACGACCTGCAGATCGTCCAGATCCCGCTGCGCAGCTTGCTCGCCGACGCGCAGTTCGCCAGGCTCACGTATCATCGCGGGGCGGATTACCAGCTCGTCTTCGAGCAGGCCGAGCAGCGCCTGATCCTGTCCCTCGACGCGGCCATGCGCTGGAACCGGGAGACCGGGATCACGACCTTCGTCGTGAACTTCTTCCGGCCGCAGCAGGACGTCGTCGGGCGGCTGATGCCGCGCAACGACCTGCGGAACTTCACCTATTTCATGGATCGGCTGAACGAGAGCCTCGCGAATCGCGTGGCCGGCTACGACAACGCCTACATCCTCGATTTCGACGGCATCTCCGCCACGATCGGGCGCATGCACGTGCAGGACGAGCATCTCTGGATGCTGAACCACAACTCGACGCTGAGCGATTTCGACTTCGCCTACGACCAGGCTCGGCTCCATCCCCCGCTCCCGATGAGCCGGCAGGGCGAGCTGCGGATCGACGCGTTCTTCGAGGCGGTCCATGCCGAGATCGAGGCGATGTTCCGGACGCTCCGGCGGATCGACGCCGTGAAGCTCGTCATCGTCGACCTCGACGACACCCTCTGGCGCGGGGTGATCGCGGAGGAGGGGGCGGGCGAGGCTGCCACCTGCGAGGGCTGGCCGTTCGGCCTCGCCGAGGCGCTCGGCGTCCTGAAGACCCGGGGTATCGTGCTCGCCATCGCGAGCAGGAACGACGCGGCGACAATCCGCGCCGCGTGGGAATCGCAGTTCGGCGACCGCCTCCGGCTCGACGATTTCGCCGTCGTGATGATCGACTGGAACGCGAAGGTCGATAACGTCGCCGCGATCCTGGCGCAGGTGAACGTGCTGGCGGGCAGCGCGGTGTTCATCGACGACAACCCCGTCGAGCGCGCGGCGGTCGCTGCGGCGTTCCCGGGCATCCGGACGCTCGGCGCCGACCTCTACGGCATCCGCCGCACGCTGCTGTGGTCGGCCGAGACGCAGGTGCCGTTCATCACCGACGAATCCGGCCGCCGCACCGAGATGATCCAGGCGCAGGTCGTGCGCGAGGCGAGCCGCGAGACCCTGTCGCGCGCCGCGTTCCTGGAGACGCTCGACGTCCGGATCGCCCCCGTCGTGATCGCCGACGCGGCGCATCCGCGCTTCCGTCGCGCCTTCGAGCTGATCGGCAAGACCAACCAGTTCAACACCACCGGCCGGCGCTGGACGCCCGAGGAAATGCAGGCGGCGTTGGGCGAGGGCATGGCGATCCACGCCTTCGAGGTCGCCGACCGGTTCACCGATTACGGCCTCGTCGGCGCCGCCTTGGTGACGGGCGCCGAGATCGTCCAGCTCGTGATGAGCTGCCGCGTCGTCGGCCTCGACGTCGAGGGCCGGATGCTCGCGCATCTCTTCGCCGAACTGCGGCGGGCCGGCCACGCTCGGGTCTCGGCGCGCTACGTCGCGACGGGCCGGAACGCGCCCTGCTCGGGGATCTACGCCGATGCGGGGTTCCGCGCGGCGGACGACTTCTGGGTGCGCGACCTGCCGTGATCCGCCGCGCGCCGAAGCCCGCGGACGCCGGTCTCAGCGCCGGTCCTGGGCCGGCAGCATCCGCTCGTGCTGGCCGTCGCGGCGCACGACCACGTGCCAGGCCGTGCCGAGGACGTGGAGGGCGACGAGCAGGTACACCGCCCACTGCCCGGCGAGGTGCATCCCCTGGAACACCTTCTGCAGGCCCTCGTCCTTGGTGAGCCCCGGCACGGTGAAGAGCCAGAAATACGGGGTGTCGCGGCCCGCGAGCGCGCTGAGCAGGTAGCCGCTCACCGGCATGACCAGGAAGACCGCGTAGAGCAGCCAGTGGTTGATCCGCGCGATCAGGGTCAGGGCGGCGGGCGTGTTCGGGTCGGGCGGCGCCGGGTGGACCATACGCCAGACGATCCGCCCGACGACGATGGCGAGGATCGTCAGGCCGACCGACTTGTGCAGGACGAAGAAGCTGCCCTTGGCCGCCGCCTCCCGCGGCAGGCTCACGGCGACCCAGGCCAGGGGGAGCACCGCCAGCACGAGGAGCGCGGTGAGCCAGTGCAGCGCCTGCGCGACCCCGCCGTAGCGGATCTGGCGGGCCGGGACGATCGGCCGGGGGGCCGCGAAGGCCGGATCGGTGGACATGAGAGGCCCTTGCTGCGCCGGAGGACCCGAGCTTACGGAGCATTTGCCTTCGCGGGAACCGCCCGCGCACGCTATTTCGGCGCGCTGCCCCGGTTCGCATCCTCCTTCGGCTTCTCCTTGCCGAGGTAGATGTATTCCGGCGCGGCGCGGAGCTGGTCCTTGTCGGTGTTGATCATCGCCGTCAGGGTCTTGCCGTCGGCGCGCTGAAGCCGCAGCGCGCTCGGATCGACCGCGACGTACTTGGTGCCGATGCCAAGGAAGCCGCCGACGCCCACCACCCAGGCCTTCACCTTGCCGTCGAAACCGAGCACCACGTCGGCGATCTCGCCGATGGTCTCGCTGCCCGCGTTGGTGATGGTCTGGCCGACGAGCTTCGAGGTCACCATGTCGTCGGGTGCCTGGGCGACGAAGGTCGGGCGCAGGGTGTCGGTGAAGGTCGCCGGCTGGCCCGGCACCGGCTCGACCGGCCTCATCGGCGCGGCGGCGGAGGGCGCCGCCGCGTCGGGCTTCACGGGGTCGGGCTTCACGAGATCGGGCTTGGGCGCGTCCGGCGCGACGGTCGCGGGCTTCTCCGGCGGCACCGCCTGCGTGCCCGGGGCGGCCGCGCTCGGATCGGTCGTCTGGGCGGGCGCCGGGCAAGCGCAGCAGGCGAGGAGGACCGTTCCGGCAATCAGGCTTCGCATCGGGTCTCGTCCTTCGCGTCAGGCGGTGGTGTCCCCGCAGAAGGTCGGGCCGCGGCATAAGGTTCCGGTTCCCCGACTGGACGCCGCCGATGCCGGCGCCACTTAATCGTTCAGGGCCCGCAGGGTCCGTGCCGGGAGTTCACGCCATGACGATCCTCCGCCGCGACGCCCTGGTCCTCCTCGGCGCGGCCTTCGCCGGCGGCGCCCGCGCCGCGGGGGCCGAGGCCCGGGCCGGCACCTTCGCCTTCGACAGGCCCGAGGGCGGAACGCTGCCGCTCTCGGCCTATGCCGGGCGGCCGGTGCTGGTGGTCAACACCGCCACCGCCTGCGGTTTCGCCGGGCAGCTTTCCGGCCTTCAGACCCTGTGGACGCGCTTCCAGGAGCGCGGGCTCACGGTGATCGGGGTGCCGTCGCCGGATTTCGGAAACCAGGAGCCGCTCGACGGCGCCGCCATCGCCGAGGCCGCGCGCAAGAACCACGGCGTGACCTTCCCGCTCACCGCCAAGACCCGCGTGAAGATGCCGGGCGCGCACCCGTTCTACCAGTGGGCCGCGCTGGAGAAGCCCGGCGAGACGCCGCGCTGGAACTTCCACAAGTACCTCGTCGCCCGGAACGGCACGCTCGCCGCCGCCTTCGCGACGCAGGTCGAGCCGACCGACCCGCGGGTGATCAGCGCGATCGCCGGCGAACTCGACAAGGCATGAAGCTCAAAGGCATGGGGCTCAGGCCGGCACCGTGAGCCGGTCGGCGCCGCGCGACACGCGCATCAGCGCGTCGAGTTCGCGCCCAGCAGCCGCGACGCGCTCGGCCACCGCCGCGTCGGTGATCGCGCCGTCCGCGATCTCGCCGCCGCCGGCATAGACCGAGGTCGGCGCCACGTGGGCGGCGAAGAACCCGAACAGCGGCCTGAGCGAATGCTCGACGACGAGGGCGTGGCGCAGGCCCCCGCCGGTGGCCGCCAGCGCCACCGGCACGCCGATCAGCGCCTCCGGGGCGACGAAATCGAACACGTGCTTGAACAGCCCGGAATAGGCGCCCTTGTAGACCGGCGTGCCGACGATCAGCGCGTCGGCGCCCTCGATCGCCGCGATCAGCCGGGCCGCCGGGATCGACAGGTCCGCGCGGGTATGCGCGCCCAGGCCCGGCCCGGCATCGATCAGGTCGAGCACGGTCAGGTCGATGCGCCGATGGCCCGCGAGTGCCGCGGCGATCGCCGCGACGAGGCTGCGCGTGCGCGAGGGCCGGTTGATGCTCGCCGAGAACGCGACGACGCGGGGAAGGGGCACGGATCGGACCTCGAGGCTCGCCGGAGCGCCCCGGCGTTTCGCGGCCGGCGGCGCGATCCGCCCGTTGTGACCGGTCTCGGCGCACTTGGGAACCGTCCCCGCCCGCGGCGCGGGCGCCGCGGCCCGGCCGGGCCGCGAGGCTCCGGATCATCATGCCGCCGCGCGGCTCGCTCCGCCGACGGAGGCGGATTCCCGGTCACAGGCTCAGGAACGCGGTGACGAGGCCGATATCGGTCAGCCCGTGCAGCATCTGGTCGAAGCCGAGCAGCCACCAGAACCGGACGTTGAGCGGCGTCCAGCCGGTGCGGCGGGCGACGACGGACTTGGTGCGATCGACGCTGAAATGGATCGCGCCGTCGACGAGTGCGAGCCACCACAGCGGCGGTGCGACCACCAGCGCGACGCCGAGCGTCGCCGCCGCGTGGCAGCCGGCATGGGCGGCGAGCGGCGGAAACCACCCGGTCGCCCGCTCCTTGCCGCGCGCCATCCAGTCGGTCTGGAGCACGAAGTCGGCCACGTAATGCTTCACGATCATGGTGGCCGCGAGCACCGCCATCGTCCACACCGGAACCAGCGGCATCGCCCCCCCGCGCGTCGTCCTGTGCCCGGACGCTAGTCCCGCAACCGTTGGTTTTCCATGAACCAGCCCCGGCGCGCATGTGCCCGCGCGCACCGGCTGTCGCCAAGCGTGAGCTTGACAGCGGGAGCGGATAGGTCGCCATGGCGCTTCCCGCCTTCGGAGATACACCCAAGATGGATGCCCTGTTCTCGCGCCTGAACGGCTACGCGCCGCACGCCCTCGGGATCTTGCGGATCGTCACCGGCCTCCTGTTCCTCCAGCACGGCACGCAGAAGCTCTTCGCGCTGCCGCCGCGCGCGATGCCGGCGCCCGAACTGCTCTCGCTGCTGGGCGCGGCGGGCGTCCTCGAACTCGTCGGCGGCGTGCTGATCCTCCTCGGGCTGTTCACGCGACCGGTCGCCTTCCTGCTCTCCGGCCAGATGGCGGTGGCCTACTTCCTGGCCCACGCGCCGAGATCGCCCTACCCGGCGGTCAACGGCGGCGATGCCGCGATCCTGTTCTGCTTCGTCTTCCTGTATCTCTGCTTTGCCGGACCGGGCCTGTTCAGCCTGGATGCCGGCCGCAGCCGGTCGCGCTTCTGATCACGCCGGGTCGGCGTCGATCCGCACCCGCAGGATCGCGTAGGGCGGCTCCGTGAGGTCGCGGCCGTGGTTGAACTCCGGGCGGCGGTTGACCTGCGAGGCCGAGACGTAGAGCCAGCGGTCGGGCGTGATCCAGAACGTGTCCGCCCAGATCAGGCGCGGGTCGGAGGCGATCACCGTGATCGTGCCGTCGGGGTCGCGCCGCCCGACGGCGTTGTGCTCCTGCAGGCTGAGGTAGACCCGGTCCTTCGAATCGGCGATCAGCCCGCCGGTCAGCCCCTTCTCGCCGAGGTCGCGCACCGAGGCCGCGACCTCGGCGTCGGTGACCTTCGGGTCGAGGAGGCCCGCGGTCTCGACGGCGTAGAGCCGCCGGCTCATCAGCGGCGCGTAGTACAGGCGATCGCCGTCGGGGCTGAGCGCGATGCCGTTGGCGCCGCCTTTGGGGAATTGCGGCGGTCCCTCGCCCCGGGTCTGCATCACCGGGCGTTGCTCGACGAACTTCACCATCCCCTTCTGCGACTTGGTGCTGGCGTGCTCGGCGAGCCGGCGTGCGACCTGGCCGGTGACGAGATCGACGGCGAGGATCGCCCCGTCCTCGCCCTGGCCCTGGTCGGTGATGTAGGCGCGCTGCCGGTCCGCCGGCCCCGCGACGCGCAGGTCGTTCAGCGACGAGGTCGGCGTGATGCCGGCCTCCAGCGGAATCACCCGGCGGATGTGGTCCGTGGCGAGATCGACCTGCACCAGCTTGGCCCCGCCAGGCACCGGCGCGCCCTTGCCCTCGGGAATCCCGGCATCGAGCAGCCAGAGGGTGTCGTCCGGGGCGAGGACGCCGTTGGGCACGTGGAACAGGCTGGCCTGCGGTCGGCCCGGGTCGGGCCTGTTGCTCGCCGCGTCCGGATAGGCCCGCACCGAGCCGTCGGGGAAGGCTTCGCCCAGCGTGATCGGCTCCGTGCCGGTGAACCGCGGCATCATCACGAAGACGCGGCCGCGCTTCGAGATCGCCAGCCCCGTGGGCGAGGACGGCGCGTGGACCGCGAGCGCGAGTTCCATCGCCCCGGCCGTCCGGCCCGCGACGGCCCGCCCGCCGGGCGCCGGCGATCCTTCGTCGGCCGCGGCGGTTCCGGGCTGGCCGAGGGCGGCGAGGCCGCCGGCGAGGAGGTGACGTCGATCGAGGTCCATGGCGCTTCGTCTCGGGTCGGTGCGGCTCAGCCGCGGGTCGCGGGCTCGCGCAGGTCGATGGCGTGGATGGCGTGGCCGGCGGCGATGAACAGCCGGCGCCCGTCGGCGCCGCCGAAGGCGAGGTTGGCCGCCGCCGTCGGCGTGGCGATGCGGCCGAGCCGGGTGCCGTCCGGGGCGAAGATGCGGATGCCGTCGGCGCAGGCGGCGTAGAGCCTGCCGGCGGCATCGACCTTGAGCCCGTCCGGCACGCCCGTCTCCACCTGGGCGAAGGTCCTCGGAGGGCCGAGCGTCCCGTCCGCGGCGACCGCGAAGGCGATGACCGCGCGGCCGGCCTCCGGGTTGAGGGCGGCGCCCGATTCGCTGACGTAGAGGGTGCGCCCATCCGGGGCGAAGGCGAGGCCGTTCGGCTGGTCGAGGGCGTCGGTCATCGCCTCGACCGTCCCCGATGCGGTGATCCGGTAGACCCGCCGCGCGGCCTGCTCGGGTTCGGCGAGCACGCCCTCCTCCGGCTGGGTGATGCCGAAGACCGGGTCGGTGAACCAGATCGTCCCGTCCGGACCGGGCACGGCGTCGTTGGGCGCGTTCAGCCGCCGGCCGCCGAAGGCGTCCGCCAGCACCGTCACCGTGCCGTCGCCCTCGCGCCGCACGACGCGGCGGGTGCGGTGCTCGCAGGTGACGAGGCGGCCGCGCGCATCGAGGGTGTTGCCGTTGGCGTTGTCGGACGGGTCGAACAGGGTGCTCACCGCGCCGTCCTCGGCAAGCACCCGGATGCGGTTGGCCTTGGTGTCGCTGAACACCAGCCCGCCGTAGGCCGGCGCCCAGCACGGCCCCTCGCACCAGCGCCCACCGGAAAACGGCGTGTGCAATCGGGCCGCCGGATCGATCAGCGACGCGAGCCGCGGGTCGTCGACGCGGACCACGCCGGATGCCGCCCGGACCGTCGTGGCGGCGACGAGGCCGAGGCCGGCGCCGAGAAGGGTGCGTCGATGCGGATGCGGCATGGGCCTCCGGGGACGGTCGACCGGGGGGCGCCGGTCGCGTCATCGGGGAAGGCGGGAAGCCCGATGGCGGTTCCCACCGGACGGCTCCCGGTTCGAGCCGGCGCACCCGACGACGATCGAGGACCGCCCGCCACGCCGGCGGACATACGCGAACCGGGTCGCGTGAACCGGGAGCCATGCTCCTCCGCGGGAGCTGCGAACTTCACACATCCCACGGCGCTCCCCTCTCCCGACCCCCTGACGGGGGCCTCCCTCCCCTGCAGAGGTGGGAGGGAGGACGCGGTGGCCGCCCCGCCCGCTGCGTGAACCATGATCCGCTCAAGGGGCGAGGAAGCGAACGGGATCGTCAGCGCGCGCTCACCCCCGCCCGCGCCCCCAGCGCCGAGAGAATCCGCGCCCACGAGCGCGTGCCCTTGTGGAAGCTCCGGAGGTCGTACTTCTCGTTGGGCGAATGGATGCGGTCGTCTTCCAGCCCGAAGCCGATCAGCAGGGTGTTGCGGTCGAGGATGCGCTTGAAGTCGCCGACGATCGGGATCGAGCCGCCCGCGCCCACCGTCACCGCCGGCACGCCCCACTCGTCGGCGAGCGCGGCGCGCGCCGTCTCGAGCTCCGGCATGTCGAACGGCAGGCTGATCGCGCGGGAGCCCTTGTAGCAGACCACCTCCACCGCGCAGTCGGCCGGGATGCGTTCGCGCACGAACGCCTCGAAGGTGGTGGCCAGCGCCGCCGGGTCCTGGTCGTCGACGAGGCGGAACGAGACCTTGGCGCTGGCCGTGCCCGCGATCACCGTCTTCGTGCCCTCGCCCGTGTAGCCGCCGACGATGCCGTTGACGTCGCAGGCGGGCCGCGACTGCACCAGCTCGATCAGCATCCGCCCGCGCTCGCCGGCGGGCTGCGACAGGCCGATCGGCCCTAAAAACTTCTCCGGGCTGAGGTCGAGGCCGCGCCACTGCTCCAGCACCGCGGGCGGGGTCTCGCGCACGCCATCGTAGAAGCCCGGCAGCGTCACGCGGCCTTCGTCATCGTGGAGATCCGCCAGGATGCGCGCGAGCACGTGGATGGGGTTGCGCGCCGCGCCGCCGAAGAAGCCGGAATGCAGGTCGCGGTCGGCGCAAGCGACCTTCACCTCGAAATAGGCGAGCCCGCGCAGGGAGGAGGTGATCGCCGGCGTCGCCCGGTCCCACATGGTCGTGTCGCACACGAGCACGATGTCGGCCGCCAGCCTGTCCTTGTTCTTCGCGACCCATTCGGGCAGCCCCTGCGAGCCGTTCTCCTCGGCGCCCTCGATCAGGATGGTGACCGCGCAGGGCAGTTCGGCGTTCATCGCGAGATGCGCCCGGCAGGCCTCGACGAAGGTCATCACCTGCCCCTTGTCGTCCGAGGCGCCCCGCGCCACGATCGTCCTGCGGCCGTCGGCATCCGTGGCGATGCGCGGCGCGAAGGGCGGGCTCTGCCACAGCGCCAGCGGATCGACCGGCTGCACGTCGTAATGCCCGTAGAACAGCACGTGCGGCGCGCCCGGCTTCGGCCTGTGGGCGAGCACGACCGGATGCAGCGCCGTCTCCTCCACGGAGGTCTCGAAGCCGAGCGCCGCGAGGTCGCCGGCGAGCCAGGCCGCCGCCGCGCGGCAATCGCCGGCATGGGCCGGATCGGTCGAGATCGACGGGATGCGCAGGAACGCGAACAGGCGCTCCAGCGCGTTGTCGAGGTCCGCGTCGATGTCGTTGAGGACGGAGTCGAGCGCGGCCATCGGGCTTCCCTGGGTGCGGTGCGGAAAAGTCGGCCCCAGGGTTAGCCGAGGCGCGGCGAAACGGAAACCGGCGCGCCCCCCTGGAAAGCCCGCCTGCATCGCCCTGCCGCCGCATCACGGTTCGCGGATCACCAGAGGGGCGTCGTCAACGGGCCGGCCGTGCCCTACACCTGCGACACCGTCGCGCCACTGACCCATGCGCGCCGTGAACGGCGTAGATGCCGGGCGCGCCGGCATGACGGGCCGCATCCGCAGCGACATCGCGCAAAACCCATGAGGCTCCAACACCCATGAACCTTCTCCTCGTCTTCATCGGCGGCGGCCTCGGCAGCATGGCGCGCTACGGCGTCGGGGTCGCGTCCCTGCGGCTCGGATCGGATTTTCCCTACGGGACCATGGCGATCAACATCGCCGGCTCGATCCTGATGGGTCTGTTCGTCGGCTGGTTCACGCTGCGAAGCGGCCCGCAGGCCCTGCGCCTGTTCGTGGCCACGGGCCTGCTCGGCGGCTTCACCACCTTCTCGTCCTACTCGCTGGAGGCCGTGCTGTTGCTGGAGCGCGGCGAGACCGGCGCCGCGGCGGCCTACGTCGTCGGCTCCGTGGCGCTCGGGCTCGCGGGCCTGTTTGCCGGCCTCCTGCTGATGCGGGCCGTGCTGTGACGGGCGAGATGCTGCGATCCTGGCGCTTCTGGGCGCTGCTCTCGGCGGCGTTCGCCGCGCTCACCGCGATCCTGGCCAAGGTCGGCGTCTCCGGCGTGCCGTCGGACGTGGCCACCTTCGTGCGCACGCTCGTGATCCTCGGGCTCACCGGCGCGATCCTCGCCGCGTCGGGACAGGCGGCCGATCTCACGCGCATTCCGGGGCGCAGCGCGGCGTTCCTCGTGCTGTCGGGGCTCGCCACCGGCGCCTCGTGGCTGTGCTACTTCCGGGCGCTCTCGCTCGGGGACGCCGCCCGCGTCGCGCCGATCGACAAGCTCAGCGTCGTGCTGGTGGCGATCTTCGGCGTCGTCCTGCTCGGCGAGACCTTGAGCCCGAGCCACTGGCTCGGCATCGCGCTCATCGCCGCCGGCGCGGTGCTCGTCGCGATCGGAGCATGAGGCCGGACGCCGCGACGTAATCTGGAATGATTTCAACTATAAAATACGATTTCGATCGATCAAGAGTGGACTTGCAACGGTTCCAATATTGCCGTTCACACTTGATTGTCGATTTCCGACGCTGCTAGACGTTCGCCGCGGCGAATTCCTGCGGGCGCCCGCGCCTGCACGGCGTCGCCGGAGCCCGAGCGATGGAGGTCGGAATGAGACGGCTGATGGACCTGATCGGTGCCTGCGTCACCTTCGCGTGGTGGGACGGCTCCTGCCTCGGCCTGCGCCTGCACCGCCTGCCCGACCTGATCGACCGCGTCGCGGCCGGTCCCCGGCCGGCCGTGGCGCGGGCCGCCGGACTGTGCGGACCCGAGGATCGGCGATGACGCCCGCCGCGCCGACCTGCGGCTGCGACGAGGCGCGCGGGCAGGCCGCCATCGAGCAGGCCGTGATCCGGGCGTTCGAGCGGAGCCTCGACGGGCAGGGCCTGTCGGTGATGGCGGCGCTGGAGGCGGCGGCCCGCGCGGTCGGGACCCTCTACGGCCGGATCGCCGCGGCGCACGGGCCCGGCTCGCCCTGCGCCTGCGGCTGGGTTCCGGACCCGGATGCCGAGCTCATCGTGCTGGAGGCCCATCTCGCTGCCGCCCTGATGCGGCCGCGCCGATTCGACCTTGCCGGGATGGAGGCCGCCGGCCGGGCCTGACCGGCGCGGCGGGGTCGCGGACCGCGTCACCGGGAGTACCCGCCGACCGGCGCCGGCTATGGCTGGGGCCGCGCGCGCCCAAGGCCGCCTCGACCGGACGACGCTGGACCGCCCCATCGCCGGCGCCCGGCCGGACATCGCGACGGTTCGGGAACGCGCCCGCACCCGGCGCGTCGGCGCGCTCCGGCACCGGATCAGGCGGGTACGCGCACCGTCGCGCGCAGGCCGCCGAGCGGACTGTCGTAGAGCGCGACGTCGCCGCCATGCGCCCGGGCGATGTCGCGGGCGATCGAGAGGCCCAGCCCCGAGCCGCCGGCATCCTGCCGGGCGTCGTCGAGGCGCACGAAGGGCTTGAACACCGCCTCGCGGCTCTCCGCCGGGATGCCCGGGCCGTCGTCGTCGATCGAGACCAGGAAGGCGCGGGCCTCGGCGCGGCCCGAGATCGCGACCGTCTCGCCGTAGCGGGCGGCGTTGGCCGCGAGGTTGAACAGGCAGCGCCGGAAGGCGTCCGGCCGCACCGTGACCTCGGGCGCGCCGGCCAGATCCACGGCCCCGACCTGCGCGCCCAGGCGCTCCACGTCGGTGCGCAGCTCGTCCAGCAGCGCGCGCATGTCGGTGGCGGCGGCGGGCTCCGCCGAATCGCCGCGGGCGAAGGCGAGGTAGCCCTCCAGCATCCGGCTCATCTCGTCGACGTCCCGCGACAGGTCCTCGATCTCCGGGTTCTGCTCGACGAGCGCGAGCGACAGCCGGAAGCGGGTGATGATGGTGCGCAGGTCGTGGCTGACGCCGTTGAGCATCGTCGTGCGCTGCTCCATCGCCCGCTCGATGCGCCGCTTCATCTCGATGAAGGCGTGGCCGGCCTGGCGCACCTCGCGGGCGCCGCGGGGGCGGAACTCGATCTCCCGGCCCTTGCCGAAGCCTTCGGCCACCGCGGCCAGCCGCAGGATCGGCTTGATCTGGTTGCGCAGGAACAGGATCGCGACGCCGAGCAGCACCATCGATGAACCGATCATCCACACGAGGAAGATGTGCGAGTTCGAGGCGTAGGCCTGGGAGCGGCGCGCGGTGATCCGCATCACGCCGTCGGGGATCGCGACGCGGATCTCGATCAGGTTCGAGCGGCCGACCGTGTCGATCCAGAACGGACGGCCGATCTGGCGCTTCAGCTCGTCCGAGAGCGCCTCGTCGAGGATCGAGAAGAACGGCCGCGGGCCCGCGGGCGGGATCTTGGCGCCCTTGAGGATGTCGAGGTCGAGGTTCAGCCGCTCGCCGGCGATCCGGGACAGGGTCTCGGCGGCCTTGTCCTGCGGATACACCTCGTAGAGGTCGATCAGCGCGGCGACGTCGGCGGTCACCGCCGAGGACAGCCGCTTGGTCACGAGCTGCCAGTGCCGCTCCATGAAGGTGTAGGCGATCACCGATTGCAGCAGGACGACGGGCGCGATGATGATGATCAGCGACCGGGCGTAGAGTCCCTTCGGCAGGAGGTCGCCGACCGCGCGCGCGAGGCGTTTCCACCACGTCCGCGGTCCCCGCAGGCGGGGGGCGGGGCGTCCCTGCGGCGGGGCGGGATCGGGCTCCGTCACGGCAGGACCCGCATCGGGCCCCGGGACGGAGCGGGTTCCGGGAGGGGACGGCGCATCGAGCGGGTGTCCGGGCGGATGTCCTACGGACGGGACGGTGGTCTTATGCCAGTCCCGGGCGAGCCGGCCAACACGCCCGCCGCCAAGCCACGCCCAAGGATCGGCCACGCCCAAGGATCGGCCACGCCCAAGGATCGGCCAC
>NZ_CAXTHR010000084.1:0-18609 GCF_964244095.1 uncultured Methylobacterium sp. | reverse complement strand
CCTTTCGCGCCAGCGCCATCAGCGAGAGGATGCCGCCCTCGCCGTTGTTGTCCATCCGCAGCAGGATCGCGACGTACTTGACCGTCACGATCAGGAACAGCGCCCACAGGATCAGCGAGGCGGTGCCGAGCACCTCCTCGGGCAGCAGGATGTTGTCGTAGCGGGCCGGCACCAGCGCCTCGCGGAAGGCGTAGAGCGGGCTGGTGCCGATGTCGCCGTAGACCACGCCGACCGAGCCGACGGCGAGCGTCCAGAACCCGGCGGGCGCGTGCGGCTGCCCGTCGACGGGATCGGCCGCACCCGCCGGGGCGGCGGGACGGGCTCCTTCCGACCCCGTTGCGCGGTCGTCGACCGGTGCGGTGGCTTGATCCGCAGGATCGGGCTGAGCGATGCGGACGCTCGGAGTCGCGGGTTGGGTCATCGGGTGTGATCGAGGCTCGGGCCTGCCCGGCGCTTCGCGGCGTGGCTCATCGACGACCCAGCCGGAGGGCGCGGAGGGACGCGAGAAGTCCGCCGGACTGCAGATCCGGTCCGGGGGCCGGCCGCTCAAGGCATCGTGACGCCCTGCTACCACGCCCCCGTGCGGGCGGGAACAGCCGCCTCGTGGAAGCCCGCGGCGCCGGCGCAGCCACGCCCGGCCGCGCGTCGGACGGCAAGCCGGTCCATGCAGCCGCGCCATGCCCAAAATACGCTCCGCGAAGACCGCGTTCCACGCCCTGCCAAAGACAGAAAAGCGTCAGCCATCGCACGGTAACACGATGCCGAATACTGGGCGGATCTATCGGAATTTCAGTTTCGCTTGCAACAGGCTGATCCATGCGCCTTTACACGTCGGGACGAAGTCCGTGCTGTGGTCGTTTCGTGTGGGGCTCTTAAGATTTTCCTCATAGAAACCCTGTAGAGCCGCATATGGATTGTGTGCAATTATGCCGGGTCTAAGTGGCTCGATCATTCGAGGCGCTTCCAGTCCGACGTGACGAAGACGGGTGGTAGGATGGCAAAGTCGATTCCCGGTATCGCCATGTTCGGGCTGATCTGTCTGATGATCCTGCCCGCTCCAGGATTCTGGGGCGTCCTCATAGGCGGGGTCTGTAGCCTCGTCATCGTGTTCAGCGCACTCGTCTGGCTGCTGGACCAGATGTCCTCCCGCATCTCCGTCTGGTACGAGCGGGGCCGCGCGAGCCGGCTTGCGAAGCGGCGGCGGCGTGCGATGCATGCCGGCTCCGGCATAGCCAGGAAGGCTTGATGGAGGGCGCCCGCCGGGGAAACCCATCGGCGGCACGGGTCGTTGGCAATCCGTTCCGGTGCGGGAGGTCATGCGAACTGCTCCGGGCGCAGGGCGACGACCGTCTGTGCCGCTACTCCGCGGCGTTGCGCGCGCCCTGGCCGAAGCGGCGCTCGATGTAGTCGATCACCACGGTCTCGAAGTCCTTGGCCAGCGTCGCGCCGCGCAGGGTCATCGCCTTCTTGCCGTCGATGAAGACCGGCGCGGTGGGCGTCTCGCCGGTGCCGGGCAGCGAGATGCCGATGTCGGCGTGCTTGGATTCGCCCGGCCCGTTGACGATGCAGCCCATCACCGCGACGTTCAGGCCCTCGACGCCCGGGTAGGTCTTCTTCCATTCCGGCATCGAGGTGACGATCCAGTTCTGGATGTCGCGGGCGAGTTCCTGGAACGTCGTCGAGGTGGTGCGGCCGCAGCCGGGGCAGGCGGCGACCATCGGCACGAACGTCCGAAAACCCATGGTCTGGAGCAGTTCCTGGCTGGCTTTGACCTCGACGGTGCGGTCGCCGCCGGGCTCGGGCGTCAGCGAGTAGCGGATGGTGTCGCCGATGCCCTCCTGGAGGAGCACGCCGATCGCCGCGGAGGCCGCGACCAGCCCCTTCGAGCCCATGCCGGCTTCGGTGAGCCCGAGGTGGATCGCGTAGTCCGAGCGCCGCGCGACCTCGCGGTAGACCGCGATCAGGTCCTGCACCGCCGAGACCTTGGCCGAGAGGATGATGCGGTCCTTGGGCAGGCCGAGTTCCACCGCGCGCTCGGCCGACGACAGGGCCGACTGCACCATCGCCTCGCGCATCACCGCGCGGGCGTCGATCGGCCGGGGGAGCTTGGCGTTCTCGTCCATCAGGTGCGTGAGCAGCGCCTCGTCCAGCGATCCCCAGTTCGCGCCGATGCGCACGGTCTTGCCGTAGCGCATCGCCTGCTCGATGATGGTCGAGAACTGGACGTCCTTCTTCTCCTTGAAGCCGACGTTGCCCGGGTTGATCCGGTACTTGGCCAGCGCCTCGGCGCAGGCGGGATGGTCGGCGAGCAGCTTGTGGCCGATGTAGTGGAAGTCGCCGATCAGCGGCACGTGGCAGCCGATGCGGTCGAGGCGCTCGCGCACCTTCGGGACGGCAGCGGCGGCCTCGTCGCGGTCGACGGTGATGCGCACGAGTTCCGAGCCGGCGCGCGCGAGCTGGGCCACCTGCGCCACCGTCGCGTCGATGTCGGCGGTGTCGGTGTTGGTCATCGACTGCACGACGATCGGCGCCCCGCCGCCGACGACCACCGCGCCCTCGCCCTCGCCGACGCGCACGCCGACCGTGCGGTGCCGCGGCGCCGGGCCCGCGATCTCCGGTCCGGTCAGGCCCGCGGCCTGTTCGGCGAGCGGGCTCGGGGCGGGTCTTGCGGCTTCCATGGCTTCCATCGTGGACCTTCGCTCGAGGCCTTCGGTTCCGCGGTACGATCGGATGCCCCAGGCCGGAGGGCTGCGGCACCGCCAAGATACGCGATCGACATACGCGATCGATCGCTTGGCTGCGATCGACGCGATTCCGCGTCAAGCCGGCGCCCGCGTCAAGCCGACGACGGCGCAGGCCCGCGCCGCGCGTGTCATGTCGCATCCCTCCCGCGATGTCGAGTTCGCAACCGCCACAGGATTGTGGAACCCTCGCCGCCGCGTCCCCGACAACCCTGCCGTGCCAACGCGGTCCGCGGGCGGTCGGCGGGCCTGCCAGGGCGCCGTTGGCGATGCGGCACCCGGAGGATCGCGAAGGCCGATTCGCGGAACGCGGCCGCCAGCTCGCGCCGATATGCCGATGTGGGATTATCCCCCGTCCCGCCCGCGTTGACCCATCGATGACCGCCGACAACAGCAAGCGCCCCGACATCGTCGACCTGCTCGTGCCGCTGCGGCGCTACGCCCGCTCGCTGACCCGCGATGCCCTGCGGGCGGACGACCTCGTGCACGACACGCTCGTGCGGGCGCTGGAGGCGGAAGGGTCGCTGCGGCCCGACACCAACCTGCGCACCTGGATGATGACGGTCCTGCACAACGTCTTCATCGACGACCAGCGGCGCAAGCGCGTCGAGACGCGCCATGCCGACGCTCTGGTCCAGATGCACGAGGCGGTGGCGCTGCCGGCTCAGGAAGGGCAGGTGCGCCTCGCGCAGATCCGCCGGGCCTTCCTGACGCTCCCCGCGGAGCAGCGCGCCGCCCTCCACCTCGTGACCCTCGAAGGCATGGCCTACGCCGACGCGGCGGCCGTGCTCGGCATCCCGATCGGCACGCTGATGTCGCGGCTCGGGCGCGGCCGGGCGGCGTTGCGGGCGTTCGAGGACGGGGCGGGCGCCTTGCGCAAGGCCCCCGACACGCCGCCGCAGGCGACGCGGTCCGAGCGGTCGCGGGAGCCGGAACGGACCGGGCTTCGCCTCGTCGCCCGGGACGGACCCGGCGAGGCGCCGGACGACGGACCGGTTTTCCGCCTTGCCTTCGGGGATCGCTGACGGCGGGGCGCCCGCGCGGGACGAAGACGGACGATGAGGGCATTTTCGAGCGCGGCGGCTGCCGGCGCGCGTGACGAGGATGCGGCGACAGCTAAAGAGATGACGCGTTTTCCACGGTCCGGGGATCGGGGGAAACGGTCTCGACGACAGGACGCGCGATGCTCGACCCGATCACCGACACCGACCTCATCGCCTTCGTCGACGGGCAGCTCGACGTGATGCGCCGCCTCGACGTCGAGGCGCATCTCGCGCGCCGCCCCGAGGTGGCGGCACGGGTGATGGCCGAGATGCACGATCGGGACGCCCTGCGGGAAGCTTTCGCGCGCTGGCCCGGCCCGGGGCCGGAGCGCAACCGCGTAGCGGCGCGCCGGCTCGACCGGTCGCTGCGCTGGAACCGGGCCGCCGCGCGCTTCAAGCGGGCGGCGGCGATCGCCGTGCTCGTCGGCGCGGGCTGGCTCGCGCACAGCGAGGTCGGCCAGTTCGGCGTTCCCGACACCTTCGCCTCGACCGTCGACCCGGCGCTGATCGCCGACGCGCAGCAGGCGCGCCAGGTGGCGCAGCTTCGCGCCCGTATCGGACCGCCGGGCGTCGTCCCCGCCTACGACCGCGCGGCGATCGAGGCCGCCACGGGCATCGGCCTGCCCGGCCTGCCGGAGGGCTGGACGGTGCGCGACGTGCAGGTGTTTCCGGCCCGCAGCGGCACGGGGGTCGAGGTGGCGTTCGAGGCGGCCGGTCTCGGCGAGGTCTCGCTGTTTGCCACGCGGCGGCGCGCGGGCGGCACCTCGACCGGGATCGAGGACGCCGGCGACGGCGCGACGCTAACCTGGAATGCCGGCGATTCGGCCTACGCGGTCAGCGGCACCCGCGACGGGGCGGGCCTGCGCCACGCGGCCTCGGTCCTGGCCGCCGCCGCGCATTGAGCCAGCCCCCTCAGCCCAGCATCGAGGGCGTCCGGTCGGCAGCGAGCTGCGCCTTCGCCTCGCCCGCGTCGATGTCCATCCGCGCGATCAGCTCGGCTGCGCCGGGAAAGCGTTCCTCGCCGCGGATGAAGCCTACGAGCTCGACGCCGATCTCCTGTCCGTAGAGGTCGCCCGAGAACCCGAACAGGTTCACCTCCAGGAGCGGCGCGCCGTCGTCGAAGGTCGGGCGCCGCCCGTAGCTCGCCACCCCGTCGCGCAGGGTCCCGTCGGTGAGGCGGACGCGGACCGCGTAGATGCCGTGGGCGAGCCCGCAGCCGTCGAGGGCGAGGTTGGCGGTCGGGTAGCCGAGCGTGCGCCCGCGCTTGTCCCCGTGCCGCACGGAGGCGAGGACGAACCAGCGGTAGCCGAGCAGCGCGTTCGCCCGCCCCACGTCGCCCCGGGCCAGCGCCTGCCGGATCGCGCTCGACGAGACCGGCTCGGCCTCCCCCTCGAGGGCGACCGGCTCCACGATGCGGCAGCCGAGGCCGGCCTCGGCGCAGAGCGCCGCCAGCACCGCGGGCGTGCCCTCGCGCCAGCGCCCGAAATGGAAGTCGTGCCCGACGACGACGCCCGAGAGCCCGAGATCGTCGCGCAGCAGTCCCATGACGAAGTCGCGCGCGCCGGTGCCGGCCAGCACGGCATCGAACCGGCGCACGATCACCCCGTCGAGGCCGAGCCGCCGGAAGACGACCTCCCGCGCCGCCTCGCCGGTGAGGCGGAACATCGGCCCGCCGCGGGCGAAGTAGACCCGCGGATGCGGCTCGAAGGTGAGGATCGCCGAGGGCCGCGCCGCCTCGGCCGCCGCCGCGCGCACCGCCGCGACGAGGACGCGATGGCCGCGATGGACGCCGTCGAAGTTGCCGATGCCGACGACCGCGCGGCGGAGGCTCGCCGGCACCCGCTCGTCCTCGCGGCAGATCGTGAAGGGCCGCGGAGCGGTCTCGTCGCCTGACGCCATCGGAAGCTTTTCGAGGATCATCCAGCGCGGCGGCCCTCGACCGGACCGCGGATCAGCGCCGCGGACCCTGTCGAAAACCGCCGGACCGGTCAAGCGAGCGTCCGGCGCCCGAATCGCGGGAACCGCGGCGTCGACGAACCATTAACCGAGGCCGCCGATCGCATCCCCGTGATCGGACCACGCGATGGACGCGACCGAGGGGCATCGTGGGGATTTCTCAAGATCGGGCTTCGTCACGCATCCGCGTGCCGGAGCCTTCGCCACGTGCGCTGCGCGGGCTCGACGCGCTGAACTTCTTCCTCGCCGACGTGCGCGATGGCCTCGGGCCCTATCTCGCGATCTACCTCATCGCCGTGCGCGGGCCTGACGGAGGCTGGAACGAGGCGACCACCGGCCTCGTGATGACCATCGCCGGCATCGTCGGCCTGATCGCCCAGACGCCGGCGGGCGCCTTCATCGACGCGACCCGGCACAAGCGCGCCGTGGTGATCGGCGGTGCGGTCGCCGTGACGGCGAGCTGCCTCGTCCTGCCGTTCCTCTCGAACTTCTACCTCGTCGCCGGCACGCAAGCGATCGCCCACGTCGCGGGCGCGATCTTCGCCCCGGCGCTCGCCGCGATCACGCTCGGCGTCGTCGGCCCGAAGCTGTTCTCCAGGCGTGTCGGCCGCAACGAGGGCTTCAACCACGCCGGCAACGCGGTCTCGGCGGCGCTTGCCGGGGGGCTCGCCTATTTTTTCGGGCCGATCGTGGTGTTCTGGCTGATGGGCGTGCTCGCGTTCTGCTCGATCGGCGCCATGCTGATGGTCCCGGCCGGCTCGATCGACGACGACCTCGCCCGCGGCCTGGGCGAGACCGGGGCCGATCACGCCGACGCGCCCTCCGGGATCGCCGCGCTCGCGCGCAACCGGCCGCTGATGCTGTTTGCCGCGCTCTGCGCGATCTTCCACCTCGCCAACGCCGCGATGCTGACCTCGGTCGGCCAGCTCCTCACCCACCTCTCGGGCAAGGACCACGCGACCTCGCTGATCGCGGTGTGCATCGTCGCGGCGCAATGCGTGATGGTGCCGGTGGCGATGTTCGTCGGCGCCAGGGCCGACGCGATCGGACGCAAGCCCATCTTCCTCGCCGCCTTCGGCGTGCTGGCGCTCCGCGGCGTGCTCTACACCCTGTCGGACAACCCGTTCTGGCTCGTGGGCGTGCAACTCCTCGACGGCGTCGGGGCGGGGATCTACGGCGCCTTGTTTCCCGTGGTGGTGGCCGACCTCACCCGCGGCGGCGGACGCTTCAACGCGGCGCAGGGCGCGGTGGCGACCGCGCAGGGGCTCGGCGCCGCCCTGAGCGCGACGTTTGCCGGGCTGATCATCGTCTCGGCCGGCTACGGCGCGGCCTTCCTGGCGCTCGCGGCCACCGCCGGCCTCGGCTTCGTCCTCTACCTGACGCTGATGCCGGAGACGCGGGACGGGACCGCGGTCGGCCGCCTGACCCCTGCGCTCCCCGCGACCGCCTGAGCGCCGCCGGAACCCGACGCGATGCCGAAATCCAAGCTGCTCCGGGATGCGGACGCGCCGCCGCTGGTGTTCCCTCACGTGGGCGACCTCCCCCTCGCCGACGCCGCGAACGCCCGCCGGGCGCCGGGGGAGGGCGACGCGTGATCGCCGGACTGGCGCCGACGCCCAACCTCGCGACCTGGGGGATCGCGGCGGCCGCGACCTTGGGCGTGATCCTGCGGCCGTTCGCGTGGCCGGAAGCCGTCTGGGCGGTGCTCGGCGCTGGGCTCCTCGTCGTCCTCGGCCTGCTGCCGTGGCCGGACGCGTGGGCGGGCGTGCGCAAGGGAACCGACGTCTACCTATTCCTGGTCGGCATGATGCTGTTCGCCGAGATCGCCCGGAAGGAAGGGCTGTTCGACTGGCTCGCGGGCATCGCCGTGCGGATGGCTAGAGGCTCGGCGACGCGGCTGTTTCTGCTGGTCTACGTCGTCGGCACGGTGGTGACGGTGTTCCTCTCGAACGACGCCTGCGCCGTGGTGCTGACGCCCGCGGTCTACGCCGCGACCAGGGCGGCCAGGGCCGAGCCGCTGCCCTACCTGTTCATCTGCGCCTTCATCGCCAACGCGGCGAGCTTCGTGCTGCCGATCTCGAACCCGGCCAACCTCGTGGTCTTCGCCGACCACATGCCGCCGCTCGGCCAGTGGCTGAGGACGTTCGCGCTGCCCTCCGCGCTCGCCATCGTCGCGACCTACCTCGTGCTGCGCATCGCGCAGAACGGCGCGCTGACGCGTCAGACGATCGAGACGGAGACGGACGTCCCCGCGCTGGGGCTCGGCGGCAAGGTCGCCGGCGCAGGCATCGTCGCCACCGCGGGCGCGCTCATCGGCGCCTCGGCCGCCGGGATCGAACTCGGCCCGCCGACCTTCGCCGCCGGGCTCGCGACCACCCTCGTCATCCTGGCGATCAGGCGTGGCGGGCTCGTCGCGGTGGTGCGCGACGTGTCGTGGAGCGTGCTGCCGCTGGTGGCGGGGCTGTTCGTCCTCGTCGAAGCCCTGGAGAAGAGCGGCGTCCTGACGCGGCTCGCCGAGCCGTTGAAAGCCTACGCGCAATCCGACCCGGCCGCCACGGCCTGGGCGAGCGGCGCCCTCGTCGCGCTCGGCTCCAACCTCGTGAACAACCTGCCGGCGGGCCTGCTCGCGGGCGCGGCGGTCCAGACCGCGGAGGTCTCCCGGAGGATCGCCGGCGCGATCCTGATCGGCGTCGATCTCGGCCCGAACCTCTCGGTCACCGGCTCGCTCGCCACGATCCTCTGGCTCACCGCGATCCGGCGCGAGGGCGAGGACGTCTCCGCGTGGCGCTTCCTCAAGCTCGGGCTGCTGGTGACGCCGCCGGCGCTGGCGCTGGCGCTCGCCGGCCTGCTCCTCGTCTGACGTTCCCTTCGCTCCGCCCCGGAGGCCCCGCGTGAACGCCGCCCTGCTCTATCCCTTCATCCTCGCCGCCGGCGCGTTGCAGGCGCTCGGCAACTCCATGAACGCACGCCTGCGCGGGTCGATGGTCAACCCGTGGCTCGCCGCCTCGGTCTCGTTCGCGCCGATCGTGTTCGTGTTCGTCACGCTGTTCCTGCTGATGCCGCTGCCGCTGCCGACCTATGAGACGCTCGGCAGGATGGCGTGGTACGCGCCGCTCGGCGGGCTTTCCGGCGCGGTCGCGGTGTTCGGCGGGCTGGCGCTCGTCGACAAGGTCGGGGCGGGACCGTTCAACGGGCTGCTCATCACCGGCAACATCCTGACCTCCCTGGCGCTCGACGCCTTCGGCCTGTTCGGGCTCCAGGCCGGCGGCTTCAAGGCGATGCCGTGGCTCGGCGGCCTGCTGATGGTCGGCGGCATCGTGCTGATCGCGCGGGCAAGCGACGGTGAGGGGCAGGCGGACGAGGGCCACGGGATCGGCCCACGGCTGCTCTACCCGTTCGTGCTCGGGGCCGGCGCGCTCCAGGCCCTGGGCGTCGTGCTGAACGCGCAGCTCCGCGGTGCGCTGGTGAACCCGTGGCTCGCCGCCGCCGTCTCGTTCCTGCCGATCGTGTTCGTGTTCCTCACCGTGTTCGCGATCCGCCCGATGCCGCTGCCGACGCGCAGCGACCTCGGGAAGCTGCCGTGGTGGGCGCCGCTCGGCGGGCTCAGTGGGGCTGTCGCGGTGTTCGGCGGCCTGCTGTTCGTCGACACGGTGGGCGCCGGCGCCTTCAACGGGCTCCTGATCACGGCCAACCTCTTCACCTCGATCGCCATCGACCATTTCGGCTGGCTCGGCATGCCGGTCTGCCGCGCCGGCCGCGGGCGGATCGCGGGCGCCGCGCTGATGGCCGCGGGCATCGTGCTGATCTCGATCTTTTAGCGCGTGTCCGAGCAGGCTGGACGCCGGCTCGCGTGAGGAAAATGCGATTCCGCGAAGAGACAGCGCAGGCGGTCATCCAACAGCGACCGGCATGCGCCGCCGGGCGGCCTTGCGCAGGATGCGCGAGAGCTGCTCGACCGAGTAGGGCTTGTGCAGCAGCTCGAAGCCGGCGCTGCCGCTCTCGGCCAGGACGTGGCTGTAGCCGCTGGTCAGCACCACCGCGAGACCGGGATGGCGGCGGCGGATCTCCTGCGCGAGGGCGACGCCGTTCATGCCTGGCATGACCACGTCGGAGAACACCACGTCGAAGCGGCCGGCGTCCCGCGCGAGCTCGCTCAGCGCGCCCTCGGCGTTGGCGGCCCAGACCGTGGCGTAGCCGAGCTCGGCCAGCGTCTGCGTTGCGAAGGCGCCGACCTCCACGTTGTCTTCGACCACCAGCACCCGGGTGCCGTGGCCGTCGACCAGCGGCTCCGGCTCGGCCTCGGAGTCTGCCTCCGGCGCGTCGCCGCCGACGCGCGGCAGGTAGAGCGTGAAGGTGCTGCCCTGCCCGAGGACGCTTTGGACGCGCACCTCGCCGCCGGACTGCTTGGCGAAGCCGAACACCTGCGACAGGCCGAGCCCGGTGCCGTGCCCGACGCTCTTCGTCGTGAAGAACGGCTCGAAGATGCGCTCGATATCCCCCGGGGCGATGCCGGTGCCGGTGTCCGCGATGGCCACCGACACGAAATCCCCCGGCACCGCCCGGTGCCCGCGGGCGGCCGGGACGCGGGCGGCCGGCGCGACGGTGATGGTCAGACGGCCCTCGCCACGCATGGCGTCGCGGGCGTTCACGACCATGTTGACCAGTGCGGTGTCGAACTGGCTCGGGTCGGCGTTGATCAGGCAGGGCTCGTCGGGCACCCGCGTCTCGATTCCGATCCGCGAGCCGGTCAGCGTTCCGACCATGTCGCCGATCGCCGCGACGCTGGTGCCGACGTCGAACCGCTCGGGCAGCAGCGCCTGCCGCCGCGCGAAGGCGAGAAGCTGGCCCGTGAGCTTGGCGGCCCGCGTCACCGTGTCGGAGATCGCCGCGGTGTAGCGGCGCCGGCGCTCCTCCGGCAGGTTCGGCCGGGCGAGGAGGTCGACCGACGAGCGGATGACGGTGAGCAGGTTGTTGAAGTCGTGCGCCACGCCGCCGGTGAGCTGGCCGATCGCCTCCATCTTCTGCGACTGGCGGAGCTGCTCCTGCATCGCCTCCAGGTCGGCGGCGGCCGCCTTCTCGGCGGTGACGTCGCGGCCGCTGGCATAGATCAGGTCGCCCTCGGGCGCGGCGACCCAGGAGATCCAGCGGTCGCCGCCGTCCCTGTGCAGGAAACGGGTCTCGTAGGGCGGCAGGGCGCCGTGCAGGCTGGCGGCATGCGCCTCCACGCTCGCCGAATGGTATGCGGGATGGTTGAAGTCGAGGTGGCTGCGGCCGACGACCTCGTCGGGACGCCAGCCGAGGAGCCCGAGCCAGGCTTCGTTCGCCGCGCGGATGATCCCGGCCGCGTCGACGACCACCTGCAGGTCGCGCGAGTTCTTCCAGGCGCTGTCGCGTTCCCGCGTGCGTGCCTCGACCTGCCGCTCCAGCGAGGCCGCGAGCCGGCGCAGGTCCTGCTCCGCCCGGATGCGCTCGACCGCCGTGCGGGTGCGCTCGGCCACCTCGCGCACCAGCGCCAACTCGTCCTCGGACCATGTCCGCGGCGTCGCGTGGTTGAGGTAGAGCAGCGCCACGACGCCGCCCTGCTCGGTCACCGGCATGTTGACGAAGGCGCGGACGCTGATCGCCGCCAGCATCCCGGCGGTGGCCGCCGTGCGCGGATCGGTGACCGTGTCGGTCACGACCGCCGTCTCGCCGCGCTTCAGGTCCTCGATGTAGGTCCCGTAGTCGCGAAACCGGAGGATGCCGGCGATGGTGCCGATCCCCGGCGCGTTCCAGTCGCGCTCGATCGTCACCGTCTCGGCGGCGAGGTCGATCGTGCCGTAGCCGGCCCGGCTCACGGCGAACGTCCGGCCCAGGATCTCGGCCGCGGCGTAGGCAAGGTCTGCGGTGTCGGCGAGGTCGCGGATGCGGTCGCCGAGATCGACCAGCGCGAGGCGGCGCGCCTCGGCCTGCTTGCGCCGGGTGATGTCCAGCGAAAGCCCGGCCATCATCAGCGGGGTGCCGTCCTCGGCGTAGCGCGTCTGCGCGCGGACATAGGCCCAGCGCGCCGCGCCGTCCGGCGTCCCGATGCGGTACTCGATGTCGTAGTCGGTCCGGTCGGCGATGCTGCGCGCGACGGCCGCCTGCATCCGGTCGCGGTCGTCGGGATGCACCGCCGCCCGCAGGTCGGCGTAGCTGAACGGCGCCTCCGGGTCCCGTCCGAAGTTCACGCGGCAGGTCCTCGAGGTGAACATCGTCCCGGTGCGGAGATCGAGCCGCCAGACGCCGAAGCCCCCGGCCTGCATGGCGAGGCGAAGCTCGTCCTCGCTCTCGCGCAGGTCGGCACCCGGCACCCGCGACCCCTCGGCCTCGGTCATCGTGCCGCAGAACCGGAGACGGTGGCCACCCCCGGCCGGCTCGGCCGCGGGCGCGTCCTCCGCCCGATGCGTGCGGGAGGCGGGTTTCGCGCGGCGACCCCGCCCGACGGGACGCCGGTCATGCTCTTGGCCATGGGCGCTTATCGCCCAGGGCGGGAAACCCGTCAAAGGCCGTTCGCGACGCATCGCGGCGGCCCGCGACGCGCCGCGGACCGCCGCAAGGGACGGCTCCCAGGGCGATCGCTCGAAGAGCGATCGTGCCGCTTTCCGGGCGCGAAGAGCGCCCCGCGGAGCGGGCCCGAGAGGACGGATGTCCTCTCGGGCGTCGAGCGGAGCGCAAGCCAAGGCCGCGGAGGCGGCCGCCGGCGCTTGAGGCAACGATAAATCAGGGCGATCGCTTTCAAGCGATCGCCCTGGGACGGCTCGGGCGTCGCCTGGACGGTCGGGACCGGCCGGACCTATCCTCGCGCGCCCTCGGGCCCGTCGCCGGCGTCGCGCGCTCACGGCGGAAGGCGGCCCGCGCGCCGCGTTCGACAGGTGACCCGATGACCCCGTTCCTGTTTCAGACCACGCCGAACCTGCTGTTCGAGGCCGGCAGCGTGCGCAAGCTGCCGGACCTCGTCGCGACGCTCGGGGCGAAGCGGGTCCTGCTCGTGACCGACCGGGGCGTGCGCGGGGCCGGGCTGACCCGCGGCGCCGAAGCCGCGCTCGGCGCGGCCGGACTTGCCTGCGACGTGTTCGAGGACGTGGTCGCCGACCCGCCGAGCCGGGTGGTCGAGGCGGCGGCCGCCCTGGCGCGGGCGCGCGGCGCCGACCTCGTCCTGGGGATCGGCGGTGGCTCGGCGCTGGATACCGCCAAGCTCGTCGCCTACCTCGCGCGGACCGATGCGAGGCTCGACGACCTCTACGGCGTCGGCCTCGCCGACGGCGCGCGCCTGCCGCTGATCCTGGTGCCGACCACCGCGGGCACCGGATCGGAGGTGACGCCGATCGCCATCGTCACGACGCCCTCGGCCGAGAAGAGGGGCGTCGTCGCACCCGTGCTGCTGCCGGACTGGGCGGTGCTCGACCCGGACCTGACGCTCGGCCTGCCCGCCCCCGTCACCGCGGCGACGGGGATCGACGCGATGGTCCACGCGATCGAGGCCTATACCAGCCGGCTGCGCAAGAACCCGGTCTCGGACGGCCTCGCGCGCCAGGCCCTGGGGCTGCTCGCCAGCTACATCCGCACCGCCTGCGCGGACGGCGCGGACCGCGAGGCGCGCGCCGGCATGCTGCTCGGCGCGGCGCTCGCCGGGATGGCCTTCGCCAACGCGCCGGTGGCCGCGGTCCACGCGCTGGCCTACCCGATCGGGGCGCTGTTCCATGTGCCGCACGGCCTCTCGAACGCCCTCGTGCTCACCGGCGTGCTGCGCTTCAACCTGCCGGCGGCCGAGGGGCTCTACGCCGAACTCGCGCCGATCCTCGATCCCGCCGCCCGCGACCTCCCGGCGGGCCGGGCCGCGGAGCGGTTCGTCGCCGCGCTGGAGGCGATCTGCCGGGACTGCGCGGTCCCGGCCTCGCTCACGGCCGTCGGCATCGGGGTGGGCGACCTCGGGCGGCTGGCCGACGACGCGATGAGGCAGACCCGGCTGCTGGTGAACAACCCGCGCCCGCTCACGCGCGAGGACGCCCGCGCGATCTACGCGGCGGCGTTGTCCGGCCCGCCTCCGGCAGCCGGCACGGAGGACAACGCCCCATCTTAGAGCATTTTCCATGATCCCTGGATCACGGAAAATGCTCTAAGTCTCTGTGTGGTCGCATTTTCTTCACGCGAGCCGGTATCCACCTCGCTGGAAAATGCTCTAGCCGTCAGGCCGCCCTCATCGTTCCCGCAGGCCGGCTCGCCGGAACGAGGAAGCGGTCCGCGAACTCCTGAGCCGGCACGGGCTTGCCGTACAGGTAGCCTTGCGCCTCCTGGCAGCCCTCGGCTTGCAGGAACGCGCTCTGCTCCTCGGTCTCGATCCCTTCCGCGATCACGTCCAGGCCGAAGCTTCTGCCGAGATAGAGCACGGTGCGCACGATCGCGGCGTCCTGCGCCGAGCGGCACATCTCGCGCACGAAGACTTGGTCGATCTTCAGGCGCGTCAGGGGAAAGCCTTTGAGCAGGCTGAAGGAGGCGTATCCGGTACCGTAATCGTCGAACGCGATGCTGACCCCTGCACCGTGCAGCTCGCGCAGGGGATCGATCAGGGCGGCGTCGTTGCGCAGGATGATGTTTTCCGTGATCTCCAATTCCAGGCACGAGGCGGGAAGCCCCGTCTGCTCCAGGGCCGTCTTGACCTTCCGCGCGAGATCGCCGCGCCGGAACTGGGCGGCGAAGAGGTTGACCCCGACCTGGAAGGTCGGCGCACCCTGGTCACGCCACGCAGCGGCCTGGGCACAGGCGGTACGCAGCACCCAGTCCCCGACCTCCGCCGCGTAGCGGCTGCTCTCCAGCGCGGGCAGGAACGCGCCGGGAGACACGAGGCCGTTCTTCGGGTGCTGCCAGCGGATCAGCGCCTCGGCGCCGATCAGGCCCCCGTGCGCGAGGCTGACCTGGGGCTGATAGAAAAGCACGAATTCGCCGGCCTCGACCGCACGCCGCAACTCCTCCGCATAGCTGCGGCGGCGATGCGCGGCCTCCTTCAACGCCGGCCTGAAGACCTGGTGGCAGGAGCGGCCATCGGCCTTCGCCTGGTACAGGGCCATGTCGGCGTTGGCCAGAAGCTCGTCCGCGTGCCGGCCGTGAGCGGGACACATCGCGATGCCGATGCTGACGCCGAGATCGACCGCATGATCGTCGACGTGGAAGGGCACCGCGATCGCCTGGATGATCCGCTCGGCGACCGTCGCGGCCGCCTGGTGGTCGCGGACATCCGGCAGAACGATCGCGAACTCGTCGCCGCCGAGCCGGGCGGCCATGTCGCTGACTCGCAGGCAGGAGAGCAATCGCTCGGCGGCCTGCTTCAGGACCGTGTCGCCGGCTGGGTGACCCAGGGTGTCGTTGACATCCTTGAAGTTGTCGAGGTCCAGCATCAGGATGGCGAGGGGCCGCCCGACCTGTATCGCGGCCGCGATGTGGTTGCCCAGCACCGTCCGGTTCGGCAGCTCGGTCAAAGGATCAAGGTGGGCGGAGCGGCACAACTGCACCTCATGCGCGCGCCGCTCGCTGACATCGCGCACGATGATCGCCAGGTGATCGCAGCCGTTCTCGATCCAGGCGGACAAGGCGATCTCGACGGGCAGGACGGACCCGTTGCTCCGACGCGCGAGCATCTCCCTGTTCCGGGCCACGCACGCCTGCAGCCGGTCGGCGTAGGCCGCCTCCGGCTCGCCGTCGCGATCGGCCAGGGAGAGGCCGGTGATGATCTCGCCTACGGGCAGGCCCAGAATCTTGTCGGCGCGAAAGCCGAACAAGGCTTCCGCCGCACCGTTCCAGAAGGTGATTCGACCGTGCTGATCGACGCAGATGATGCTCTCGCTCGACGCCGCCGCGATCCGCTCCAGGCGTAGCTGGGCGTTGCGACGGGCGACATCGAGGCGGCGATTGTCGAGCTTGGCGGCAACGAAGCACGCAAGCTCCTGGAGCTTCGAGAACTCCGTCTCCGAGAACGCGGTGCGGGGCTCGGTGTCGACCAGGCAAAGCGCACCGATCACGTGCCCGGACGGCGCACGCAACGGAAATCCGGCATAGAAGCGCAATCCATCGTCGCTGACCAAGGGGTTCTCGCAAAATCGCCGATCCGTCCGCGCATCGAGCACGATGATCTCGGCGTTCTCGGCAGCGACGTGCGCACAGAAGGAGACGCTTCGGAACACGCTGCTGTCGCCGGTATCGGGACCATAGAGAACGATGACGTCCTTATCCTGTACGATGTTGATCTTTGCATAAGAGACGGCAAACATCGCCTTCGCATCTTCGACCAGTTGCGTCAGATCGGCATCCTGGACGTAGGCTTGGAAGTCGTACTGTGCGAGCGCGGCAAGCCGGCCTGCTTCGTCGGTGGGAAGTGAGAGCTGGTACACGATCACATCCCTGGCTGAGTCACTACAGTTTCACGTGTTCGTTGAAGCTCTCGGACGAGAACGGCAGCTTGAATTGCACGGCGATGCCGTCGTCGGTCAGCCGGGTGACGACGGAAGATCGGCTTCCGACTCTGACGACTGCGCCCAGCTTCGGCCGTTGACGCGGATCGAGCGCGATGGCGGCTCCGGAGAGGGAGATGTCGACCACTTTTCCCGGCAGCGTCAGGCCTTCGGTGATCTCGACGTCGACGTCGGTGTTCTTCGGAACGATGCGAGGGCTGTTGCGCTTCTCCGCCTCCTCGAAGGCCCGCGACGTGAGCCATTCCACGCGGGCGGCGATGCGCGAGCGACGCTCCTCGGGGACGTGGATCGTGATGGCAAAGCCGTCCCGGGTCCGCTGGCACACCCGGCCGGGCACGATCCCGATATTCTCCAGGTAGCAGACGATCCATTCACCGCTGCTTCCGGCCTTCGGCGCAATGAGTTCAGCGCCCGAATCGCTCAGGCAGCGCGCCTCGCACGGATATTCTTCCCCGTTCGAGAGCATGTAGCGTCCCTTCACTCTGGGACTCTTCCTGATGATCTGGTTCGACCATCCGGCCGAAGCATGGCCGCGGAGCTTGGCTTGAGAGGTGGCTGTGTTTGACATGCCAAGTTTCCACTCTTCCGAGAGAGGTCGGTGGGAAGACAGTATGAAACGCAGCCGCTGCACAGAGCGCGGAATACCGCACAGCCATGTGTCGCGTCAGGGACTCGGTTCTAATGTAGTTCGACGAGCTTCTGTTCTGTCAACGAGTCTGTTTTATTTCATATTCTAGACCCGAATGAAATTTAAGATTATCACAAAGTTCGCGATCGCCGTTTTCTCCGAGTGCGGATAGCTTGTGATGTCGTGCGGGTGCGGCGATAGGTGTGAGTCTTACTTCGCTCAGAGAGGCTTGCTCACGAAATTAAACAGATGGTTAAAACGGTTGCTGGCGACATGGAAACAAGGGTTGGTTCTTGAAGTCTGGTTAACGCCGCTTGATCGGCGCTCGCATCGATCGCGGACGGAGGCCGGCGTGCAAGAGCCTGCGCGAGAGCTTGTGGCCGCGTCTCGTCGGGCTGCGCGTCGGTTTTACGAGGAGGGTCCGACGATGCCGACGGAGGCGGATCGCGAGACCGGCACGCACGGCGGTGGGTGCCGTCCGGGCGACCGAACGGATGCGGAGGGAGCGGCGATCGAACCGGTTCCGTCGGGCCTACGACCGGCTGAAGGTCGATCTTGCGCCCTGCGCCTGTTCCGCCGCCACGGTGCGAAGGCCCGCTCGCGCAGAACCGTAGACGAAGCGCCCGGCCCCCCCCCTAAGCGTGTGGAGGGGGCCGCCCTCCTGGCGTCGGGAAGCCGATTCAGAGCACGGGCGTCGCCACCGTGCTCGCGCACGCGTCCTCGTCGGCCTCGATCTCGGCATCGGCCTCGGTCTCGTGGCCGCTGAGGCCGCCCGCCGCGGCGAGCCCGCGGGCGGCCTTGCGCAGGAGCTTGCGCAGCCGGCGGCGCTCCTTGCCGTCGAAGCCGGCGAGAAGCTCGGCCTCGACCGCGTCCCAGATCCCGTCGATCGCCGCAGCCTTGGCAAGTCCCGTCTCCGTCAGCCGCACGCGCACGACCCGGCCGTCGCCGGCCTCGGCGCGGCGCTCGACGAAGCCGAGGGCGGCGAGCCGCGAGATCGTCTTCGAGGCCGTCGGCGGCCGAACCCGCAGGGTCGCGGCGAGATCGCCCATCGTCATCGTGCCCGAGGCCGCCAGCACCTGCACCACCTGTTCCTGGCCGGCGAAGAGGTCGAGCGTCGCGAGGCGGTCGCCGATGCGCGCGCGGTGCAGCCGCGCGGCCTGGACCAGCGCCCAGCCGACGCTCCGGGCGCCCGGCGGCTTCGATCCGGGAGCCTTTGATCCGAGACCCTTCGATCCCGGATGCGTCTCCTCCGGGAGCTTCGCCTGCCCGTCCTCGACCCCGGACGCGTCGGGGGGCACCCATGCGTCCACGGCCGGCTCGGCCTTTCCGTCTCGACCCTCGGTCCCGGTCGGGGCCGCGTCGCGATACCTCCGGTCCTTCGCTTTGGGGTCCTTCGCCTTCCGGTCCTTCGCCTTGCGGTTCACGCCGAGCCCCGAGGTGTCGCAGCCCGGCGCGGCTGCCGCGATCTCATCCGCCGCTGACATCCTGTACCCCACGAAGCGTCGCCACCGAGGCGCAAGCCCCGGCGCCTACGGGGCCGGGAGCTTCCGCGTTCGGCTGTGCCTCGGGCGTATGAAGCTGCGATGACGGCCGGGGACGAAGCAGGCTTTCGTGGCTTCGCCAACGAAAGCCTGCTTCGATCTTCTTGGTGCCGCATCATTGTTCTCGCGCGAACCGGCGGCCACTTCGCGCAATGATGCTCAGCGATCCTAGACGCCGCGCGGGCTCAGCAGGGCATCAGGCGGCGGAGCTGGTCT
>NZ_CAXTHR010000083.1:0-18791 GCF_964244095.1 uncultured Methylobacterium sp. | reverse complement strand
TACTTCCGCGAGGCGGTCTCGACCGCCTACCTGATCGGCCAGGGCGACCGCTCGTGGTTCGAGGCGCGGGGCTACTACTTCAAGGGTTTGTCGAGCTTCGACTGGCAGAAGGAGCAGCCCCTCGTCCTGCCGGTGATCGACTACGACAAGCGCGTCAACGGTCCGGGCCCGCTCGGCGGCGAGGTGCGGTTCCAGGCCAACATCACCAGCCTGACCCGCGAGGCGACGGACTTCCAGGGCCTGCCGCGCAGCGGCACCTACCTGTTCAGCCCGAGCGTCAACGGCATCAGCTACCCGCTCTACGAGACCTGCACGACGTTTACCCGCAACACCTGCCTGATCCGCGGCCTGGCCGGCACCGACACGCGCGCCTCGGCGCAGCTCTCCTGGCGGCGCACCTTCATCGACGACCTCGGCCAGGCGATCACCCCGTTCGCGTACCTGCGCACCGACGCGTTCTTCGTGAACCCGAGCCTGTCGGGCTACCAGAACGCGCTCGTGCCGCAGATCGCATCCGTCGACGACGGCTTCACCGGCCGGGTGATGCCGGCGGTCGGCATCGACTACCGCTATCCCTTCGTCAGCGACTTCGGGCCGCTCGGCGTCCACACCCTGGAGCCGATCGCGCAAGTGATCGCACGGCCCTCCGAGACGCGGATCGGCCACCTGCCGAACGAGGACGCCCAAAGCCTCGTCTTCGACGACACATCGCTGTTCCAGTGGGACAAGTTCTCCGGCTACGACCGCGTCGAGGGCGGCGTGCGGACCAATCTCGGCGGCCAGTACTCGGTGGTGACGGCCTCGGGCTGGTACGCGAACGCGATGTTCGGCGAGTCGATCCAGCTCGCGGGGGTGAACTCGTTCCGCCGCGGCGACGTCGCCAATGTCGGCCTCGATTCCGGCCTCGAGAACAGACGCTCCGACTTCGTCGGCCGCGTCCAGGTTTCGCCGAACCAGAACATCAGCTTCATCACCCGCGCCCGCTTCGATCAGGCGGACTTCAAGGTGAACCGCTTCGAGACCGGCGTGACCGCACGCTTCGCGCCGTTCCTGCCGCTGACGCTCTCGACGTTCTACGCGTATTACGAGGCGCAGCCGCTGCTCGGCTTCGACCACCGCCGCGAGGGCATCACCGCCACGGCGACCTACAACATCACCCCGAACTGGTTCGTCACCGGCTCCGCGCTCGTCGACCTGACGCACTACCTCGACACGCGCACCCTCTACACCGACGCGCTGGCGAGCTACCTTGCCAACCCGGCGGGCTCGTCGCTGCCGACCTACCAGAACCCCGGCCGCCTCTACCTCTCCGGCATGAGCATCGGCGCCGGCTACCAGGACGAGTGCACCACGGTCTCGCTCAACTACATCGTCTCGCCGGTGGCCACCGTGACCGGCCTCAGCGAGCGCAACCGGACGGTGCTCCTGCGGGTCGAGTTGAAGACGCTGGGCGAGGCGGACCTGCGCCAGAACGTCGGCAGCATCGCCACCGCCGACGGTATCGCGTCCGCCCGCTGACGCGCCGCCGCTCGCGGCGGACCGGACGGCCTGCTACAGGCGAGCCTTCCGCCGACGCCATGCAAGCCTTCCCATGCAAGCTTTCCCATGCAAGCCCTCGCCCTGACCCTCGGAGACCCGGCCGGCATCGGGCCGGAACTCGCCCTGGCGGCGTGGCTGGCGCGCGCGGGGCGCGACCCGCTGCCGCCGTTCTTCCTCGTGGCCGACCCCGGCTTCGTCGAGCGCGTCGCCCACCGCCTCGGCTTCTCCGTGCCGGTCGCCGAGATCGACCCCGAGACGGCGGTCGCGGTGTTTCCGCGGGCGCTGCCCGTCGTCGCGCTGCCGAGCGGCGCCGCGACCGAGGCTGAGCCCGGCATGCCGGATTCGGGCAGCGCCGGTGCGACGATCGAATCGATCACCGCCGCCGTCGGCTTCGTCCGCACGGGCCGCGCCGCGGCGATCGTCACCAACCCGATCGCCAAGTTCGTGCTGACGAAGGCGGGCTTCGCCCATCCCGGCCACACCGAGTTCCTCGCGGCCCTCTCGGTGCCCCCCGGACGCGCACCGCCGCGGCCGGTGATGATGATCTGGAGCGAAGGGCTCGCGGTGGTGCCGGTGACGATCCACGTGCCGCTCAAGGACGTGCCCGGCCTGCTGACGCAGGCGCTCATCGAGGAGACCGCCCGCATCGTCGCCCGCGACCTCGCCGGGCGCTTCGGCCTGGAGCATCCGCGCCTCGTGCTCGCCGGGCTCAACCCGCATGCGGGCGAGTCCGGCACCATCGGCCGCGAGGACCGCGACGTGCTGGCGCCCGCCGTCGCCCGGCTGCGGGCGGAGGGCATCGACATCCGCGGGCCGCTGCCCGCCGACACGCTGTTCCACGCGCGGGCGCGAAGGACCTACGACGTCGCGCTGGCGCCGACCCACGACCAGGCCCTGATCCCGATCAAGACCATCGCCTTCGACGAGGGCGTCAACGTCACCCTCGGCCTGCCCTTCATCCGCACCTCGCCGGACCACGGCACCGCCTTCGACATCGCGGGGCGCGGCGTCGCGCGGCCGGACAGCCTGATCGCGGCGATCCGGCTGGCCGACCGGCTGGCCCGCACCGCCGCCGCCCGCGCCGGCATCGACGGCCGCACCGCGGACGTGATCCCGCTCCACGCCTATGCCGGCCGGCCGCGCTCGGCCCCGGCGGCGCATTTCGACGCCGAAGACGAGTTGTGAGCTCCCCCGACGGCCTGCCGCCGCTGCGCGAGGTCGTGGCGCGGCACGGGCTGGAGCCGCGGAAGGCGCTCGGCCAGAACTTCCTGTACGACCTCAACCTCACCGGGCGGATCGCCCGCGCCGCCGGGCCGCTCGACGGCGTCACCGTGCTGGAGGTCGGGCCCGGCCCCGGCGGGCTGACGCGCGCGTTGCTCGCGGAGGGTGCCGCGCGGGTGATCGCGGTGGAGCGCGACCCGCGCGCGCTGCCGGCGCTCGCCGAGATCGCCGCGCATTATCCCGGACGCCTGGAGGTGATCGACGCGGACGCGCTCGCCTTCGACCCGCGCCCGCTGATCGGGCGCGCGCGCGCGCAGATCGTCGCCAACCTCCCCTACAACGTCGGCACTGCGCTGCTCGCCGGCTGGCTGGACGGCGAGGTCTGGCCGCCGTGGTGGGAGTGCGCCACGCTGATGTTCCAGCGCGAGGTCGCCGCGCGCATCGTCGCCGACGAATCCGCGCGCGCCGACTATGGACGCCTCGGCGTGCTGTGCGGCTGGCGGACGCGGAGCGAGATCCTGTTCGACGTGGCGCCCACCGCCTTCGTGCCGCCGCCGAAGGTGACGTCGAGCGTGGTCCGCATCGTCCCGCGCCAAGCCCCCCTGCCCTGCCGGGCGGGCGCGCTGGCCGCGGTGACGCGGGCGGCCTTCGGGCAGCGCCGCAAGATGCTGCGCCAGAGCCTGAAGGGCCTGACGCCCGATCCCGGCGCCCTGCTGGCGCGGGCCGGCATCGCCGGGACCGCGCGGGCGGAGGAGGTGCCGGTCGCAGGCTTCGTGACGCTCGCCAACCTCTGGGAAGCGCACTAAAAAGCCGGCGCCCCGTAGGGACGCCGGCGGTCGTTCGGGCGCAGGCGGTCAGCGAGTCTGCTGGATCGCCGACACGGTCCACGGGCGGCCCTGGCTGCGGACGAAGGTCCACAGCTCGGTCGCCTCGCTCGGCTCGGTGGCGACGACGCGGTCGGTCTTCCGGTCGAGCGTCACGTCCTTGAGGGTGTAGCGCATCGCCACGGTGGCGAATTCCTGGCTGCCCTCGCCCCACGCCTCCGACAGGTCGCCCTGCTGGAGCATCACCTCCGCGATGCGGTTGACGACGCCGCGGGCGGCGTTGTTGCGCAACTCCTCCTCGAAGTAGCCGGCCATCTCGGGCGTCGCGAGGTTGCGCAGGCCGACCACGTCCTCGTGCGAATAGGCGTCCTGGACCTCGCCCAGGAGCTTCTCGAACGCCTGGAAGTCGTTCGGGCCGATCTGGACCGGGCGCTGCTGCGGCGGACGCTGGGCGCCGCCCATCATCCCGCCGAGGCCGGCGCCGCCCATTCCGGTGTTGCCGCCACCGGGGCCGGCATTCGGGTCCATGCCGGTGCGCGCGTAGGGCGCGCCGGCCGCAGCCGGCTGGCCGTTGCGGCGGCGGAACCAGCGCACCGCGAAGGAGACGAGCAGCACGACGAGGCCGACCTGCAGCAGCAGGCCGAGCATCGAGGCGATGCCGCCCATGCCCCCGAAGAAGCCGCCGCCGAGCAGTGCGCCGAGCAGGCCCGCGCCGAGCAGGCCCGCCATGAAGCCGCCGCCGAAGCGCGGCCGCGCGGCCGGCGCCTGCATGCCGGGATTGTTCATGCCCGGCGACGGCTGGGTCTGGGTGCGCTGCATCGGGGCGGCGGTGGGCGCCGTCGTGGTCGCCGACGGCGCATTGAAGGTGCGCGAGCCCCGCGAGCCCATGCTGCCGCCGCCGCCCGGACGGGCCTCGACGGCGGGCGCCGCGACCGTCAGCGCGGCAGCCAGCGCCAGGATGGTCGCCGTACGCTTGCGGCGCGTGGTGGAGGTGAGCATCGATCGGCCTCTGGTGAACGGAGAACGTCATGGCGCAAGCGCCGACGATGATATGGTGACGCGCGGGCCGGTGTTTTAGTCCGCGGGATCGGCGCGTTTTGCGGATCGTTTCGTTCGGATCGTTCCCGCCCGGTCAGGACGCGCGCCGGTCCGGGGCCGCGGGGAAGACGAGGCGCACCTGCGTCCCCTCGCCGGGCCGGCTGTCGAGGGCGATGGTGCCGTTCTGGCGCTTCATCAGCCCGTGTACGATGGCGAGCCCGGCGCCGCGGCCGGCCTCGCGGCTGGTGGCGAAGGGCGCCAGCGCCCGGGTCAGCATCTCCGGCGACATGCCGCTGCCGGTGTCGGTGACGCGGATGCCGACGGCGCCGTCCTCCGGCCGCTGCACCGAACGGTCGCCGGGGGCGATGCGGAAGGTCTCCAGCCGGATCGTGCCGCCGTCCGGCATCGCCTCGCAGGCATTCGCCACGATGTGGCCGAGCGCCAGTTCGACCTGGATCGGGTTGCTCACCGCCCGCGGCAGGCCGGGCGTGCCGGAGACGTCGAGGATCACCCCGGCGGGCAGCCCCGGCCGCAGGCGCCCGGCGGTGCCCGAGACCAGGGCGTCGAGATCGACCGGGCGCACGTCCGGCGCGATCTTGCGCGAGAAGGCCAGCAGTTGCCGGGTGAGGATCGCGGCGCGCTCGGTGGCGTCGGTCGAGCGGCTCATCGCCCGCTGGATGAAAGGCTCCGGGCTGTCGCCGAGCCGGCGCTTCAGCCCGTCGATGTAGCCGATCAGGATCTGGAGGAAGTTGTTGAACTCGTGCGCGACGCTGTTGGTGAGCAGCCCCAGCGCCTCCCGCTGGCGCGACAGCGCCAGCGCGCTCTCGGCGTCCCGCCGGCGCGTCACGTCGGCGACCTGCCCGAGGCGGTAGGGGCTCCCGGCGACGGGAACCAGCGTCAGGCTCGCCCAGAACGTCGCGCCGTCGCCGGTGGCCGCGAGGAACTCGCTCGACGTCCCGTCAGGAATCCCGCCGCGCTCGTGGGCCAGGAAGCGGATATTGGCCCCCAGCACCGCCGCGGCCTCGCGGCCCGCGAGCCGGAGGAAGGCCGGGTTGGCGTAGACGATCGGCTCGTCGGGCACGCGCGGATCGGACAGGAAGGCCGGCGCGGCGGCCTCCAGCAGCGCGATCCAGCCGGCATCCGGCGCCGGGCCGTCCCGGCCGTCCGCCTCGGGCTCTGCCATGGTGTCGTCCGGCCTCGCGGAGCCAGCGCCCGCAACCCGCACAGCGATAGCGGCATCCGGCCGGCCGGCCAAGCCGGCCGCCGCTACTGCCGAATCCACATCACCCGCGCGATCCAGGCGATCTCCCCGACGTTGAGGACGCGGTCGGCGTGCTCGGGGTTCAACGAGGCAAGCTCCACCGTGCGGGCGGTGCGGCGGCGCAGTTCCTTGGCGAGCACCTCGCCGGCGTGCAGCCGCACGACCACGCGGTCGCCCTTGCGCACGCCGGCCGAGGGCGAGACGATCAGCACGTCGCCGTCGCGGAACAGCGGCAGCATCGAATCGCCCTGGACCTCCAGCGCGAAGGCGCGCTCCTCGCCGAGATCGGGGAACGCGATCTCCTCCCAGCCGGGGCCGCCCGCGGGCACGCCCTCGTCGGTGAACTGGCGCCCGGCGCCGGCCTGGGTCAGGCCGATCAGCGGCACAAGGGTGCGCGGCGGGCCCGCGCGCGCCTCGATCAGGCGGAGGAACTCGTCGAGGCTGGCGCCAGTGGCGGCGAGCACCTTGGAGACCGACTCGGTCGAGGGCCAGCGTTTGCGCCCGTCGACGCCGACGCGCTTGGAGCGGTTGAAGCTCGTGGCGTCGAGGCCGGAGCGACGGGCGAGGCCCGAGGCCGAGAAGCCGTGCCGCTCGGCCAAGCGGTCGATGGCGTTCCAGATCTGCTCGTGGGACAGCATGTCGGGCCCGGGGCGCGGAGGGCCGCCGAGACGCACGGCCTAGTTGTAGGAAATTAGAACTACGGATGGAAAAAGGCAATCGATCCCGGCGGCAGCGCTTCGCCGCCGAGACCGTACTGCACTGCACGATCCGGTTGCCAGATCACGGCCGGGCGCCCTATCGACGGCGCAGGAAAGCCGGTGCCGCCGATGACGCTCATCTACAAGATCTGTCCCGAACCGCTCTGGCGGGCGGCGGAGGCCGCAGGCCGCTTCACCGGCTCGGGCGTCGACCACGCCGACGGCTTCATCCACTTCTCCACCGCCGCCCAGGTCGCCGAGACCGCGCGCCGGCACTTTGCCGGGCAGCGCGACCTGTTGCTCGTGGCCGTCGAAGCCGAGGCCCTGGGCTCTGGCCTGCGCCACGAGCCCTCCCGCGGCGGCGCGCTGTTCCCGCACCTCTACGGCGACCTGGCGCTCGGCGCCGTCCGGAGCGTGGCCGCGCTGCCCCTCGGCGCCAACGGCGTCCACATCCTGCCCACGGACTTCGCGGCGTGATCGGCGCACTGTTCCCGCTGCTGCGGCCGGTGCTCCACAGCCTCGATGCCGAGGACGCGCACAACCTCACGATGCGCGCGCTCGCGCTGATGCCGCCGCGCGCGCCCGCCGCCGACGACCCCTCCCTCGCGGTCGACCTGTTCGGGCGGCGCTTCCCCAACCCGGTCGGGCTGGCGGCGGGCTTCGACAAGGGGGCGCAGGCGCCTGACGCGCTGCTGGGCCTCGGCTTCGGCTTCGTCGAGGCCGGCGGCGTGGTGCCCCGGCCCCAGCCCGGCAATCCGCGTCCGCGGGTGTTCCGGCTCAGGGGCGACCGGGCGGTGATCAACCGCTTCGGGCTGAACAGCGAGGGGATCGACGTGGTCGCCCGGCGGCTGCGGGCGCGGGCCGGGCGGCCGGGCCTCGTCGGCGTCAACGTCGGCGCCAACAAGGACGCCGCCGACCGGATCGCCGACTACGTCGCCTGCACGGCGCGCCTCGCGCCGCTCTGCGCCTTCGTCACCGTCAACGTGTCCTCGCCCAACACGCCGGGCCTGCGCGACCTCCAGGGCGAGGCGTTCCTCGACGACCTGCTCGCCCGCGTGGTCGCGGCCCGCGACGCGGCGGCGCCGGCGACCGCGATCCTCCTGAAGATCGCCCCCGACATCACGCTTCCCGCCCTCGACGCGATCTGCGCGACCGCGCTGCGCCGCGGAGTACAGGGCCTCGTGGTGTCCAACACCACGCTCGCGCGGCCCGCCGCGCTCACCGAGGCGCGGCTGTCGGCTGAGGCCGGGGGCCTCTCCGGCCGGCCGCTGTTCGGGCCGGCGACGCGGCTGCTCGCCGAGACCTACCTGCGCGTCGGCGGCACGCTGCCGCTCGTCGGCGTCGGCGGCATCGATTCGACGGAGGCCGCCTGGACCAAGATCCGCGCCGGCGCGAGCCTGCTGCAACTCTACTCGGCCCTGGTCTACGAGGGCCCGGCCCTCGTCGGCACGATCAAGCGGGGTCTGGTGGCGCGGCTGCGGGCGGAGGGGCTGGCCGGGCTGGCGGCCGCTGTCGGGCGGGACGCTGCGGAGCTGGCGCGGACGGCCTGATCGGCCTCCTCACCCCGCGGGCCTCCTCCGCCCCGTTCCGGCCAGCACCGCGCAGGCCGCGCCGAGGCCGAGCAGCACCCACTTCAACGGCAGCATCGCGGCGGCCTCGCTCGGGACCGGCTCCGCCACGAAGCGCCCGGGCGCGACCTCGACGCCCGGCCTGCCGTGCGCCCGCGCATCCCTGATCTGTGCCGCGGTGACGGCCCACCCGGCATCCTGCGCGCGGTCATGCGCCATCGCGGCGACCCCGACGGCGCAGCCGGCCCCGAGCGCCGCGAGAACCCGCATCCGTGCCCGCATCGATCTCCTTCCGCCGCGCGCCGAGCGCGCATCATTCGGCCGCCGTCCCGCCCGGCGCCGGGCCCGTCGCGAAGGCGAAGCCCTCGTCGGCCCAGCCGGTGATGCCGCCGATCATCAGCTTCACCCGGCGCCCGAGCCCCGCAAGCCGCAGGGCGGCCCGGTCGCCGCCGTTGCAGTGCGGCCCCGCGCAATACACCACGAACAGCGTGGCGTCCGGCCAGGACGACAGGGTTTCGGCGGTGATGCTCCGGTGCGGCAGGTTCAGCGCGCCGGGGACGTGGCCGCGGGCGTAGGCCTCCGGGCCGCGCACGTCGAGGAGCACGAAGTCAGACGCGCCGGCGGCGAGCGCCGCGTGAACGTCGGCGCAATCCGTTTCCAGGGCGAGGCGCGCCGCGAAATGGGCGCGGGCCGCCATCGGGGCAGCGGCATCGTCGGCAACGGCGCTCGGCATCGGTCTTTCTCCTTCACCATGTCGGTGGCGAGACGGTAGGCGGCACGAGGCCGGTCTGGTGAGCGGCACGCAGGCCGCTTATCGTCAGGATCGTGCCAAAAAACGGATTCGCCCGAGGGGCCGCCGCGCGGCCGGTCGTCGTGCTCGCCTATGACGGGCTCTGCACCTTCGAGTTCGGCTGCGCCGTCGAGGTGTTCGGGTTGCCGCGCCCGGAGATGGGGCCGGACTGGTACCGCTTCGCGGTCGCGGCGATCGAACCCGGCCCGCTGCGCGCAACGGGCGGCGTTCAGGTGCTCGCCGACGGCGGGCTCGACCTGCTGGCAGGGGCCGGCACCGTCATCGTTCCCGGATGGCGCGGCGTCGACGCCCCGGTGCCGGAACCGCTCTGCGCCGCGCTTCGCGCCGCGCATGCGGAGGGCGCGCGCATCGTCTCGCTCTGCTCCGGCGCCTTCGTGCTCGCCGCCGCCGGGCTCCTCGACGGGCACGACGCGACGACCCATTGGCGCTACGCCGAGGAACTGGTCCGGCGTCATCCCGGCCTGCGCTTCGTGCCGGACGTGCTCTACGTCGATGCGGGCCGCGTCCTCACCGCCGCCGGCAGCGCGGCGGGCCTCGACCTGTGCCTTCACCTCGTCCGGCGGGACCACGGCACGGAGATCGCCAACCGGATCGCCCGCCGCCTCGTGCTTCCGGCCCACCGCCAGGGCGGGCAGGCCCAGTACGTCGAGGGGCCGGTGCCGTCCTTGCGCGCCGCCGGCTCGCGGCTCGCGCCGCTGCTCGACCGCGTCCGGGGCGCCCTGGACGAGGATTGGACGGTGGCGCGGCTCGCCGCAGAGGCGGCGCTCAGCCGGCGCGCGCTCCACCGCCGCTTCCAAGCCGCGACCGGGCTGAGCCCCGGCGCATGGCTCGTCGCGGAGCGGGTGGAGCGAGCCCGCGCGCTCTTGGAGGCATCGCGGCTGCCGATCCCGGAGGTGGCCGCGGCCTGCGGCTTCGGATCGGCGGCGACCCTGCGTCACCATTTCCGCGCCCGGCTCGACACCAGCCCGGCGGCCTATCGCGGCACGTTTCCGGCGCCATCCGCCGGCGGCGGATGAGGAGGGGCGCCCCTCACTGCCCCTTGGCGGCGATCGCCTCGGCCCAGGACACGGCGCGCTTGGCCATGCCGACGTGCTGGCGCTCGTACATGCGGTTCTCGACCTTGATCGCCGCGCGCTTGGCGTTCTCCGGCCGGTCGAAGGCGTCGAGCACGAGGCGGGCGCGGCGCACCTCCTCCTCGGTCGGGGCGAAGGAGGTGTTGGCCGGCTCCAACTGGTTGGGGTGGATCAGCGTCTTGCCGTCGAAGCCGAGGTCGCGCGCCTGCCGGCACTCGGCGCGGCAGCCCTCGACGTCGCCGATGTCGTTCCAGACGCCGTCGAGGATGGTCAGGCCCTCGGCGCGGGCGGCGGCCAGGGCGAACATCATCCACGGCAGCATCGGCACCCGGCCCGGCACGAGCTGCGCCCAGGTGTCCTTGGCCAGATCGTTGGTGCCGAGCACGAAGCAGGTCAGCCGGGTGCGCCGGTCGCGGCTCGCGCGGGCGATGTCCTGGATGTTCAGGATCGCGGCCGGCGTCTCGATCATCGCCCAGACGGCGATGCCGTCGGGCGCGTCGAGGGCCTCCAGGTGGTCGGCGATGCCCTCCAGCACCGCCGGCGAGGACACCTTCGGCATCAGGATCGCGTCCGGCCGCGCCGCGATCGCCGCGCGCAGGTCCTGCTCCCCCCACGGCGTCTGGGGGGCGTTGACGCGGATGATCAGCTCGCGGTCGCCGTAGGCCCCGCTCTGGACCGCGGCGCAGACCTGCGCGCGGGCGAGGTCCTTCTCCTCCATCGAGACCGCGTCCTCCAGGTCGAGGATCAGGCAGTCGGCCGGCAGCGTCTTCGCCTTCTCGAGCGCGCGCGGGTTCGAGCCCGGCATGTACAGGACGCTGCGGCGCAGGCGGAGATCGGACATGGCACTTCCCCGGTGATTTTCGGGCGGACCCTATCGCAAGCGGCCGGCCATGGCAGGGGCGCGACGGCCGAAAGCCGGAAGATTCCGGCGCGATCGAAACCGCGGCCCTCGGGTCCCGCGGGCGGCCCCGCCGGACCTCCGGGCCGCCCCGCTTCGGTCACGGTCAGCGGCCAGGATCGGTCCGGCGGCGAACCAAGAGTTCAAGATGATGCGACACGCGCTGTTCGGCCTGATGCTGGCGACGGTCCTCGCGCGTCCCGGGCCGGCTTCGGCTGCGAGCGACACGATGGTCGGCGTCGGCTCCGGCGCGGTGGCAGGCGCGCTGGTCGCCGGCCCCGTCGGCGCGGTGGCCGGTGCGGTGATCGGCGGGGTCGTCGCGTCCTCGACGGCGCGGGCGCGGCGCGCGCGCCCGCGCCCCGCCCCGATGGTGCGTCAGCGGCTCGCGCAGGCGCCCGCCCGGCGCGCCGTCCGGCACCGCGCCGAGGCGACGCCGCCGGCCGACCGGCCGCGGGCAGGCGGCGGCACGGCCACCTCCTGGAAGGACCCGCGCTGACGGCGCGGCTTCAGGGGGCCTCGCCCGCAAACGTCCGGCGCGCGAGGATCGGGTAGGCGAGCGCCTGCCCGACGCCCCGCGCGGCGAGGAAGCCGAGGAAGGCGAGCCACAGGCCGGCATTGCCGAGCGCCAGGCCCTGGACGAGGACGAGCGCCGCGCAGTAGGCGGCGAGCGCGGCGAGCATCAGGTTGCGCATCGCCCGCGTCCAGGTCGCGCCGATGTAGATGCCGTCGTAGGCGAACGGCAGCGCCGCGACGAAGGGCGCGGCGGCGGCCAGCGGCAGGTAGCGCCGAGCGACCGCGCGCACCGGCTCGCTGGTGGTGACGAAGTCGATGAAGGCGTGGCCGCCCGCGAGCGCCAGCAGGCTGACGCCGACCCCGAAGCCGAGGCACCAGCGCAGCGACAGCGACGACGCCCGGCGAAAGGCCCCGGCGTCCCGCGCGCCGATCGCCTGCCCGCACAGGGCCTCGGCGGCGGTGGCGAAGCCGTCGAGGAAGAAGCCGCCGATCAGGAAGAGATTCCACAGGACGGCGTTGGCGGCCAGCACCGCGTCGCCCTGCCGCGCGCCGAGCGCCGAGAACAGGACGATGCCGGCCACCAGCGCCAACGTGCGCACGATCACGTCGCCGTTGACGGCGAGCGTCCGCCGGAGCGCCGCCGCGTCGCGGATCTCGGCGAGCGGCACCCGCCAGGGCTTCGAGCCGAGGCGGGCGAGCAGCACCAGCCCGAGCCCGAGCCCGGCCGCCTCGGCGATGAGCGTCGCCAGCGCCGCGCCGGCGAGGTTCAGGTCGAGGCCGAGCACCAGGGCGAGCGTCAGGCCGATGTTGACGGCGTTGATCGCCACCTGCAGCAGCAGGCCGAGATCGGTGCGCCCGCGCCCCAGCACCGAGCCGAGCACGGCGTAGTTGGCCAGCGCGAACGGCGCCGAGAGGATGCGGACGTGGAAATAGGTCGCCAGGCCTTCGACCACCGCGGGGCTGGCGCCGCTGATCCGGAAGGCCACCGCCGCGATCGGCCCCTGCAGGATCGCCAGGGCGAGGCCGGCGATCAGGCCGGCGGCAAGCGCGCGCGCGAGCGTCCGGTCGACCTCGCCCGCGTCGCGGGCGCCGACCGCCTGCGCGGTGAGGCCGGCGGTGGCCATCCGCAGCGAGCCGAACGACCAGAACAGCGCGTCGAAGATCACGGCGCCGAGCGCGATCGCCCCGAGCAGCGCCGCGTCGCCCAGCCGCCCGATCACCGCCGCGCCGACGAAGCCGAGCATCGGCGTCGTGACGTTGGCGAGCGTCATCGGCAGGGCCAGGGCGAGGACGCGGCGGCCGGTGACGGGGAGCGGTGGGGTCAAGGGCTCTCGCGATCCGGTTCGACGCCCGCACGTCGGCGCTCGAAACGATCAGGGACGCGTTACCGCGACGGACCGGCGGGCATCAGTTTCCCTTCGACGCCTGACGCATGTGCCAGCGCAGGGCCACGTAGCCGATCGCCACGATCACCATCGGCAGGACGACGTTGGCGTAGATTGCGAGTTCCATCACTTGAGCGTCCCGAGCGCCTGCCGCGCCATCAGATGGAGAAGGAGCGCGGCGAGAAGCCAGAATATAGCAGTCCCGGTGTAGAAAGCACCGTCTCGGCCGGGCAAAGCCGCGCCCAGCCCATAAAGTGCCGCGGCCGTCGGCCCGAGGATTCCGACCGTGACGCAGGCCGTCGATGCGCGATCGAGCGCATTGGCCAGGAGCTTCGCACGCTCGTTGGCGATCGCGAGGTCGAGCTTGGTCCGATCCCCTGAATCCATGCGCGGCGGCCCCCTCCCTCGGATCGGTCGAGGCGCCTACTTCGACACCGCGAACAACCGCGCGATCAGCCACAGCGGCACCACCACCGCGGCGCCGGCCAGGATCCAGGTTCCGAAATCGTGGAACGTCGCGAGGCCGAGGTCGATCAGCGCGCGGGCCGAATCGTAGACGTGCCAGAACAGGCGTCCCGGGGTGAGCCCGAGCATCGCCATGAAGGCGCCCACCAGCACCGAGAGGAACAGCAGCCGCAGAAACACGCCCGCCGGCGAGCCGCCGAGGAAGCGGCGCAGGGCCGAGCCGCGGGGGCGGGAGGCCGCCGGATCGTGGGCGTAGGGAGCCCCCTGATAGGACGGACCCTGGCGGCGCGGGTCGTGCTCGACGATCATGGAAGACTTCCTCGAAGCGAGCGCCTTCCAAGCGCCCGAAGCCGGCGGAACCGTGACGGATGCACCACACCCGGCGCGAAACCGGATCGCGCTTCGGGCGTTCGGCGGTCTCACCGTGCGGGACGAGATGGCAATGCGGCGCCGGGGCGCCAAGATGCCCGCGGGACCCGAGCGGAGCGCCGCGCCTGCCGCGCCCGAAACGACGAGACGAAACGCCCCATGATCGACCACGCCCTGTTCGAGCCGGGAACGATCGATCCGGACACCAGGCGGCTCAACGCCGAGATCGTCGCGGCCCACGCGGCGCAGGCCGACCCGTGGTCGCTGCCGATCGCTGAGGTGCGCGCGCGGCGCCGCGCCGGCACGCCCGCCTCGCCGGCGATGCCGCGCAGCGCGCGCGCCGAGACGCTGACGATCGACGGCCCCGGCGGCGACCTGGCCCTGCGGGTGATCCGCCCGAAGCCCGGGGCGAAGCTGCGCGGCGCCTACCTGCACATCCACCGCGGCGGCTGGGTCTGGGGCTCGGCCGACGAGCAGGACCCGTGGCTGGAGCGCATCGCCGACGCCTGCGGCTTCGTCTGCCTCTCGGTGGAGTATCGGCTGGCGCCGGAGCACCCCTACCCGGCGGCGCTCCTCGATTGCGAGGCGGCGGCGCTCTGGCTCGCAGGCCCCGGCAAAGCCGAGTTCGGCGTCTCGGCGCTGACCATCGGCGGCGAATCGGTCGGCGCGCATCTGGCCGTGATGGTGCTGCTGCGGCTGCGCGACCGGCACGGCCTGCCGCGTGCGTTCCGCGGCGCCAACCTCAACGCCGGCTTCTTCGACCTCGGGCTCACGCCCTCGGTGCGCAACTGGGGCGAGGAGCGCCTCGTGTGCAACACCCGCGACCTCACCGCCTTCGCCGACGGCTACGTCCGGGACGGCATCGACCGCCGCCGGCCCGACGTGTCGCCGATCTACGCCGACCTGAAAGGCCTGCCGCCGGCGCTGTTCACCGTCGGCACCTGCGACCCGCTGCTCGACGACACGCTGTACATGGCCGGCCGCTGGGCGGCGGCAGCGAACGGCGGCCACACCGCGGTCTATCCGGGCGGATGCCACGTGTTCATCCGCTATCCCAGCGCGATGTCGGAGCGCGCGCTCGAACTCATCGACCGCTTCCTGATGGCGCTCGCCTGAGCAAGCGCGCGGCAGCACCGCAGGATCCGGGACCGCTGCCGCCGGCCCTCGCGGCGTGGTTTTCCGCGCGCGGCTGGGCACCGCGACAGCATCAGCTCGACCTGCTGCGCATCGCGGGCGCGGGCCGCTCGGCGCTGCTCGTGGCGCCGACCGGTGCCGGCAAGACGCTGGCCGGCTTCCTGCCGAGCCTCGTCGCGCTGTCGCGGACGCCGACCAAGCCTTCGGCGCGCAGGCTGCACACGCTCTACGTCTCGCCGCTGAAGGCGCTGGCCGTCGACATCGCGCGCAACCTCGACGCGCCGGTCGCCGGGATGGGGCTGTCGGTGCGGGTCGAGACCCGGACCGGCGACACCCCGGCGCACAAGCGCACCCGCCAGATCGAGCGCCCGCCCGACATCCTGCTGACCACGCCGGAACAGCTCGCCCTGCTGATCGCCCACCGCGAGGCCGCGGATTTCTTCGCGGGGCTGCGCTGCGTGGTGCTCGACGAGTTGCACGCGCTCGTCACCTCGAAGCGCGGCGACCTGCTGTCGCTGGCGCTCGCCCGGCTGCACCGGCTGAGTCCGGGCCTCGTCGCGATCGGGCTCTCGGCGACGGTGCGCGAGCCGGACGAATTGCGGAAGTATCTCGTGCCGCAGAACGCGGCACCCCCTCCCCCCATGGCCGACCTCGTCGTGGTGCACGGCGGCGCCCCGCCCGACCTGCACCTGCTCGACACCGGAAAGACCCTGCCGCTCGCCGGCCACACCGCGTGGCAGTCGATGCCGGCGATCTACGACCTGATCGGCCGGCACCGCACGGTGCTGGTGTTCGTCAACACCCGGCTCCAGGCGGAATACACCTTCCAGGAGCTGTGGCGGCTCAACGACGACGTTCTGCCGATCGCCCTCCACCACGGCTCTCTCGACGCCACCCAGCGCCGCCGGGTCGAGGCGGCGATGGCGGCGGGCCAGCTCCGCGCCATCGTCTGCACCGCGACCCTCGACCTCGGCATCGACTGGGGCGACGTCGACCTCGTCGTCAATGTCGGCGCGCCGAAGGGCGCGAGCCGGATCATGCAGCGGATCGGCCGGGCCAACCACCGCATGGACGAACCATCGAAGGCCTACCTCGTGCCCGGCAACCGCTTCGAGATGCTCGAATGCCGGGCGGCGCTCGATGCGGTGGAGGAGGCCGCGCAGGACACGCCCGACGCGCGGCTGGGCGCGCCCGACGTGCTCGCCCAGCACGTCCTCGGCATGGCCTGCGCCGACGCCTTCGATCCGGTGGCGCTCTACGACGAGATCGTCTCGGCCGCGCCGTATGCGGGGCTGTCCTGGGAGGATTTCGAGGGCGTCGTCGATTACGTCGCCACCGGCGGCTACGCGCTGCGCGCCTACGAGCGCTTCGCCAAGATCCTGCGCGGAGCGGACGGGCTGTGGCGGGTGCGCGACGCGCGGGTGGCGCAGCAATACCGGATGAACGTCGGCACCATCGTCGAGGCGACGAAGGTGAAGGTGCGCCTCGCGCGCGCGCTGCGCGGGAAACCCGGCACGGTGCTGCCGAAGACCGGCCGGGTGCTCGGCGAAATCGAGGAGGATTTCGCCGAGACCCTGACGCCCGGCGACACCTTCCTGTTCGCCGGCGAGGTGCTGCGCTTCGAGGGCCTGTCGGAGGACGAGGCGATGGCCACGCGGGCCGGCCCCGGCACCGACCCGGCGATCCCCTCCTATGCCGGCGCCAAGTTCCCGCTCTCGACCTTCCTCGCGGCGCGGGTGCGGGCGATCATCGCCGACCCCTTCGCCTGGGACCGGCTGCCGAAGCAGGTGGCCGACTACCTCGCGCTCCAGCGCAGCCGCTCGGTGCTGCCGGGGGAGCGCGACCTGCTGGTCGAGACGTTCCCCCGCGGCGGGCGCCACTACCTCACGGCATTCCCGTTCGAGGGCCGGCTCGCGCACCAGACGCTCGGCATGCTGCTGACCCGGCGGATGGAGCGCGCCGGCCTGCGCCCGCTGGGCTTTGCCGCCAACGATTACGGCATCGCGGTCTTCATGACCCGCGACCTCTCCGAGCGCATCGCCGCGGAGCCGGGGTTCCTGGCCGAGCTGTTCGCGCAGGACATGCTCGGCGACGACCTCGAAGCGTGGCTCGACGAATCGTCGATGATGCGCCGCACGTTCCGCCAATGCGCGGTGATCGCCGGGCTGATCGAGCGCCGCCATCCGGGCCTGAAGAAGACCGGGCGGCAGGTCACGATCTCGACGGACCTGATCTACGACGTGCTGCGCAAGCACCAGCCCGACCACCTGCTCCTTCGCGCCGCGCGCCAGGATGCGGCAACCGGACTCCTCGACGTGCGCCGCCTCGGCATGATGTTGGAGCGCGTCCAGGGCCGAATCACCCACAAGGCCCTGGACCGCGTCTCGCCGCTCTCGGTCTCCGTGATGCTGGAGATCGGGCGGGAGCGGGTCTACGGCGAAGGTGCCGACGAGATCCTGGCCGAGGCCGAGGCCCAGCTTCTCGAAGAGGCGCTGGGGTGACGCCCCCCTTACCCACCGACGAGGACACCATCTTGGCGCTCGGCCTGAGACTCGAGAAGACTCAAAGATCCCCCGGCCTTGTGCTCGCCGGCGAGAGCCTCACCCTCGACCTGTGCGGCGGCATCTGGCTTTCGGCGCACCGCACGCTGATCGTCTCCGACCTCCACCTGGAGAAGGGCTCGGCCTACGCCGCCCGCACCAGCCAGTTCCTGCCGCCCTACGACACCCGCGAGACCCTGGCCTGCCTGCACGAGGCGGTGGCGCGCCACGATCCGGCCTGCGTCGTCGCGCTCGGCGATTCGTTCCACGACGCCCGCGGGCCGGAGCGGATGGAGCCCGGCGACCGGGCGATGGTCGCGGCGCTGCAGGAGGGCCGCGACTGGGTCTGGATCGCCGGCAACCACGATGCGGCGGTCGCCGAGGGCGTCGGCGGGCGCTATGCCGACGTGCTGAGGCTCGGCGGCCTGACGCTCCGGCACGAGCCGATCTCAGGCCCCGCGCCGGGCGAGATCGCCGGCCATCTCCACCCCTGCGGCAAGGTCGCGATGCGCGGCCGCGCGGTGCGCCGGCGCTGCTTCGTCGGCGACGACACCCGCCTGGTGATGCCGGCCTTCGGCGCCTACGCCGGCGGGCTGAACGTGCGTGACAGGGCCTTCGAGCCGCTGTTCCCGAACGGCTTCACCGCGCATCTTCTGGGTGACGGCCGGGTGTTCTCGATCGGCCGGACGATGCTGGCGAAGGACTGAACGTGTCCCACCCGGGGGGTTGGGCAGGAACGACGATCCGCATCGCGACGGCATCGCCACGACGAACGAGGCGACGGACCACGTCGGCCATCGGCTCTGGCCTGCTGCGCAGCCCAGGAACGGCCAAAACGTAGCCGTCGGCGAGACGATCATGGGAGCGGTCCGAGACCGCGGTGCCGGTGGAGAGGATCGAACTCCCGACCTTCGGTTTACAAAACCGCTGCACTACCGCTGTGCTACACCGGCCCACGCTGGGCTAGCTAACAGGGGCGGATCGGCGGTTCAACCGGGACCGGTGGCGCGTCCCGCGACGCAAGGGCCCATTCCCCTGGCAGCGCGCCGCGGACAGCTTATCTCGAGAGGACGGAACACCTCTTGGACGATCGGCCGCTGCACCCCGGGGTGGCCCTTCTTCGCCGGACGGGTGTTCACGGGAAGGACGCGAACCTATCCGATGGCCGAGACCGACCGCGAAGCCAACCGCTTCTCCGCCCGCGCCAGCCGCTACGCCCGCGTCGGCGCCAATGTCGGCGGCGTCGCCGCGCGGATGGCCGGCGCGCGGCTGTTCGGGCGTGAGGGGACCACGAACGCCGCGGCGCTGGCCCAGGCGCTCGGCGGGCTGAAGGGCCCGATCATGAAGGTGGCGCAGTTGCTCGCCACCGTGCCCGACCTGCTGCCGCCGGAATACGCGGCCGAGTTGCAGAAGCTCCAGGCCGACGCGCCGCCGATGGGCGCGGCCTTCGTCAA
>NZ_CAXTHR010000082.1:0-19148 GCF_964244095.1 uncultured Methylobacterium sp. | reverse complement strand
TCGACCCGACCCTGAGCTACGGCCTGCCGCGCAACCTGCTCGCCGGCAAGAAGGGCCTCAACACCGGCTTTGCCACCGTGCAATGCACGATGTCGGCGCTCGTCATGGAGAACCGCACGCTCGCGACGCCGGGCTCGGTCGATTCGATTCCCGGCAAGTCCAACGCCGAGGACCACGTCTCGAATTCGACCTGGTGCGCGCGCAAGGCTCGCACCGTCGTCGGGAACGTCGAGACGATCGTCGCGGGCGAGATCCTGATGGCCTGCCAGGCTTTGTCGCTCGTCGCCGACGTGGCGAAGGACCACCCGCTCGGCTCGGGCACGCAGGCCGCGCTCGACGCGGTGCGCCGCGTGATCGCGCCGGCCTTGTCCGGCGACCGCTGGTACCAGACCGAGATGGAAGCCGCCCTGGCGCTGGTGCGCTCGGGGGCGGTCGTCGCGGCGGTGGAGGCGGCGGTGGGGGAGTTGGAGTGAGGGGGTTCGGGTTTATCAAGCGGCGCGCGCGCCGCGGGCCTTTTCCTGACAACCTGGGCGCACCCGGCGGCAGTCGGCGCCTCGGTCTGCGCACCGAAGCTCCGGTGGTCGGTGGAGAGGCGGGCGCAGCCGATTTTATGGACCATCGCGCATGTGGAGGTCATGGAACGTCGTTGATCTGGTGATGCGTCAGCTTCGGCTTGCTGCCGGGCTTCTTCACAGGCCATGCTTGGCCCAGATGGCGCGCACCTCTTCATCCGTTGCATACGCGCCGCGCGCTTCCTTGGCATCGGCGGTATCCTGCTCCGCCTCTTCTTCCGGCGTGAGCTGATAGACAGGTTCACCGTCGCCGACGAAGGCCAGCACCAAGCGCGCCACTTCGGCCTGCAAGGCGGCGGCGTGCGCGCCATCGCTTTTTCGAGAAGGTCTGTCATAGGCCCATTCTGCAAAGGGAGCCTGCACCGAGAAAAGAACTCTTTTTCAAGGGCCTGCCCGCCGTGCACATTCCCTGCATCACACACGTGTCGGCATTGTGTTTACATGTGGTATTATAAATGCATGTCTGAAATTTCCACCGCCGAGACAAACATTCACCTGCGTGCCCGCATGCTGGACAGGCAGTTGATCGACCGTGCGGCAGAAATGGTCGGAACAAACCGCTCGCAATTCATGATGTCATCGGCGCTGAAAGAAGAGAAGAAAGTCCTACTCGATCAATCGACAATCTATGCCGACGCCAAAACGTTCCAGAAAGTCATGGACTGGATGGATACCGCGCCGACACCTTCGGAAGCTGAGGGCATGAAGCGCATCCTGCAAGCCAAAGCGCCGTGGCAATTTGACTAGCGACCCGTTGCCCAGTGCCGCGCCTGTCCTGCTTACGCAGGCGCACGACGGATCGATGTTCGACTCCGGTGAGCCTGTCCTTGACGACTGGCTTCGGCTACGGGCCTGGCCCAATCTTCAGAGTGCGGCCAGCCGCACCTATGTCGTTTGCCCGTCAGGCTCGCTCAGGGTGGTCGGCTATTTCGCCTTGAGCATGGGTCAAATCTTGGCCCAGGAAGCGTCGGGCTCCATGCGGCGCAACATGCCGAAGCACACCCGGCGGTCACGTTGGGACGGCTGGCGATCGACCGTGCTTGGCAGGGTAAGGGACTTGGCCGCGCACTGCTCGCCGATGCGATGGAACGCTCGCTGCGGGCATCGAGTGAGGTTTCAGCCCGCCTGATCGTCGTTCATGCGATCTCACCGGCGGCCGAAGCCTTCTATCTGCGACATGGCTTCACGCGCCTGCCTGTCGAGACACCCACGCTTGCCCTCGATTTCGTCAAGATGGAACGGCTTCGCGGTGCTCGGTAGCCGCAACTTATGCAAAAGTCCTGATTTCCGCACAAATCCGCCCATCCTACCCGCTCCGTCCCGCCAAAAACCCCCGCACCGCCCCGAGCAGCACCCGTGCCCCGGCCTCGATGTCGGGCAGGCTGGCGAACTCGGCCGGGTTGTGGCTGATGCCGCCGCGGCAGCGCACGAACACCATGGCGATGGGCGCGATGGCCGCCACCGCCATGCCGTCGTGGCCGGCCCCGCTGGGCAACGCCAGCACGGGAAAGCCCTCCGCCGCGATCGCCGCGCCGACCAGGGCGGTCAGGGCGGGATCGCAGGGCACGGCCTCGGCCTCGTGCAGGAGGGCGAGGCCGAAGGCCAGCCGCCGCCGCACGGCGATCCGGCGGCAGGCCGCCTCGATGTCGGCGAGCGCCGCGCGGCGCTGCCCGTCGTCGGGCGCGCGGAGATCCAGGCTGAAGCGGGCCCGGCCCGGGATGGTGTTGACGGCGCCGGGCCACGCCTGGATGCGCCCGACCGTGCCGACGAGGTGCTCCGCCTGAAGTTCCTGGCCCGCACAGCGCGCCTCGATCGCCAGCACGCATTCGGCGGCGCCCGCCAGCGCGTCGCGGCGCTCGGTCATCGCCACGGTGCCGGCGTGGCCCGCCTCGCCGGTGAGCGTGAGCTCCAGCCGGCTCGCCCCGCTGATCGCGGTGACGAGGCCGACCGGCACCCCCGCGCGCTCCAGCATCGGCCCCTGCTCGATGTGCAACTCGACGTAGCCGAGGATCGTCTGAGGCGTCCGCGCGGCGGTCCGGACCGCGCCGGGATCGAGGCCGTAGGCCCGCATCGCGGCGGCGAGCGTCGTGCCGGCGGCGTCCAGCGTGCGCAGCGCCGCCGGGTCGAGATGGCCGGAGAACGCCCGGCTGCCGGTGAGCGTGGCGGAGAACCGCACGCCCTCCTCGTCGGCGAAGCCCACCACTTCGAGGGCGACGGGCGGCGGCCCCTCGCGCAGCAGCGCCGCGACGCACGCGATCCCGGCGATCACGCCGAGCGGCCCGTCGTAGCGGCCGGCGTCGCGCACGGTGTCGAGGTGCGAGCCGATCACCAGCGCCGGCCCGCCGGGCACCCTGCCCTCGACCCGCCCGATCAGGTTGCCGACGGCGTCGCGGCGTACGGCCATCCCGGCCTCGCGCATCCAGCCCGCCACCAGCGCCTCGGCGCGGGCCTGCTCGGGGGTGAGGTAGAGCCGGGTGATCGCGCCGGGCTCGGCGCTGATCCGCGCCAGCGCGTCGAGCCGCTCCTGGATGCGGGGGGCGAACGCCTGTTTGGTGACGTCCTCCACGCTCACGCCCGCGGCGCGTTGGCGAGCGTCAGCACCGTCTGGAGCAGCACGTCGGCGCCGGCCGCGCAATCGGCGCGCGTCGCCGATTCCGCTTCGTTGTGGCTGACGCCGTCCTTGCACGGCACGAAGATCATCGCGGTCGGCACCTTGCCCGCGAGGTTGCAGGCGTCGTGGCCCGCCCCCGAGACCATGCGGCGGCGGCCGAGGCCCAGCCCTTCCGCGGCCGCATCGATCGCGGCGATCACGCCGGCGTCGAACGGCACCGGCTCCTTGCGCCAGATGCGGACGAGGTCGATGGCGAGCTTGCGCCGTCCCGCGATCTCCGGGAGCGCCGCGCGCAGCTCCGCCTCGATCGCGTCGAGTACCGTGGATGTCGGGTCGCGCACGTCCAGCGTGAAGCGCACGAGCCCCGGCACGACGTTGCGGGACGGCGCGCCGATCGCCGCCTCGCCGACGGTCGCGACCGCGGTGGGCGCGTGCGCGAGCGCGATGCGCTCGACGGCCAGCGCGATCTCGGACAAGCCCAGCAGCGCGTCGCGGCGGCGCGGCATCGGCGTCGAGCCGGCATGGCTCTCGAAGCCGGTGATCGTGCCGTCGAACCACGCGATGCCCTGGCCGCCCTCGACCACGCCGATGGTCTTCCCCTCGGCCTCGAGGATCGGCCCCTGCTCGATGTGCAGCTCGACGAAGGCGCCGATATCTTGCGCGCCGACCGCGTCGGGCCCGCGGTAGCCGATCGCATCGAGCGCCGCGCCGACGCTGATGCCGGCCGCGTCGGTCTTGGCGAGGATCTCGTCGGTGGTGAAATCGCCGGCATAGGCCGCCGACGCCATCATCGCCGGGGCGAAGCGCGAGCCCTCCTCGTTGGTCCAGTTGACCAGCAGCAAGGGCGCCTCGGTCTCGATGCCGGCCTCGTTCAGGCTGCGCATCGCCTCGAGTCCCGCAAGCACGCCGAGGACGCCGTCGAAGCGCCCGCCGGTCGGCTGGGTGTCGAGGTGCGAGCCGAAGGCGACCGGCGCGCGCGCCGGGTCGCGTCCCGGCCGCAGGGCGTACTGGGTGCCGAGCGCGTCGACCCGCACCGCCAGCCCCGCCGCCGTGCAGGCGTCGCGGAACCAGTCGCGCACCTGGCCGTCCTCGGGCGACAGGGTGAGGCGGTTGAGGCCGCCGGCCGGCGTCGCGCCGAACGCGGCCGTCTCGAGGATCGTCGACCACAGCCGCGCGCCGTCGATGCGCAGGTTGTGGGTCTTCGCCGCCGGGTGGGTCTTCTCGGTGGAAAGGGTCTCGGCCGTGCCGGCCATCGCGGCCTCCGCTCTTCTGGGTTTCGTGTCGGGGTCGGCGGCGCGCGGATCGGACGGGCCGGCGGCCGGCAAGGATCGTGCCCGTCAGGGCGCCGGGCGGCGCACCGGCGAGGCGCCGAGCAGCGCGTCGCGGTCGAGCTTGAGCGCGGCCGCGATCTCGTCGAGCGCCACCGCCTCGATGCCGCTGATGCCGTCGTGGTCGGCGACGTCGGCCGCGATCAGGAACACGTTCTCGCGCTGCTCCTTCGGCCGGTCGGCGAGGGCTGCGGCGTGGCGCAGGTTCTCCGCACGCCCGGCGCGCGTGCGCGCCCGGGCGATGCCCTCGTAGAGCTCCGCCTCCAGCATCAGGGTGTCGTAGCCCTTCCCCAGGATCGGGTCGGCCTTGAGTCCGGCGAGCGCCGCCTCGAACTCGGCCCCGGCGACCTCGCCGTCGGCCACGATCACGTTGGCGGCGGCCGAGACGGCGGCCAGCATCAGGGCCTTGTCGCCGGCATAGGCCGTCACCGTCTGCGTCAGCCGGCCGAAGAGGTCTTTCAGGATGGTCTTCTTCAGGATGGCCATGGGAGCCCGAGGGGTGAGGTCGCCGACGACCGGGGAGATAGCAGAATCGAGGCGGCACGTGTCGAGCCAAGCGAAGGCCCGGCCTCGGACGGGCGCGCCGAGCTTGCATCCCCGAATCTGCATCTCCGAATCCGCATCCCGAAGGGATCGGGCCTCATCGCTGCTTCGCCGCGGTCTCGGCGGCGAGCGCGTCGATCACCGCGCGCACGGCCTCGCGCTCCGACGATCCGGCCGCACGCGCCGCCGCGTAGGTCGCGACCTGCCGGTCGGCGCTGGTGCCGTCCTTCGCGATGGTGCGGGCCCGCTCGCAGACGGCGCGGCAGCCGAGCGCCTCGGCATCCTCGGCGATCCGCGCGAGCAGGCCCTCGACGACCTCGGCCAGCGGCACCGCGCGCTCCTGCGCCGCGTCGATCAGCGCGGCCTTCGTCCCGTCGCGCTCGGCCCGCCACAGGTTCTCCATGGTGAAGCCGCGCGCGGCGCCGGTGAGGCCGGCCTGCACCGTCGGGTCGCGGTCGAGCAGGCGCACGAGGCAGCGGAACAGGGCGGCGATGCACAGCCCGTCCTCGACCCGCGTGCAACTGTCGGCGATGCGCAGTTCCAGCGTCGGGTACTTCAGCGAGGCGCGCAGGTGCCACCACAGGAAGCTCGCATCCGTGATCGCCCCGGAGGCGGCCATCACCCGGACGTAGCGGTCGTAGTCGGCGGCGTCGGTGAACAGCTCCGGCAGGCCGGTGCGCGGCAACTCGGCGTAGGCCCGCAGCCGGTAGCCGGCGAGCCCGGTCCGGTGCCCTTCCCAGAACGGCGACGAGACCGAGAGCGCGAGCAGCACCGGCAGGAACGGCATCAGCCGGTTCTGCAGGTCGATGCGCGCGTCGGGCCGCGGCACCTCGACGTGGACGTGCAGCCCGCACACCACCGAGCGCCGGCCGACGATGCGCAGGTCGTCGATGATCCCGCGGTAACGCTCGGCCGGGGTCGTCGCCTGGCGCCGCCACGCCGCGGTCGGATGCGTGCCGGCGGCAAAGACCAGCATCCCGTGCTCACGCCCGATCGCTGCGAGATCCGCCCGCATCGCCCGCAGGCGCGCCTCCGTGTCCGGAAAGCTGTCGGAGGGCGGCGTGGAGGTCTCGACCTGGCTCTGCAGCATCTCCCGCTCGGCGGACTCCATCCGCGCCTGCACGGCGGCGTGGAACGCCTTCACCCGCCGGCCCGGCGTCCCGCGGGTCTGCGCGTCGGCGAGGAAGAACTCCTCCTCGATCCCGAACCTGTAGGCGTGAGCCATGCCGCCTCCTCTGCCTCCCGCCGACCTCGCGTGGAACGCCCGCGCGCCGGGGTCCAAGCAGGTTCAGCGCCAGAACGGCTTCACGTCGGTCAGCGCACCGTGGGCCTCGGCCGCCTTGGCGAGCAGGGCGTCGGCCTGCGCCTCGGAATCGGCGGCGGCGAGGCCGGCGGCGAACAGGGCCGGGCCGTCGAGGGCGTCGGACCCGGCACCGTCGGCGAGCCCGGCCATCACCGCATGCGCCGTGGCGAGGTCGTTCAGGCTCCCGAGGTGGTCCTGGAGGTCGGAGAGCGCCGCCCCGAACGCCTTGTGGCGCCGCCGCGCCTTCCGGCCGGGATAGAGGCCCGCGAAGAACTCGGCGCCGTAGCGCAGCTTCTTGCCGGCGATGCGCACGTGGTGGCGCGCCTCCGGGTCGAGCCGGTCGATGCGGCGGCCGCGCTTGGCGATTCTGCGGCGCAGGCGCTCCAGCACCGCGGTGGCGACGTCGCGGGCGGGCGCGTCGCGGAGCTTCGATGCCCCCTCGCGCCAGGGCCCGGTCTCGATCCAGGCGGCGAGGTCGAGGAGCAGGCCGCGCCATTCGGGCGCTTCGAGGACCGCCCCGACCGCGTCGTGCGCGCGGTCGCGCCCGGCCTCCAGGCGCGCGCGCAACGCCGGCAGCCCCGGCTCGTCGGGGCGTCGCGCGAGCTCCGCCGGCAGGGTCGTCTCGAGGAAGACGTCGAGGTTGCGCGCCCGGCCGAACGGCTCGGTGGCGCGCCTGATCTCGTCACTGAGCGCGCCGGCGCGGGCATCCACCGCCAGCATCGGCTTGAACAGCGAGAAGGCGGTGCGCAGCCGCCGCAGCGCGACGCGCATCTGGTGCAGCGCCTCCGGATCGCGGGTGGCGCGCCATACGTCCTCGTTGAGGCGCAGGTGCCGCAGGCAGGCGAGCGCGATCAGGCGGAAGGCCTCGCCGCCGGTCGCCGCCTCCGGCAGCGCCACCGCGCCGGCCTTGCTCGGGTGGAGGCCCCAGCCGTCCCGGAGCGCGAAGCCGCGCGCGCTCTTCGAGAGCACGCCGAGCCGCAGCGGCACCGTCTCGGCGAGCGCCTGGGCGAGGGCGAACAGGTCGGCCGCGGAGCCGGATTCGAGCTCCAGCTCCAGTTCGCAGAGCGGCGCGTCGCCGCCCTCGGTCTCGACCCGGCCCTCGTCGAGCGTCGCCGCGATCCGCGATTCCCCCTGCGTCACCGGGCGCACCGAGCGCATCACCACGGTGCGGAACTGCGCCACGAGCGCGGGCGCACCGGCCTCCGCGAGCAGGTCCGCCACCGGCGTGCCGGCCAACGCCTCCGGCTCGGGCGCCTCGCCCGCGACCGCGCGCTCCCACTCCGCCCGGTCGAACAGCCCGGCCGCGCCCGCGCCCGCCTTGACCGTCTGGACGAAGCCGTCGCCCGTGCGCCGCACCCGCAAGGTGAGGCCGGCGCCGCGCAGGGTGCCGTCGGCGGTGTCGAAATAGGTCGCGGTGAGCAGCTTCGGCTCCGGTGCCGGCCCCTGGAGCAGCGGGTGGGCACCGAGCGCCGCGAGGTCGGGGCCGGTGCAGTCCAGCTTCAGCTCGATTTCCCGCGGCGTGCCCATGAAACTCCGTCCGTCCAGTGTCGGGCCGCGGCACGGCCCCCTTCGAGAACGATCCGGACCCGCTTCCGATCCGCCCGCCGCCCTTTAGCATGGCTCCCGCATGCCGGCGCGGTGTCCCTCGAACCTCGCCCGTCCCTCCGACGGCGCCTCGTGCAAGAGCCTGTTGCGCGCACTGGACCCGACTCGCTCTCAGCCCCGCCCGCCCGCCCGGCCGGGCTCTCGGCTCGACGCGGAGCCGGCGGTCGCGTCGCGGATCGGGATGCGCGCCGATTCCGTTTTCCGGGAACGGCGGTTTTTTCGGAGCGTCTCGCGAAACGTCCCCCGCCCGCGAGCCTGCGCGCCGGAAGCCTCACGGTGCTCGCCGCCGGGTGAACCGGCGGCCACCGCCTCGCGCGACCTGATCGCCGCCGGCGACGTGGCGCAAGGCGGCGCGCTCTACCGCCGGGCGGCGTTCCCGACCCGGCCCGCAACCGGGTGCGGCGCCGTGACGGCGGCGGTGGAGGAGGCTTGCGCGAAGCTCCGCGCGGCCTTTCCCGACGCCGCGAACCCGGAATTCGGCTTCCTCGCCCGCGCGGCCGGCGCGGCGCCGGGGATCTTGCGAACGTTCCCGATCCCCCTGCTGGAGCACCGCGACGCCACCGGCTTCACCCGCCGGGCGGGCGACCGCCGGGTGATTGTCGGCTGACGAGGGGCCGCCCTTCAGGCGGAGGCGCCGCAGGCGTTCCTCCTGTCGCGTCGGCGCCGTCTCAGCTCGCCATCGGCAGAGGCTCGGCCGTCGCCCGCCCGTCGGCCCGCGCCACGATCGCCTCGGCGAGGTGGGCGGTGTCCCGGGCGATGCCGGAGAAGCGGCCCGAGCCCCAGGTCCAGAGCCAGGGCAGGCCGACGACGTAGAGGCCCGGCAGCGCGGTGACCCCGCGCCGGTGTGCCGGCAGGCCGCGATCGTCGAGGATGTCGGCCGCCACGAACGAGAAGTCGGCGCGGAAGCCCGTCGCCCAGATCACGCTGCGGATGCCGGCCACAGTCAGGTCGAGCGCCGGCTCCGCGGGGCCGGGCTGCCAGAGCGGCCGGTAATGCGCCTCCTCCGGCGCCGCGATGCCGTGCTCGGCGATGTGCCGGTCGATCGCCCCCTGGATGCCGGTATGGACCGCGTCCGCCCCGTCGAGGTTCCTGGCGAGGTCGTCGGCGAAGGTGAGGTGCTCGCCGTCGATCCCGGTCAGCCGCCCGTGCAGGCGCATGCCCTCGAGGGCGAAGCGGCGCAGGTCGATGTCGCGGCCGCCGTCGCGCCCGGTGAGGTAGTGGTTGGCCTTGCGCCGCACATCGTCCTTCAGCGCGTGCCGATCGACGGAGAGATCGTACTGGCCCATGTCGGCGAGCCAGTCGACGGCGTCGCGTCCGCGGTAGAAGCGCGGGCAGCGCGGCGCCGAGCCGGTGACGAGATGCACCTGCCGGCCGGCCAGATGCAGATCCTCCGCGATCTGGCAGCCCGATTGGCCGGTGCCGACCACGAGCACCGCGCCGTCCGGCATCTGCGCGGCGTTGCGGTAGGCGCTGGAATGGATCTGCTGCACGGCCCCGGGCAGTGCCGCGGCCATCGCGGGGATCGCCGGCACGTGGTAGCCGCTGATCGCCAGCACCACCGCGTCGGCGGTGTACGTCCCCTCGCCCGTCATCACGACGAAGCCGCCCCCGTGGCGCGGGCGGACCGCCTCGACGGCCACGCCCTCGCGCAACGGCGCCGCGATGTGGCGGGCATAGGCCTCGATGTAGCCGACGATCGCGTCGCGCGACATGAAGCCGTGCGGCTCGGGGCCGTCGTAGGGGAAGTCCGGCAACTGGCACTGCCAGTTCGGCGTGACGAGGCAGAAGCTGTCCCATCGCTGCGTACGCCACGTATGCGCCACGCGGTTCTTCTCGAACACCACGTGGCCCACCGCCCTGTTCGTGAGCTGCCGGCTCATGGCAAGGCCGGCCTGCCCGCCGCCGACGACGATCACCGGCCAGTGGCCGTCCTGCTGGGTGCTCGGGCTCATCGTGCTTGTTCCTTGTTCGACGACGCGTGAGACGCGCGTGGCGGCGCGCATGAAGGACTCATTCCTCGAAGGCTTCGACGTGGACGGTGCCCGGCGCCTGGCGGCGGGCGCCCGCCTCGATCCGGGCGAGCTGGGCGAGCGCCCGGCCGCAGGGGAAGCCGTAACGCTGGCGCACCCGCTCGCTCGCGATCCCGAGCGCGGTGCGGCTCAGGGCGACGAAGTCGGCGAGCGGGTAGTCCCGCCCGACCGCGAGGTGCTCCTTGACCACCAGCGAGGGCGAGTAGCAGGCCTCGCGCGCCCCGTCGGGCCAGCGGATGTGGAAGCGCATCTCAGGCATGGTGTGCGAGCTCCGGGCGCGCACGCGCGCAGGCGGCGTAGGCCGGCAGGTGCCGCTCGGCGCAGAGCCGCCAGGGATGGCGTTCGACGACGCCCCGCCCGGCCGGGATCAGGCGCGCCCGCACGTCCGGGTCGAGGGACGCCGCCATCGCGCGGGCGATCGCGGCCGGATCGCCGGGATCGACCAACAGCGCGTCGCCGGCCCCGAGATACTCGGTGAAGGGCGGCCGGTCGGCGGTGATCACCGGCGTGCCGCAGGCCATCGCCTCCAGCACGCACAGGCCGAAGCCTTCCTTGAGCGAGGGAAACACCAGCGCGTCGGCGCGGCGGTAGAGCGCCGGCATCGTCGCCTGCGGCACGGGCCCCGTGGGGATCACCGCCTGCCCGATGCTCATGCCGAGCCCCGCCCGCTCCAGGGCGTCGCGGCAGCGGGCGCGGTAGCCGGCATGGTCGAGGAGCGAGGCGCCGCCGGCGACGACGAGCTGCGCCTGGGGGTGGTCAGCGCGGAAGGCGGCGAACGCCGCGAGGATGCCGAGCGTGTTCTTGCGTTCCTCGAACCCGCCGACCGCGAGCAGCACCGGCCCGGCCCCGAGGCCGAAGCTCTTCGCGGTCCGCGCGTCGTCCGGGTCCGGTTCGGGGGAATAGGCTTGCGTATCCACCCCGTTGCCGACGACCGCGGAGGCCGCGCCGTAGTCGCGCGCCAGCACGTCCTGCCAGCCCGCGCTGACGCAGAGCAGGCGCTGCGCGTCCAGGATCGCCCGGTCCTGCCACCGCGCCAGCAGCGGATCGCTGAACGCGTCGATGTGGTGGACGGTGCGGACGAAGCCGGGGATCAGGCGGCGGCGGCCGAGCGTCGCCAGGGCGTTGCCGCTGAGGCCGCACTGGCCGTGGAACACGTCGAAGTCGCAGGCCGCCGGCGTCGCGAAGTGGCGCAGGTAGTCGTCGATGCGGGCGCGCACGAGATCGACGGTCGTCCCGGCCACCGCCTTGGCCGCCACCGCGACGACGGGGCAGCGCGCGTTACGGAAGAAGCCGAGGCCGGTCGGGTCGGGGGCGTGCACGCTCGCCTCGTGGCCGAGCGCGCACAGCGCCTCGCCCAGCGCCAGCGCATGGACCACGCCGCCGCGCGGGTTGGTCGAATGCGCCAGGATCGCGATGCGCAGGCGCCCGCCCATCGGTTCAGCCCTCCCCGGAGGCGACGACGTCGCCCTCGCCGGCCGCCCGGCCGCAGCCGATCAGCGGCCCGGCGCGAAAGTCCCAGACCACGGCCTCCTCGGAGCCTTGCGCGACCCGCGCGACGCGGCTCGCGTCGAGGCGGCCGATGGCGGCCGCCGCGATCCCGCGCGCGGTGAAGCGTTCGATCACGGCGGGCGCGTCGGCGGGCGCGGCGGCCACGAGGTAGCCGAAGCTCGGGAAGGCGGTGAGCCAGCGCTCCAACCCGACGCCGTCGGGGATCGGCAGGCGGTCGAGGTCGATCCGGCCGCCGACGTTCGAGCATTCCATCAGCATCAGCGCGGTGCCGACGATCCCGGCCATGCTGATGTCCTTGGCCGCCCGCGCGAGGCCGTCGCCGGCGATCCCCGCCAGGATCGCGATGTCGCCGCGCAGGCGCTGCGGCGGCGCGGCGGTGGCCGCGTCCCAGTACGGGTGCGGCTCGCGAAAACGCCCGCGCAGGTCGATGCCCGCGACCAGCACGTCGCCGGGCGCGGCGTCGAAGCTCGTCAGCAGGCGGTGCCCCGCGCGGCCGAGGATGGCCACGGCGAGGTGCTCGGCCGCGTTGCGGGTGTTGGTGTGGCCGCCGACCACCGGCACGCCGTAGGCCTCGGCCCCCGCCCTCAGCCCCGCGAGCACCGGGTCGGCATGCTCCTGGTCGCGGCTCCACAGGGCGTCGACCACGGCGATCGGCGTGCCGCCCATCGCCGCGATGTCGCCGACGTTGACCATCACGCCGCAGAAGCCGGCGAAGTACGGGTCGGCGGCGACGAACCCGTCGAGGAAGCCCTCGATCGCCAGCAACAGGTGGCCGTCGCCGTCGGGGATCGCGGCGCAATCGTCGCCCGCCGGCACCGTGGCGGCCCGCGACCCGAGGCCGAGCCGGCCGATCACCGCGTCGATGTCGCGCTTGTGCGCCAGCCCGCGGTTCTCGCGAATGCCGCGCGCGAGCGCGTCGAGGCGGGGGCCGATGGTCGTCACGCGGCCATCGCAGGCCGGTTGCGCGCGAGCGTCACGAGGCCGTGCTCGGGATCGTGCATCGGCGGGTAGAACGCCAGATCCGCCCGCATCAGGTGGTGGGGCCGGCCGTGCAGCTCGGTCTCGCCGAGGCTGTCCCAGTGCAGGGCGTGGAACATCGCCGCGTTGCCGCTCTGGACGTGGGCCAGGAAGCGCGTGCAGCCCCGCGCATGGGCCGAGGACACCGCGACCCGGATCAGCCCGGCGCCGAGCGCGCCGACCCGGCGATGCCCGCGCGCGACGGCGAGCCGCGAGCCCCACCATTCGCCGGGCCGGTCCGGCGTCTCGTGGATGCGCACGGTGCCGACCACCGCGTCCGGGTCGCCGCCGAGCGTCGAGAGCGCGCAGATCGGGATGGCGTGGGCGTCGAGCGCGTCCGCGTCGCTGCCCGCGAAGATGCCCTGCTCGGCGCAGAACACGTCGCGGCGGAGCGCGGCCGAGGCGCGCCGCTCCCACGCGGCGGTCGCGAACTTCACCCGGAACAGGCTCGACTGGTACGGGGCGACCGGCTCGAACATCTCAGGCCGTCCGCTCGTAGGCGGAGAGCGCCGAGCAGGCGCCGCAGCGCCCGCAGCCGGCCTTGATGTCGGCCGAGCGCAGCCCCGCCTGCGCCAGCATCGCCGCGAGCGGCTCCAGGATCGCGTGCATGAACGCGGGCGACGGCGGCGGGTGGCTCTCCAGCGGCGTGCCCGAGATCGGCACGAACGGCACCACGAACGGGTAGACGCCCAGGCCGACGAGCCGCTCGGCCATCGCGAGGATCGCTTCCGGCGCGTCGCCGAGCCCGGCCAGGATGTAGGTCGAGACCTGCCCGCGCCCGAACACCGGGACGGCGGCCGCGAAGGCGTCGAAGTAGCGCCCGAGCGGCACGCTCGCCTTGCCCGGCATGATGGCCTCGCGGATCGCGGGCGTGACGGCCTCCAGGTGCATGCCCAGCGCGTCGATGCCCGACGCCTTCATCCGCGAAAACCAGCGGTCGTCGTCGGGCGGCTCGCATTGCGCCTGGATCGGAAGGTCGATCGCCGCCTTCACCGCGAACGCGCTCTCGCACAGCACCGCCGCGCCGCGGTCGGTGGCGTTCGGCGTGCCGGTGGTCATCACCATGTGCTTGACGCCGTCGAGCAGCACCGCGGCCCGCGCCACCTCGGCCAGTTGCTGCGGGCTCTTGTGCGCGACGGTGCGGCCGGCGGCCAGCGACTGGCCGATCGCGCAGAATTGGCAGGTCTTGGTGCGGCTGGCGTAGCGGATGCAGGTCTGGAGCACGGTGGTGGCGAGCACGTCGCGCCCGTGCAGCACCGCGATCTTGGAATAGGGCACCCCATCGAAGGTCTGGAGCGCGTAGAAGCGCGGCTTGTCCGGGAACGTCACCCGCCCGATCACCGCGCCGTCGTGCTCGATCAGGCTGAAGCCGTCCGGCCCCGGCCGCCGCACCAGGAACGGCGAGTCGAAGGCGGCGGCGGTGTGGACCGGCACCATCACGGTGCGGCCGGAGATCGTCATCGCCTTGTGGTCCGACGGCCCCGCGCCGCCGCGCCGGCTCTGGACGCCGGGGCGGGTGTCAGCCAGCCGGACTCCGTAGGATTGCAGGGCGTTGATCAGGCGCTCGGTCGGCAGGCCCGGCGCCGTCGGCGCCTGGGAGAGCGGCGGCGGGGCGGGGGCGGTCGAGCCGGTCAGCAGCGGGCTGTCGCTCATGGGTCTGGCTCCGGGGCTCGGGAACGCGGGTGAGGACGGGCATCGCGGGCCGCGCGTCGTGGTTGAGGCTGAGCAGTTCGGGCCGGGCGTAGTGCCCGACCGAGTCCATCATCCGCTTGCGCTTGGTCACGAGCGCGAGATCCATGTCGGCGATCAGGATGCCTTCGCCTTCGCGGATCGGCTCGGCGAGCAGCCGGCCCTCCGGCGAGACGATCGCGGTGCAGCAGCCGCCGCGCAGCGCGCCCCTGAGCTTCTCGTCGGGGCAGGCCTTGGCGACCTGCGCCTCGGTGAGCCAGCCGGTGGCGTTGACGACGAAGCAGGCCGCCTCCAGGGCGTGGTGGCGGATCGTCACCTCCATTTGGTCGGCAAAGATCTGGCCCACGAGCGAACCGGGGAACTGGGCCGCGTGGATCTCCTCGTGCTGCGCCATCAGCGCGTAGCGGGCGAGCGGGTTGTAGTGCTCCCAGCAGGCGAGCGCGCCGACGCGGCCGACGGCGGTGTCCACCACCGCGAGCCCGGCGCCGTCGCCCTGCCCCCAGATCATGCGCTCGTGGTAGGTCGGCGTGATCTTGCGGCGCTTGAGCTTCAGGCTCCCGTCGGCGTCGAAGATCAGTTGCGCGTTGTAGAGCGTGCCGTGGTCGCGCTCGTTCACGCCGAGCACGATCACCGCGCCGAAGCGCCGCGCCGCGGCCGACACCGCGTCGGTGACGGGGCCGGGCACGACGACCGCGTGCTCGTAGAGGCGCAGATGCTCCGCCCCCTGCATCATGGGCGGGGCAATGAACGAGAAGTACGGGTAGTACGGCACGAAGGTCTCGGGGAACACGATGAAGCGCGCGCCCCTGCCCGCGGCGTCGGCGACCGCGTTCAGCACCCGCTCCAGGGTGTTTCCGGGCTCGTCCAGGTCCGGCGCGATCTGGATTGCGGCGGCGCGGACGATGCGGGGTTCGGCCATGGTCTTCGTCCCTCGGAACCGACGTCGCGCGGCGACCGCTCGGGGGCCGCCGCCGCGCCGCCTCAAACCGTCCAGGTGTCGATGACCACCGCGTTGTCGCGCTTGTGCAGCAGCACGAGGTCGAGGACGTCCGTCGGCGCGATCGGGCGGATGCCCTCGATCAGCGAGGGCTCGCCGTGGCCGTAGAGCGCCTGGAGCGCGAAGCGGCAGGCATAGACCTTGCCGCCCTCGGCGATGAACTTGGCGAGCTGGTTGTTCATGTTGAGATGGCCGGGGAACGCCTCGTCGCCCAGCGTCGGGAAGCCGCGCTGGATGCCGAGCGTCACGCCGGGGCCGTAGAGCAGCACCGAGGTCTCGAAGCCCTTGCGCTGGAGCCGCGTGGCCTGGAGCAGGTTCACGAAGCCGATCGAGCCCTCGAACGCCACGGTGTGGAACGTCACCAGCGCCTTCTGCCCCGGCTCGGCCTTCACGTCCTCGAACACCTTCTCCTCGTAATCGACGAAGTAATCGCCCTTCTTGTGCTTCTCGGCGCTGACGGCGGGCATCGGTGGCACTCCCTGTTCTTCGTAAGCGAGCCGCCGCGGACGGGTTCACGGCGGCGGGCACGGGGAGCGATGGCAAGCCCCGTGCCAGGGCGCGGCCCCGCCGGCGTGCAGGCAATCGCGCGCCCGCGGATGCGGTCAAAGATACGGTCATTGACTGCGGGGAGGCGGCGGGCGATTGCTGTGCGCTTCCGCCGAACAACGAGGCACATGCTGCCGGAATGGGCGCCGTTATTGACGGCACCGCGCACGAGTACTTGAATGGATTGACCGTATCCGGCGTGGGAGACGGAGCGGCGCGGGCGTCGGCACGGCGATTGCTCCCCGGTCAATCGTCGATTGACTGCATCGTGACCGGTCGAGGCTGAGCATGGGTCGGGCTTCCGCGAGATCGACGCCGTCCGGCGCGGGCTGGACGCCCGACCTGCGCCGCTTCGGCAAGCCGCATTATCTCGCCATCGTCGAGGCGATCGCCGAGGACGTGCGCACCGGCCGTCTCGCGGCCCGCGAGCGGCTGCCGCCGCAGCGGGTGCTGGCGGCACGGCTCGACCTGAACTTCACCACGGTGGCCCGCGGCTACGTCGCGGCGCAGGCGCGCGGCCTCGTCGAGTCGCGGGTCGGCCAGGGCACCTTCGTCTGCGATCCGGCGCGCCCGGCCCGAAGCGCGGGCGCGGGCGCCCCGCGCCGCCACGGCGCGATCGACTTCTCCATGAACCTGCCGCCCGAGCCCGACGACCCGCGGCTGCTGGCGCGGATGCAGGCCGGCGTCGCCGCGATCGCCGAGGACCTGCCGAACCTGCTGCGCTACCAGGGCTTCGGCGGCACCGGCGCCGACAAGGAGGCCGGCGGCCTGTGGCTCGCGCGGCGCGGGGTGGTCGCCGGCCACGACCGGCTGCTGCTCTGCCCCGGCGCCCACAGCGCGCTCGACGCGATCCTCGGCGCGGTGGCGCAGGGCGGCGACGTGCTCTGCACCGAGGCGCTGACCTATGCCGGCATCCGCGCGCTCGCGGCCCACCGGTCCTTGCGCCTCGTCGGCCTGCCGATGGACGACGAGGGCCTGGAGCCCGACGCCTTCGCCGCCGCCTGCACGAAGCTCGCGCCCAAGGCGCTGTATCTCAACCCGACGCTGCAGAATCCCACGACGAAGACCATCCGCCGGGCCCGGCGCGAGGCGATCATCGCGGTGGCGCGCCGCTACGGCGTGGCGATCGTCGAGGACGACGCCTACGGCTTCGTCTGCCCGAACCCGCCCCCGAGCTTCCAGCAGCTCGCGCCCGAGATCACCTACTACGTCGCGGGCCTCGCCAAGTGCCTCGGCGCCGGCCTGCGGCTGGCCTACCTCGTCGCGCCGAGCGCACGCGCGGCGCTGCCGCCCGCCTCGATCCTGCGGGCGGCCACCGTGATGGCCTCGCCGATCACCACCGCGCTCGCCACCCGCTGGATCGCCGACGGCACCGGCGAGGCGCTGCTCGGCTTCATCCGCGCCGAATCGCGGGCGCGCCAAGCCGTCGCCGCCCGCCTACTGCCGCCGGCCCTGGTGCGCGCCGATCCGAACGGCTTCCATCTCTGGCTGAGCCTGCCCGAGGGCTGGACGCGCTCGGCCTTCGCCAGCCAGGGCCGCTCGGCCGGCCTCGGCGTCGTCGCGAGCGACGCCTTCTGCACCGCGGGCCCGGCGCCCGAGGCCGTGCGGATCTGCCTCGGCGGGCTCGCCGCGCGCGCCGAGGTCGGCCAGGCGCTGGAGGTGCTCGCCCACGCGCTCGGCCGTTCGCCGACGCTGGCCTCGGCCTACATCTGACCGCCCCGCGCGCCGGTGCGGCGTCGCGTGCCGGAACCCCCGCGCCGCGCGCGCCATTCCGCCGGCATCCCCGCCGCGCGACGCGGCACGATCTAAACGGAACGGACATCATGCGGCACGCTCGGCTCGGACCCGCCTCGGTCGGCCTCCTCTTCCTCGCGACCGTCCCCGGACACGCCCAGGGCAAGCCCCTGCCCGCGCCCGCGAGCGCGGTGGTGCCGCCGGTCGAGCTGACGATCACCCTGGAGGGCGGCAAGCCGGTCTGTGCGCCGGCGGAGCTGCGCCTGCCCGCCGAGACCGACATCGCCCTGCACGTGGTCAGCCAAGCCGACACGCCGGTGACGATCACCGCGCCGGGCCAGTTCGAGAACGCCCACGTCCTCCACGCCGACGGCGACCTCGTCCACGTGGCGAGCGAGAAGGGCTATCTGGTGAAGCGGAACGGCCAGGGCACCCTGCGCCTGCGGACGCTGGCGGCCGGCGACCACAGCTTCGCCTGCACCAGCACCGGCAACCAGAGCGCGCCGTTCGTCGGGAAGCTGGTCCTGGTCCCGCCGGCCGGCTGAGGGGCGGGACCCGGGGGCGCGGTGGCGCCAAGCCCCGCGCGGCCGCCCCGCGTTCCCGTCCCCGACATGCAGCCTTGATTTTGCGTTACGAATTCAATCGAAGTTCAACGGGTTCTGGAGACGCGACCTTTCGACTCCGCGCGTAGGGTCGTATCGGTATCCGGGCCGCAGGACCGAACGCTTCGATGGTGACCGTGCAGAAACCCGCATCCGTCGTCCGCGTGCCGCAGCCCCTGCGGACGTTCGTCCGGACCGCCGCCCTCCTGACCGGGCTGTTCGTCCTGCCGAGCGCGGTGCTGGCCTATGCCGACCTCCTCCCGCGCGCGCTCGATTTCGGCATCCTCGACGCCAGGGCGGAGATCGACCTGCCGCACGTCGCCCGGCAGATCGCCATCGGCGCGCCGCTGCGGATCGTGGCCTTCGGCTCGTCCTCGACCGAGGGCGTCGGCGCCAGCACCCCGGCCAACACCTATCCCGCCCGCCTCCAGGCGGATCTGAGCGCCGTCCTGCCGCGGGTCGCCGGCGGCGTCACGGTGCTGAACCGCGGCATCGGCGGCGAGCATGTCGACGACATGCTGCGCCGCCTCGAACGGGACGTGATCGCGGCCGAGCCGCAACTGGTGATCTGGCAGACCGGCAGCAACGACCCGCTGCGCGGCGTCTCCATCGAGCACTTCCGCGAGGCGACGCGCGGTGCCGTGCGCCGGATGCAGGAGGCGGGCATCGACGTGGTGCTGATGGAGCCGCAATGGTGCCCCAAGCTCGAAGCGACGCCGGGTGCCGGCCGCTTCCGCGACGCGGTGCGCGAGATCGGCGCCGAACTCGACGTGCTGGTGATCCGCCGCGCCGAGTTGATGCATGGCTGGATTCGAGACGGGACGCTCACCCACAACCAGCTCTTCTCCGCCGACGGGCTCCACATGGCCGATCGCGGCTACGCGCTGCTCGCGAAGGCCGCCGCCGCCGCGATCATCGAGGATGCCGGCCCGGTCCACGTCGCCGAGGCGGTCGCCGAGTAGCCGTCCTTCGCGGGCGGCAGGGCGCAGCAATTCGCGGCATGCACGCGCGTGTGCGGCGCGTTCGCGTCGGGCGCCGAAACCGGCTGACACACCGCGTCCG
>NZ_CAXTHR010000081.1:0-19412 GCF_964244095.1 uncultured Methylobacterium sp. | reverse complement strand
CGCGCTTGAGGTCCATCGGGTTCATGCCGGCGGCGACGTACTTGGCGCCCTCGCGGACGATCGCCTGGGCGAGCACGGTCGCCGTCGTGGTGCCGTCACCGGCGATGTCGTTGGTCTTCGAGGCCACTTCGCGCACCATCTGCGCGCCCATGTTCTCGAACTTGTCGGAGAGCTCGATCTCCTTGGCGACGGTGACGCCGTCCTTGGTGATGCGGGGGGCGCCGAAGCTCTTCTCGATGACGACGTTGCGGCCCTTGGGGCCCAGCGTCACCTTGACGGCATCCGCGAGGATGTCGACGCCGCGAAGCATCTTGTCGCGCGCGTCGGAGGAGAAACGAACGTCTTTCGCTGCCATGGGCTAAAGTCCTTTTCGTTGGGGAATGCGCCCCAAGGCCGGCTCGGCCTCGAAGGGCGGTGCGGAGGCGTCCGACGATGCTTTAGGCGACGACGCCCATGATGTCGGATTCCTTCATGATCAGGAGTTCCTGACCGTCGATCTTGACCTCGGTGCCCGACCACTTGCCGAACAGGATGCGGTCGCCGGCCTTGACGTCGAGCGCGTTGATGCGCCCGGCCTCGTCGCGAGCGCCGGGGCCGACGGCGATGATCTCGCCCTCCTGCGGCTTCTCCTTGGCGGTGTCCGGGATGATGATGCCGCCCTTGGTCTTCTCTTCGCCTTCGATGCGGCGGACGACGACCCGGTCGTGCAGCGGACGGAACTTCATGAGCTGCCCTCTTGATTGAAATTCGGAAACGGCGTTGATGCCGCGGAAACCCGCGTCCAACCCTGGCCGTTAGCACTCGTCGAAGGTGAGTGCCAAGGCTGGCGGCGGGATAGCCGCGCGTCCTCCTCGTGTCAAGTCTGTCGCACCCGGTCGCGGCCGACGCGCGCAAGGTTTTCCCCGCCGACACCTGCCTACGGACCCCGCCTCGATGCTCAGACTGCACGGTCCCGAGGGCGCGCTCGCGCCGAGCGATGCCGGCGCCGGCGTTCCGGCGCAGGCCGTCTGGATCGACCTGAACGACCCGACCCCGGAGGAGGCCGCGTCCGTCGAGGCCGCCACGGGCCTGCGCGTCCCGTCGCGCAAGGCGCTCTCCGAGGTCGAGAGTTCGAGCCGCCTGCGCCGGCTGAAGCACGGCCTGTCGCTCTCGACGCCGATGATCACCTTCGAGCGCAACGACTCGGTCCTGAAGCCGCTGGGCTTCGTGCTGACCGGCGACCACCTCGTGACCGTGCGCTTCCACGAACTGCGCGCCTTCGCCGAGGTGCGCAAGCGGGTCGACGACGGCGAGACCGCGGCCACCGGCATTGCCGTGTTCCTGCTGCTGATGGAGGAACTGGTCGACAGCCTCGCCGACGCGCTGGAGGACATGGGCGCCGAACTCGACGGCCTCTCGACCCGCATCTTCGACTTCGACGTGCGCGCACGGCCTGCGAAATCCGGCGAGGCCCCCCCGCCCCGGCGCCGCGACATCGCGCTGAAGCGCATCCTGCGCGGCATCGCCCGCCGGGGGAAGGTGCTGGGCAAGATCCGCGCGAGTCTCCTCGGGCTGGAGCGCCTCGTGCCGTTCGTGGCCGGCGCCTGCGAGTCGGTGCTGGGCCAGGAGGAGACGGATTCGCGCTTCGAGACGATCCGGCGGGACATCGAATCGCTCGACGAGTTCGAGACCCGGCTCTCGGAGAACGTCCAGTTCCTCCTCGACGCGGCGCTGGGCCTGATCAACATCGAGCAGAACAACGTGTTTCGCGTGCTGACCGTCGTCTCGGTGGTCGGCGTGCCCCCGACGCTCATCGCCTCGATGTACGGCATGAACTTCAAGGCGATGCCCGAGCTCGACTGGGCCTACGGCTATCCCTACGCCCTCGGGCTGATCCTGGTGAGCGCGGTGGTGCCGGTCGTGGTCTTCCGGATCAAGGGCTGGTTCTGAGGGTCTTGCGTCAGACGACGGGACGGCGTTCGACACAGGCGAAGTCAGCGACGTGGCGATCGATCGGGCATTGTCGCCTGAACTTCCAGCCGTTCCGTTGCCGATTGCGAAGGACGCGCCGAAGCTGGGCTCCCGCACCGGTCTGAGCGCGACGCAGTTCCTGGGCGCGGGTGATTTGAGAGACTAGAGCCGCGCCCGATCACGTTGGATCAGGTCACGACTTTAAGTTCCTGTTTTGACGCGCATTCTTGCGACGAACCGGTACCCACTTCGTCGGACTGCGCTCTATCGCCGCGTGATAGCGCCGTCCGACTCCTCTCCCTGGGAGAAAGGACCCGTAAATCACCCTGCGATCAGCGAGAAGTCCGCGACCTCGCGCGTGGCGGCGCGTAGCGCGTTCAGCAGCGCGAGGCGGTTGGCGCGGAGTGCCGGATCGTCGGCGTTGACGGTGACGTGCTCGAAGAACGCGTCGACCGGGGCGCGCAGCCGCGACAGCGCCCGCATCGCCCCCGAAAAGTCCTCCGCCGCCACCGCTGCGGAGGCGTCCGCCCGCGCCGCAGCCAGCGCCTCGGCGAGCGCGCGCTCCTCGGGCTGGCCGGAAGCGGCGAGCCGCGCGTCGGGCTCCGCGTCGTAGGCGCGGCCGTCCCGCTTCTCCTCGATCCGCAGGATGTTCGAGGCGCGCTTGACGCCGGCCAGCAGGTTTTTTCCGTCCTCGGTGTCGAGGAATTTTCCCAGTGCCTCGACGCGGCGGACGACTTGCAAAAGATCGTCCTGGTCGGGCAGCGCGAAGACGGCGTCGATCAGGTCGTGGCGGGCGCCTTTTTCGCGGAAGTAGACTTTAAAACGCTCTAAAATGAAATCGAGTGTATTTTTAATGACAATCGCAGCGGAAATTCTTGTGCATTCTTCCGTCCGTGATGTCTCCTGCCGTTGCCTTTCGGCTAAATTTTCCGAGAAGACCGGATCATCATCGGGCACGCTCTCCCAAGCAGAAAGGCTGTATCTACGCATATCTGGTAGTGAGTTTGCTATTGCCAGCTTAGCAATTCCGGCTCTTTCTCTGTATCGGCCACACCCATTCACGAAGCCGTCGTAAGTTGGTCTGAAATCGCTCAAATTTGTCGATGAGATTAGCAGCATAAATTCTTTCGTAGCTCCCGTCTCATGTAAAACGGCACCAATCGAAACCTGTTTATCGATCGTATGTAACAATTTTTCTGATCTATTGGACTCTATAATCTCTAATATTGACTCGAATTCTAAAAAATCTCTCTCTAGAGTGCTTTCTATTATAGAGCAATAACAGAATCTAATGTAATCAGCTATCCTGATGTTTCTTTCCATAGACAAAATTAATCTTACCACCCCCAACGCCGCCCGCCGCAACGCATACGGGTCCTTACTCCCCGTCGGCTTCTCATCAATCGCCCAGAATCCCACCAGCGTGTCGAGCTTGTCGGCGAGCGCGACGGCCACCGAGACCGGGTCGTTCGGCACGCGGTCGGAGGGGCCGACGGGCTTGTAGTGCTCCTCGATCGCCGCGCACACGCTTTCGTGCTCCCCCTGGAGCGCCGCGTAGCGGGCGCCCATCAGGCCCTGCAATTCCGGGAACTCGCCGACCATCTCGGTGACGAGGTCGGCCTTGGCGAGCCGCGCGGCGCGCTCGGCCAAATCCGGGTCGGCGCCGACCAGCGGTGCGAGTTCGCGCGCCAGCGCCGCGATGCGCTGCACCCGCTCGCCCTGCGTCCCGAGTTTTTCGTGGAACACGATGGCGTCGAGCTTGGGCAGCCGATCCTCCAGGCGGACCGCCTTGTCCGTCTCCCAGAAGAATTTCGCGTCGGACAGCCGGGCGCGGACCACGCGCTCGTTGCCGGCAATGATCGCGGCGCCCCCATCCGAGGCGATCAGGTTCGAGACCAGGACGAAGGCCGGCGCGAGCCTGTCCGAGCCGCCCTCGCGCAGCACGAAGCACTTCTGGTTGGCGCGGATGGTGGCGCGCACCGCCTCGGCCGGGATGTCGAGGAAGCTCGGGTCGAAGGTGCCCATCAGCACCACCGGCCACTCCACCAGCCCCGCCACCTCCTCCAGCAGGCCGTCGTCCTCCACGAGATCGAGGCCGCGGGCGAAGGCGAGGTCGCGGGCATCGTGCAGGATGATGTCCTTGCGCCGATCCGCGTCGAGCACGACCCTGGCGCGCTCCAGGGCGCGCACGTAGTCGTCGAAGCGGCGCACGGTGATCGCGTCCGGTGCGAGGAAGCGGTGGCCGTAGGTGACGGTGCCGGCCGCGATCCCCTCGACGGAGAAGGGGACCACGTCCGGCGTCTCGGTCTCGGGGCCGAAGGTCGCGACGATCGATTGCAGCGGGCGCACCCAGCGCAACGACCCGGGACGCGCCGAGGCCGCGCCCCAGCGCATCGCCTTCGGCCAGGGGAAGCTCCTGATGACCGCCGGCAGGATCTCGGCCAGCACGTCCAGCGTCGTGCGGCCGGGCCGCTCGATCACCGCGAGGTAGAATTCGCCCTTCTTCGGGTCGTTCACGGTCCGGGCCTGATCGAGGCGCGTCAGCCCTGCGCCCTTGAGGAAGCCCTGCACGGCGGCGTCCGGCGCGCCGACGCGGGGCCCGCGGCGTTCCTCGCGCACCGCATCCCCCCGCGCCGGCAGGCCGGCGACGTGGAGCGCCAGCCGGCGCGGGGTCGCGAAGGCTTTCGCGCCCTCGTACAGGAAGCCGCGCGCGACGAGCGCGTCGGTGACGAGCCGCTTCAGGTCCTCGGCCGCGCGCCGCTGCATGCGGGCCGGGATCTCTTCCGAGCGGAGTTCGAGCAGGAGGTCAGGCATTGCGCGCCGGCGTCTCGTGGATGATGTCGCGGATGCCGCGAGCGATGACGTATGTCGGATTCGAGGTTTCGGCGACCTCGTCGAGGATGCCGATGCGGACCAGCGCGTCGCTAGATAGGTGTTCGTCAGGGTGCGACCGATGCCGTTCGGTTCACCCGGACGCTAGGAAGCGGGGGGCCATCGCGGCTGCGAGCGGAGCAAGATCGAGGTCGCGGGGCGGTAGATCATGGGGCACGAACGCCCATTGGCCACGGTCCGTCTGCGCAAGGCGCCCGCTCGGCGAGTCCGCGGAATCGGCCTTTTTCATAGCCTGCAATCTGGCGACGCGGGATGATAACAAACAGGGTGTTTGTGATAATCGGCCATCGCGGGTTTGTCAGTCCTGACAATCGGTCGTCTCAGGCCCCGCCCCCTGCCGTCCGCAGCCACGCCGCCCCGCAGGCCTTGGCCAGTTCGCGCACGCGCAGGATGTAGCTCTGGCGCTCGGTGACCGAGATCACGCCGCGGGCGTCGAGCAGGTTGAAGACGTGGCTCGCCTTGATGCACTGGTCGTAGGCCGGCTGCACCATGCGGTGGCGTGCGGTCTCGCTCTCGGGCGCGCCGGCGTCGAGGTAGCTGCGGCAGGCCGTCTCGGCATCCGTGAACTGGCGGAACAGCATGCCGGTGTCGGCCGCCTCGAAGTTGTGGCGCGAGTATTCCTGCTCGGCCTGAAGGAACACGTCGCCGTAGGTGACCTTGTCCGGGCCCTCGGCTCCGTTGAAGTCGAGGTCGTAGACGTTCTCGACCCCCTGGACGTACATGGCGAGCCGCTCGAGACCGTAGGTGAGCTCGCCCGAAACCGGCGCGCATTCGAGGCCCGCGACCTGCTGGAAGTAGGTGAACTGCGAGACCTCCATGCCGTCGCACCAGCATTCCCAGCCCAACCCCCAGGCGCCGAGGGTCGGGCTCTCCCAATCGTCCTCGACGAAGCGGATGTCGTGGAGCTTCAGGTCGATGCCGATCGCGGCGAGCGAGGCGAGGTAGAGCTCCTGCAGGTCGTCGGGGTTCGGCTTCAGGATCACCTGGAACTGGTAGTAGTGCTGCAGCCGGTTCGGGTTCTCACCGTAGCGCCCGTCCTTGGGCCGCCGCGACGGCTGGACGTAGGCCGCCTTCCACGGCTTCGGTCCTAGCGCCCGCAACGTGGTGGCCGGATGGAAGGTGCCCGCGCCCACCTCCATGTCGTAGGGCTGGAGGATCACGCAACCCTCAGTCGCCCAGAATCGCTGGAGCGTCAGGATCAATCCCTGGAACGAGCTCTTGGCGGCGCGATCGGGTTCGCTCGTCATGGGTGGACCGTACCATCGCTGGGCGGGAGGCGCGGGGCAGCGTTTAAGAGCGTCCTCAGGGGTGTCAAGCAACGCGCCCGCGTCCCAGCCGCGAGCCCGCGTGCGGCCCCGCACGGATTGCGGCGCAATTTCGGCGGAGAAGCGGAACCGCCAAGCCACGGCCAAGTTTATTGGCCAATCAGGGGATATCGGCCGCTCGCCCGGCCGAACGCTACGGAAGACCAGTCATGCGCAAGCTCGCGAAGAACGTCACGGTATTCGCCGCCCTCGCCGCCGCCTCCCTCGTCGCCACGCCGCTGGTGATGGGCGCGAGCAACGCCTTCGCCACCGCGGAGGCGGGTTCCGCCGCCCCGGCGCCGGTCGCGGCGCCGGTCGAACGCGCGCCCGTCGCCGCGCCGGTCGCCAAGGGCGAGACCTGCACGCGCAAGGTGCGGGTCGTCTACGGCGGCTACGGCACGCCCGACGCCGCCTGCATCGCGCGCTGAGCCGAAGCGCCGGGCCGTCTCACAACCCGTAGCGGGCCCAGGCCGCCCGCTCCTCGATCGCGGCGATCGCCGCGTCGGCCAGACCGATCCCGCCGGGCGCCGCACGCCGCAGCAGCCGGGCGACGAACGAGCCCTTGGCCTCCGCGACCAGCCTGAGATCGACGGTCTCGCCGAACTTTGCGCGCAGCGTCGAGCGGATGTCGCCGATCGCGTCGACGAGCCCGAGGTCCAGCGCCTGCCGACCGGTCCAGATCGCTCCGGTGAACAGATCCTCGCCGGTCTTCAGGGTCGGGCGCCGCGCGGTGACGAGCGCGGTGAACAGCGCCTGCACGTCGGCCTGAATGCGCAGCAGCCGCTCGACGTCGGCCGGCTCCTCCGGCCTGAACGGATCGAGCATCGCCTTCGCCTCGCCCTGCGTGTGGACCCGGCGCTCGACGCCGATCCGCGCGATCAGCTTGTCGAACCCGAAGCCCGCCGAGACCACGCCGATCGAGCCGACGACCGAGGTCGGGTCGGCGACGATCTCGTCGGCCGCGCACGCGATCATGTAGCCGCCGGACGCCGCCACGTCCTCGACGAAGGCGAAGACCGGCAGCCTCTTCTCTTCGGCCAGATCCCGGATGCGGCGGTGGATCAGGTGGGACTGGGCCGGCGCGCCGCCCGGCGAGTTGATCACGATCGCCACCGCGACGGCGCCGGGCATCGCGAAGGCCCGCTCCAGGCTCCCGGCCACCGTGCCGATCGACAGGCCGGGCCGCAGCGGCGAGACCGCGCCGATGGCGCCGTTCAGGCGCACCACCGCGACCCGCGGTCGCCGCGTACGGAATTTTCCCGGCAACAGCGCGCGGAGAGGTTCGGGCAAGGCGAACGGCATCGGGTCTCGATCGTCGGGTGAGGGGCCACCTGGGAAGTGGGCCTCGGCCGCCCGGCAGCAAGGCTTGTGGCCGGATCAGGGCGGTTGGCCGCGGTGGAGCCGCTCGGCCTCCGGCGTGAAGCGGCCGTCGGCGTCCTGGAGCACCAGCGGCGGCAGGAGTTCGAGCGGCGCATGGCTGCCCTTCACCGCCGCGATCAGCACCCGGATCGCTGGCCGCCCGGCGCGGGCGTGGACGGGGCGGATCGCGAGCGCGCCAAAGCGGTTGCGGAGCGCGTCGAGGCAGGCCGGCAGCGCGTCCGCCCGGTGGACGAGGCCGAGCCGCCCGCCCGGCCGCAACAGGTCGGTGCAGGTGCGCATCCAGGTCTCAAGCCCGCCGGCGGTGAAAGCGTGGGCGGCGGCCTTGCCCGCGTCCGGCGAGGGGCGGTGCCGGCCCGGCTCGAAGAACGGGGGATTGGTGAGAACGATGTCGGCAAGCTCCGGTACGAGCCCGGCCGCGCGCCGCTCCGCACCTGCGGCGAGCACGTCGGCCTCGACGACCCCGACGCGATCGGCGAGGCCGTTGAGCCCTGCGTTGCGGCGCGCCATGTCGGCCAGGACCGGCGCGTTCTCGATCAGCACGATGCGGCAGCCCGGCGTCAGCGCAGCGCATGCGAGCCCCACCGCACCCGTTCCGGCACCCACGTCGCAGACCGTGTCGCCGTCCTGCGGCGCGATCAGGCGGGCGAGCAGAACCGCGTCCGTCCCGGCGCGGTGGCTGCCGCGCGGCGGCTGGAACAGGCGCAAGGTGCCGCCGAGGAACCGGTCCGGCTCCGTCGTCATGCGGTCCCGGCGCGCAATGCGCGGGCGCGGCCGGCCTCCAGGCGGTGCGCCGGCGCGCCCTGGTCCCCCGGCCCCGGCAGGCGGCGGAGGAGGGCGCCGATCGAGCCCGCCCTCAGGCTCACGGGGACGGCGGCGACGGGCACCGTGATCCCGGCACCGCCCGAGCGCGACAGCGCGAAGCCGGTCGGGGCAAGGTCGTCGGTGCGGATCGGCGCGATCATCGCGGCCTTGCCTGGATGGGGGTGGCGCTTTCGCCGCGTGCGGCCCGGCGTGCGCCGGCACCATATCCGGTTTCTCCCGCGCGTGTTGCGGCGCCAGGAACCCCATGCGAAGGGGTGGCGCCGACCGTGCGCAGTCGAATTCGGTCTGGAGGCATCGGACCTTGGGTGTCGTCGTTTCCATCGAAGAGGGCCGCTCCGACGCGGAGGCGAGCCTCGCCGATCTCGTGGCCCTGGTGGCGCACGGCATGGAGCGGGTGAACGCCCAGATCTTGTCGCGCACCGGCTCGGACGTGGCGCTGATCCCCGAGGTCGCCAACCATCTGATCGATTCCGGGGGAAAGCGCCTGCGGCCGATCCTGACCTTGGCCACCGCCGGCTTGTGCGGCTATGCCGGCGCGGACGGCGACGTGAAGCTCGCCGCCAGCGTCGAGTTCATGCACACGGCGACCCTGCTGCACGACGACGTGGTCGACGGCAGCGACATGCGCCGCGGCCGGGTCGCGGCCCGCATCAGGTGGGGCAACGAGGCCAGCGTGCTCGTCGGCGACTTCCTGCTGGGGCAGGCGTTCCGGATGATGGTCGAGGTCGGGTCCCTGCGCGCCCTCGACATCCTCTCGGCCGCCGCCACGGTGATCGCCGAGGGCGAGGTGATGCAGCTCACCGCGGCCAAGAACACCGGCACCTCCGAGGATGCGTACCTCGCCGTCATCCGCGCGAAGACCGCGGAGCTGTTCGCGGCCGCCTGCGAGGTCGGCCCGGTGCTGGCCGGACGCTCCGAGGCCGAGCAGGCGGCCTGCCGCGCCTACGGCATGAACCTCGGCATCGCCTTCCAGCTCATCGACGACGTGCTCGATTACGGCGGCACCAGCGCGGCTTTGGGCAAGAACGTCGGCGACGATTTCCGCGAGGGCAAGATCACCCTGCCGATCGTGCTCGCCGTCCGGCGCGGCACGGACGCGGAGCGTGCCTTCTGGCGGCGCACGCTGCAGGAGGGGACGCTCGTGGACGGCGACTTGGAGGCCGCCCACGCGATCCTGCGCCGGCACGGGGCGCTGGAGGACACCGTCGCCCGCGCCCGCGACTACGGCACGCTCGCCCGCGACGCCCTCAAGCCCTTCCCGCCGAGCCCGATCAAGTCGGCCCTGCTCCAGGTCGTGGATTTCTGCGTTGCGCGGGTGCACTGACCGGCGCTGGGACCATGCCGGTTCATTGCACCTTTCGACGCCGGCGGCGGACCCGCGGGCGCGCTTCAGCGCAGGTAGGTCGCGACCGTCCACCAGCCGGGCTTAGCCGCAGCGATGGCCCGCGCCGCGCGCGAGGCGGCGTGCCGGTCGGAGAACACCGCGAACACCGTCGCGCCCGAGCCCGACATCCGCGCGAGCCGGCATCCGGGCTGGGCTCGGAGCGACGCCAGCGCCGTGCCGATCACCGGCGCCACGCTCAGCGCCGGGGCTTCGAGGTCGTTGCGCGCGGACCGAATCGCCGCCAGCAGCGTCTCGGCATCCGCATCCGGGGGGATCGCGGGGTGGGCCGCCCCCGCCAGCTTGTCCCCGACCTGGAGGCCGAGTGCCTTGAACACCGGCGCCGTCGGCACCGGCACGCCGGGATTGATCAGCACCGCCGGCAGGGGCTTCAACCCGAGCGCCGGCCCGATCGCCTCGCCGGCGCCGCGCATCATCCGCGCCCGCGGCTCAAGGCAGACCGGCACGTCGGCGCCGGTCGCGCGCGCTGCCGCGATCACCGCCGGGTGGTCGAGGGGCAGGCGGTTCAGTTCGGCGAGCAGCCGCAGGGCCGAGGCCGCGTCCGACGAGCCGCCGCCGATCCCCGCCGCCACCGGCAGGCGCTTCACGAGGCCGAAGGCGCCGAGCCGCAGGCCCGGCACGCGCTCGGCGAGGTGCCGCGCGACCCGCAGCACGAGGTTGTCCGCGGTCGGGCCAGCCGGACCCGCCGTCGGGCCGCTCGCGGTCAGCGACAGCGCCGGGGCCGGCGCGAGCGTCAGCGCATCGGCGGCGCCGGCGAAGGCGACGAGGCTCTCCAGCGCATGGTAGCCGTCGCCCGGACGCCGTCCGAGGACGTGCAGGGTGAGGTTGATCTTCGCCGGAGCGCGGGTGGTGAGGCGGGTCACGGGCTCTCGTCGGAAGGGTCGTGGCGGCCCGGCAGGCCATACGCGGCGCATGGTGCCGCGGCAATCCGCCGAGCGCACGGCGGATATCGGGTCCCTTCGCGAGGGAAATCATGCGCTGTCGCGATTGAAATCCGGAGCCTTTTCCAGCGAGGTGGATGCCGGCTGGCGTGAAGGAGATGCGACTTCGCAAAGAGAGAACAATGTCCGTGATCCAAAGGTCATGGACATTGCTCTCGGTACCACCGGCCTCGGCTACCCCGCGTGAGTAGAACCTAAGCGTGCATGTTCCGGTTTCGACGCACGCCCGGATAGCACGTTTCCAGTGAGCGCATTTGACCGCGAGGACGCGACGTGCCGCCATTCCCGACGATCCCCGCCCTGCACGCGGCCTACGCCGCTGGCGCCGACCCGCACGCGATCCTCTCCGCGCTCTACCGCCGCATCGCGGCCGCCGACGATCCCGGCATCTTCCTGGCGCTGGTGCCGGAGGCGGACGCGCGGGCGGCGATCGACGCCCTCGGGCCCTTCGACGCGGACGAGAAGCCGCTCTGGGGCGTGCCGTTCGCCGTGAAGGACAACGTCGACGTCGCGGGCCTGCCGACGACGGCCTCCTGCCCCGCCTTCGCCTACGTTCCGGCCGAGACGGCCCACGCGGTGGCGCGGCTGCTGGCGGCCGGCGCGATCCTGGTCGGCAAGACCAACCTCGACCAGTTCGCCACCGGCCTGGTCGGCGTGCGCACGCCCTATCCCGTGCCGCGCAACGCCCTCGATCCGGCCTACGTGCCGGGGGGCTCCAGCAGCGGTTCGGCGGTGGCGGTGGCCCGCGGCCTCGTCGCCTTCGCGCTCGGCACCGACACGGCGGGCTCCGGCCGGGTGCCGGCGGGGCTGAACAACGTCGTCGGGCTGAAACCCTCCCTCGGCAGCGTCTCGTCGCGCGGGATGGTGCCGGCCTGCCGGACGCTCGACACCCTCTCGGTCTTCGCCGGCACCGTGGCCGACGCCGACGCCGCGTTCCGCGTGATGGCCGGCCCCGATCCCGCCGACCCGTGGTCGCGCGATCTGCCCCTGCCGGCGGCGCCCGCCGCGATCCCGCCGGGCCTGCGCCTCGGGGTGCCGGATGCGGCCGGCCGGCACTTTTCCGGCGACGCCCTCGCCGAGGCCGCCTTCGACGCGGCGCGCGCCGACCTCGAAGGGCTGGTCGGACCGGGCGCCCCGGTGGACTTCGCGCCGATGTTCGCCACCGCGCGCCTGCTCTATGCCGGCCCCTGGGTGGCCGAGCGTTATCAGGCGATCCGTGCGCTGATCGAGGAAACGCCGGACGCCCTGCATCCGACGACGCGGGCGGTGATCGCGCTTGCGAGAAACTTCAGCGCGGCCGACGCCTTCGCCGGGCTCTACCGCCTGGCCGAGCTGCGCCGCGAGGCGGATGCGATCTGGGGCGCGGTCGATCTGCTCGCGGTGCCGACCTATCCGCGCCCGCGCACGCTCGCCGATCTCGCCGCCGACCCGATCGGGCCCAACAGCGAGCTCGGCACCTACACCAACTTCGTCAACCTGCTTGACTGGTGCGCGCTCGCCGTCCCCGGGCGCTTCCGGGCCGACGGATTCCCGTCGGGACTGACGCTGCTCGCCCCGCGCGGCCGGGACGGGCTGCTCGCCGCGGTCGGCGCCCGGCTGCACGCGGCCGCCGGCGTGCCGATCGGGGCGAGCGCCGAGCCGGTGCCGGCGCCCGCCGAGAGCCCGGCGCGGGCAGCGCCCGGCGAGATCGAATTGGCGGTCGTCGGCGCGCATCTCTCGGGGCTCGCCCTGAACGGCGAACTCACCGGGCTCGGCGCCCGCTTCCTGCGCGCCGTGCCGACCGCGCCGGACTACCGCCTCCACGCGCTCCCCGGCGGTCCGCCGCATCGGCCGGGGCTGCTCCGGGTCGCGGCCGGCACGGGCGCCGCGATCGAGACCGAAGTGTGGGCGCTTCCGCCGGCGGCGTTCGGCAGCTTCGTCGCGGGCATTCCGGCGCCGCTCGGCATCGGCACGCTGCGGCTCGCCGACGGCACCGGCCCGAAGGGTTTTCTGGTAGAGGCCGAGGGGATCGCCGGGGCGGAGGAGATCTCGCGGTTCGGCGGGTGGCGCGGGTTCCTGGCGCGGGACGGGAGGTGAGGCGACCCAAGCAGGCTTGCGTGGCTTCGCCCACGCAAGCCTGCTTGGGTCTCTCTGTCGGCGTATCGTTTTTCTCCGCGAACCGCGGTCCACTTCGCGGCAATGATGCTTAGAGCCGTGCCCGACCACGTTGGGTCGGGTACGGCTCCAGGTCCTTGTTTTGACGTGCTTGCCTGCGAAGAACCGGTATCCACGTCGTTGGGAAGCACTCTAAGCAGGCTCGCGTTGGCAGGCCAACGCTTCGCCCGCTTAGCTCCTTGGTCTGTCGCAGGTCTTTTTCGCAAAACCGCGGGGCACTTTTGCGAAACCTGCTTAGCCGCCTCCGATCACGTTTCCAGTTCGCTGTCCCAGTAGAGGTAGTCGAGCCAGGTGTGGTGATATTCCCGGTGGTCGAATTCCGGCTGGCGGTGGTGCAATTCGTAGCGGGTCGGCCGGCGCGGCTCGTTGAGGAGCGGCATCTCGGCCTCGCGCGGGGTGCGGTTGGCCTTGCGCAGGTTGCACGGGCTGCAGGCGGCCACGACGTTCTCCCAGGTCGAGAGCCCGCCGCGCGAGCGCGGGTTGACGTGGTCGAAGGTCAGGCCGCCCGACGGCAGGCGCAGGCCGCAATACTGGCAGGAGAAGCCGTCGCGCAGGTAGATGTTGTAGCGTGTGAAGGCCGGGCTGCGGGCGAGCGTGACGTAGTTCTTCAGCGCCACCACGCTCGGCACCTTGAGCGAGCGGCTCGGGCTGCGCGCCTCGACGTCGTAGCTCGCCACCAGCGTCACGCGGTCGAGGAACAGGGCGGTGAACGCGTCCTTCCAGCACCACAGCGACAGCGGGTTGTAGGAGAGCGGCCGGTAATCGGCGTTGAGGACGAGGGTCTGGAGGTCCATCATCGGCGCGACTCTTCGAACGCAAGCCATGCGGGACAACGCGCGAGCGGGCCCGGACGCGCCGTCCCGGACACGGGATCGGCGGAGCGAGGGAGGGCTCCGCCGCGGCGCGGCGCGGGCTGAGGGGACGCGCCGTCGGCCGGGCGCGTCGGGCGACCGGCGGGGGCGGATACATCCGGCTCGCGGCGGGGCCCGGGTGCCATCCCGGTCGCTCCCAGCCCTTCGCGTGATGACGAAAAGGCCCTGTCCATCGGGGCTTAGTCTAATAGCAGCGTGACAGCCTTGTGAAGCTCCCCCCTGTCGCGGGCCATGCCGCACCCACAGGCGGGTGGCGCGGGGACGCGCGTCGCGGGACCGGTGAGCGCCGGTCCGATCGGAAGACGGGACGCGATCCGTCCGCTCACGCCGCCTCGAGCAGCCGCCTGGCGATCACCTGCGCCTGGATCTCGGCCGCGCCCTCGAAGATCGAGAGGATGCGGGCGTCGCAGAGCACGCGGCTGATCGCGTATTCGAGCGCGAAGCCGTTGCCGCCGTGGATCTGGAGCGCGTTGTCGGCGGCAGCCCACGCGACGCGGGCGCCGAGGAGCTTGGCCATGCCGGCCTCGAGGTCGCAGCGCTTGCCCGCGTCCTTCTCGCGGGCGGAGAAGTAGGTGAGCTGGCGGGCGATGTTGATCTCCACCGCCATCATCGCGAGCTTGTCGGCCACCCGCGGGAAGCTGATCAGGGGTTTTCCGAACTGCACCCGGTCCTCGGCGTAGCGCAGGCCGAGGTCGAGCGCCGATTGCGCCACGCCGACGGCACGCGCCGCCGTCTGGATGCGGGCCGATTCGAAGGTCTGCATCAGTTGCGCGAAGCCCTTGCCCTCGACCTCGCCCAACAGATTGCCGGCGGGGACGGAAAAATCCTCAAAAGCGAGCTCGTATTCCTTCATCCCGCGATAGCCCAGCACCTCGATCTCGCCGCCGGTGAGGCCGGCGACCGGGAACGGGTCCGCGTCGGTGCCGCGGGGCTTTTCCGCGATCAGCATCGACAGGCCGCGGTGGCCCTTCTCCTCCGGCTTGGTGCGCACGAGCACCGTCATGATGTCGGCGCGCACGGGGTGCGTGATCCAGGTCTTGTTGCCCGAGATCCGCCACGCCTCGCCGTCGCGCACCGCCCTGGTGCGGAGCGACGCCAGGTCCGAGCCGGTGTTCGGCTCGGTGAACACCGCGGTCGGCAGGATGTCGCCGGACGCGATGCCTGGCAGGAAGCGTTGCTTCTGCTCCTCGGTGCCGCCGCACAGGATCAGCTCGGCGGCGATCTCCGAGCGGGTGCCGAGCGAGCCGACGCCGATATAGGCCCGCGACAGCTCCTCCGAGACCACGCACATCGAGATCTTCGGCAGGCCCATGCCGCCGTATTCCTCGGGGATGGTCAGGCCGAAGACGCCGAGCTCGGCCATCTTGGTGACGACCTCCATCGGGATGTAGGCGTTGTTCAGGTGCCATTCGTGCGCCTGGGCCACGACCTCGGCCTTGCCGAAGCGGCGCATCTCGGAGCGGATCGCCTCCATGTCCTCGTCGAGGCCGGAATCGCCGATCGTCGCGGAGCCGCTGCCCTCGCGGATCTTGCCGACGAGCGCGGCGCGGTTCTCCGGCGTGTTGCCGTCGGCGATCAGCGCCTCGACGGCGTCCGTGCGGAACTGCTGCACCTCGCGGGCCGACAGCCCGAGCGAGCCCGTCGGGCGCACCATCTCGCCCTGGCTCATCGGAAGCCCCGAGAACATCTGGTCGAGGTATTCGCCCGCGCCGATCCGCACGAGCAGCGTCTCGGTCTCGCCGAGCCGGCCGGCGGCGCGGAGGTTTTCCGCGTAGGCGCCGAGCTCGCGCACCGCCTCGCCGTAGGTGGCGATCCAGGCGAGCCCGTGGGCGGCGTGCTGCTCGGCTTCCATCCGGCCCGCGTCGACCTTGCCGTCCGGGCCGAGCACGCGGGTGCGGACCCGGCGGGTCGCCTCGGCGACGAGCTTCCGGGCGGATTCGCCGGCAGCCTTCGTCAGGGCGACGAGATCCTGCGGCGCGGACTGGAAGGCGGGCGAGGCGGACATGGCGGGCACTCTCGTCTGAACGTTTCCGGTTATCGGCAATATAGGTCAGGTCGGGGCCGGCGACGCAAATTCTTCGTCGCGCCGGTTGCAATTCGGCGTGAAGCCCGGATGCCGCTCAGCCCCGGCTCGCCACCGCGACGCCGATCGCCGCGACCGCCATGCCGGCGACCTGCACCGGCGTCAGCGCCTCGCCGAACATCAGGTAGGCGAGGCCCGCCGAGACCGGCGGCACCAGGAACAGCAGCGCCGAGACGCCGGCCACCGCGCCGCGGCGGATCAGCAGCAGCAGCAGCAGGATGCCGGCCACCGAACTCACCAGCACCGACCACGCCATCCCGAGCCAGACCGGCAGCAGCAGCGGCACGGAGAGGCCGTCGCCGGAGGCGAGCGCCAGCGGCACCGCGACCCCGCAGGCACCGACGAACTGCAGCGTCGCGGTGGCCAGGAGATCGGCGTCCGCGCCCGTGCGCTTCTGCCAGAGGGTGCCGAGCGTGATCGCCGCGATGGCGCCGGCGCAGGCGGCGAGCGCCACCGGCGGGATGCCGGCCGCGCCCGCGGCGCCGATCTTCGGAGCGAGCACGAGGCCCGCGCCGAGGAAGCCGAGGCCGATCCCGAGCCAGCGCCGCCGGCTCACCACCTCGCCGAGCACCGGCCCGGCGAGCATCGCGGTCACCAGGGGCTGCAGGCTGCCGACCAGCGCCGCGATGCCGGCAGGCAGACCGCGATGGATCGCCCAGAACACGCCGATGATGTAGAGCCCCTGCATCAGCACGCCGGCGACGAGCGCATCGCGCCAGCCGGCCCGCGTCCGCGGCCAGCGCGCGCCGAAGGCCAGCGCGATCGCCGCCAGCACCAGCGCGACGCCGATCACCCGCAACGCCACGAAGGGCAGCGGCTCGGCATGGGGCGCCACGAAGCGCGCCGCGATGAAGCCGGTCGACCAGATCAGGACGAACAGGCTCGGAATCAGGATCTTCGCGAACGGGACCGACGACGGAACTGGCATGGCGCCGCGCAGGCAGCACGCGCGGGAGCCGATGACAACCGGAAAAGACGACAACCGGAAAACCGGCGGGGCGCCCATGCGCGAGCTTACAGAGCGATCGCTTGAAAACGCTTGCCCTGCTTGTTCCTCGGCCTCGATCGCCGGCGCCCGCCTCCGCGGGCTTGGGCTTTCGCGTCGCGCGACGCTTTTCAGGACCTGGCGTCCTGAAAAGCCCGCTCCGCGGGGCGCTCTTCGCGCCCAGAGTCCGCAACAGCGGCTTCAAGCGATCGCCCTGCACGGGCTCCCCGCGGGCCTTGCGTTGCTCGACGGCTTCACGGCATGCCCCACCGCGTGCGGCCGCCCGCCCTGCGTTGACGGGTGCCGCCGGCCCGCCACGTATCGCGGTCGGGATCGACCCTCGGGACAGCATCACCGGACGTGAGACGCCTCCGCACCGCCCTGGACGTGGCCGGCATCGCCGCGCAACGCTTCGTCTCCCATGACGGCTGGGCGATCGCGAGCCACATCGCGCTGTCGATCCTCACCTCGCTGTTCCCGTTCCTGATCCTGCTTGCGGCGCTGGCCGGCCTGTTCGGCACCAAGTCGCTCGCCGACGAGGCCGGGGTGCTGATCTTCGACGCGTGGCCGCGCGAGGTCGCCAAGCCCATCGTCGGCGAGGTCCACCGGGTGCTCACCGAGCAGCGGGGCGGGGTGCTGACGGTCGGCGCGCTGCTGGCCCTCTACTTCTCGTCGTCCGGCGTCGAGAGCCTGCGCGTCGGGCTGAACCGCGCCTACGGGCTTCGCGAGATGCGGCCGTGGTGGCTGACGCGGCTCGAATCGATCGGCTACGTCGTGTGCGGCGCCTGCGCGATGCTGGCTTTCGCGCTGCTCGTGGTGCTCGGGCCGCTGATCTGGCGCAACGTCGTGCTCGTGGCGCCGGGGCTGGAGCCCCTGAGCCTCACCGTGGCGATCGGCCGGATCGGCATCACCGCCTTCCTCCTCGCCCTGGTGCTCATCATCGCCCACAAGTTCGTCGCCGCCGGGCGGCGCTCGTTCCGCGCGGTGCTGCCGGGCATCGGCGTGACGCTGCTGCTGTGGTTCTTCGCGGGCTTGGGCTTCGGGTACTACCTCGACCGCTTCTCGAACGCCTACGCCTCGACCTACGGCGGGCTCGCCACCGCGATGGTGTTCCTCGTGTTCCTGTACTGGCTGGCTGCGATGTTCCTGTTCGGCGGCGAGATCAACGGCACGGTGATCGCGGCCAAGCGCAGCCGGCTGCGGGCGCGGATGCAGGCGCGGCAGACCCCCACGCCGGCCCAGCCCAAGGCGACGGCGTTGTGAACCCCACGGCGATCGTCTGGGACGCCCATGGCGGCGTCCTCCGCAGCCGCGATCCGCGTGGCGTCGTCGGCCTCGCTCAGGATGACGAGGCGCCGGCCGGCCGGTGTCGCGAAAGCCTGCGCCTGCCTGAGGCCCTCACGCCGCCAGCGCCAGCCCGGCATCCTGGTCGTCGGCCTCCGCGGCCATGAACTGCGCCCGCGCCAGTTCCGCGAAGCGGCCGTTCTGCGCGACGAGCCCATCGAAGGTGCCCGATTCGACGATCCGTCCCTCGTGGAAGACGAGGATGCGGTCGGCGTTGCGGATCGTGGCGAGGCGGTGGGCGATGACGAAGGTGGTGCGGCCCTCCATCACCGCCTCCAGCGCACCCTGGAGCCGGCGCTCGGTGGCGGCGTCGAGCGCGCTCGTCGCCTCGTCGAGGATCAGGATCGGCGGGTTCTTGAGCAGCGCCCGGGCGATCGAGAGGCGCTGGCGCTCGCCGCCGGACAGCGAGCGGCCGCGCTCGCCGATCACCGTGTCGAGGCCGTCGGGCTGGCGCGCCAGGAACGCGGTCGCCTGGGCGCGCTCCAGCGCGTCGAGCATCTCGGCGTCGGTGGCGTCGGGGCGGCCGACCTGGAGGTTCTCGCGGATCGAGCGGGCAAACAGCATCGGCTCCTGGAACACCACGCCGATGTTGTGGCGCAAGCTGGCGAGGCCGACGTCGCGGATGTCCAGGCCGTCGACGCGGATCGCGCCGGCCGACGGGTCGAAGCTGCGGTGCAGGAGACCCAGCGTCGTCGACTTGCCGGAGCCGGTGGTGCCCACGAGCGCCACGGTCTCGCCGGCCCGCGCCGTGAACGACACGCCGTCGAGCGCCTTGCGGCGTCCGTCGTAGGAGAAGCCGACATCGTCGAACGCCACGTCGCCGGCAAACCGCGTCACCGGCACGGCGTGCGCACGGTCGCGCACGGCCGGCACGGTGTCGAAGATCGCGAAGAACTCGGCGATCTTCGGGGCCTGCTGGAACAGACCGTTGACGAAGCTCACGATGTGGTCGAGGCGCGAGACCAGGGCGGTGGCCAGGCTCATGAAGGCCACGACCTCGCCGACCGTGGTCGAGCCGGCCTGGTAGAGCACGATGCCGGTGACGAAGACCGCGGTCATGGTGATCGTGGCCGATGCCCGCGTCGCGACGTTGGCGAGCGCCCACCACGACAGCACCGGGATCTGCGCGGCAAGCAGGTCGCCGATGATCGAGCGCATCGCATCCTTCTCGGCCTTGGCGCGGGTGAAGGACTGGATCACCGCGACGTTGCCCAGCGCGTCGGAGGCGTGCGCGGCCAGCCCCGAGTTGAAGAACTCGACCCGGTCCTGGAGCGTCTCGGTGC
>NZ_CAXTHR010000080.1:0-19804 GCF_964244095.1 uncultured Methylobacterium sp. | reverse complement strand
GGCCGCGTCATCGGGATCGTCACGGTAGACGACGTGATCGACGCGATGGTCCAGAAGCAGACGGAGGACGTGCAGCGCTTCGGCGGCATGGAGGCGCTCGACGAGCCCTACATGGACATCTCCTTCCTCACGATGATCAAGAAGCGCGCGGGCTGGCTCTGCGCGCTGTTCCTCTCGGAGATGCTCACCGCCTCGGCCATGCAGGGCTTCGAGGGCGAGCTCGAGAAGGCGATCGTGCTGACCCTGTTCATCCCGCTCATCATGAGTTCGGGCGGCAACTCGGGGAGCCAGGCGACCTCGCTCCTCATCCGCGCGCTGGCCCTGCACGAGGTCCGCCTGCGCGACTGGTGGCGCGTGGCCCTGCGCGAGGTGCCGACGGGGCTGGTGCTCGGCGCGATCCTCGGCCTGATCGGCATCGTCCGCATCGTGGTCTGGCAGAAGGCCGGGCTGTACGATTACGGCGCGCACTGGCCGCTGGTCGCGGCCACCGTCGGTGCGGCGCTGGTGGGCATCGTCACCTTCGGCTCGCTCACCGGCTCGATGCTGCCGTTCCTGCTCCAGCGGCTCGGCTTCGATCCGGCCACCGCCTCGGCACCCTTCGTGGCAACGCTGGTCGACGTGACCGGCCTCGTCATCTACTTCTCCGTGGCGCTGCTGATCCTGCGCGGGACGCTGCTGTAGCGACCGCGACTGTACCCTTTCGGCAACAGTTGCGGCCGATTCGCCCCGCGGGCGCGGATGGCGCCGCGGATCTGGACGGCGCCGCGAAACGCCGCCTCACCTGTCGACGTAAGGGCCGCGCCGGCACCGCCGCCGTCCCGTGCGTCGAGCCCGACGACACCCTTTCCGGAGCCTCCCGTGACGTTGCCCCTACTCAGCCGCCCGGCCCTGGACGACCTTGGCGGGGTGATCGGTCCGGAGAAGCTTCAGCGTCTGCTGGAGCGATTCACGGCAAGCCTGCGCGGCGCCTTCGCCGGGGGGGACCGGGCGCCCGTCGATCACGCCCGCGAGGCCCACACCCTGATCTCGATGTCGGGGATGCTCGGCTGCGAGCGGCTCTCGGGGGCCTGCCGCGCCCTGGAGGCGCAGGCCAAGGCCGGGACGGACCTCGCGGCGTCGCTCGCCGACATCCGGGTGCTGCGCGACGAGACGGTCGCCGCGTTGGAGGGTCTCACGGCATCCTCCAGGGCCGGCGTGCCTCCCGGCGAAGCGGACGGTTCGGCGCAGCAAAGCGCGCCATGACCACGGTCCGGCCGGATCGGAGGCGATCCAAAGCGGCAGGCGGCCGGAACGACCCGCCCTCGACGGTGGCGCGATGAGGGCCGGGACGTCGGGAACGCGGGAGCCGCAGGTGTTTGAAGCGCAGGTCTCGGGAATGCAGGTCTCGGGAGCGCGCGGATCGGGGCCGGGCGGCAAGGCGCCCTCCGGTCCGGATCGCCTCGCCGGACGGTCGGCGCAGGTTCTGGCCGTCGCCGGCGGCCTGGTCTTCCTCGCCCTCGTCTGGAGCGGTCTGCTGTTCCACATGGACCGGCGCCGCGAGGGCGAGATCGCCCAGGCCAGGCGCGACGTGACCAACCTGTCGGTCGCGCTGGCCGAGCAGGTCTCGCGGATGATCGAGGGCATCGATCAGATCATGCGCCTGATCCAGGGCGACTTCGCCGACAACCCGAAGACCTTCGATTTCGCCACCTGGTCGAAGCGCGCCACCATGCTCGAAGCCAGCGCCAACCAGATCGCGATCTTCGACGAACGCGGGGACCTCGTCGTGGCGCGGACGCCGCCGCGACCCGGCGCCCCACGGGTCAACGTCGCCGACCGGGACTATTTCCGCCATCTCTCGGAGCATCCCGAAGCCGGCCTCTACCTCAACCGGGTGATCCAGGGGCGCGTCCAGGGGGCATGGTCGTTCAACCTGGCGCGGCGCCTGACGCGGGCGGATGGGAGCTTCGGCGGCGTCCTCATCGTCGCCCTCGATCCCGCCTACCTCGTGGCGCGCTTCCGGGCGCTCGACGTCGGGACGGACGGCAGCGTCTCCCTGTTCGGTCTCGACGGCTACATCCGCGCGCGGTCCCCGCCGACGCCGGGCATGTACGAACGCGACCTCGGGACCGATCCGAACAGCGGCCTGTTCGCGAACCTGAAGACCGCGCCGGCCGGGACGTTCGAGTCCGTCAGCCTCTACGACGGGCGGCACCGCCTGTTCGGCTACCGCATCACGGACGGGCTGCCCCTCGTCGTCCTGGTGGGCGAGTCGATGACGGAGTTGCTGGCGCCGATCCGCGAGGAGCGGGTCCGCGCCTTCGCGGTCGGGGGCGCCACGACGGCGGCGATCCTCGGCGGGCTTCTCGTCCTCCTGCGCGAACTGGAGCGCCGCCGCCGCCGCGAGGCGCTGCTGATCGAGACGCACCGGGCGCTGGGCGAGGCCGAGACGCTGTTCCGCGGCGTGTTCGAGAACGCCACCGACCACCTCTTCGTCCACCGGGTCGGCCCGGACGGCGGCTTCGTCCTCGAAACCCTGAACCCGAGCGCGTCCGCGCTGATCGGGCGCTCGGTGGAGGAGGCCCGCGGCAAGACGCCGGAGGAGGTGATGCCGCCCGACATGGCGGCGATCGTGCGGGCCGACATCGCGGGCGTGATCCGGACGGGCAGGCCCCTCCACAAGCAGGACGAGCGGGTGCGCGGCGACGGCACCCACCGCTTCGAGGTGATCATAGTGCCGCTGCCCGAGGCCGGCGGCGGCATCGGGCGGGTCTTCATCAGCGCGCGCGACATCACGCACCTGCGCAGGGCCGAGGAGCGCATCGCCCGCAGCGAGGCGCGCTACCGGCTGCTCGCCGACAACGCCAGCGACATGATCGTGCAGCTCGACCTGACGGGGGAGCGCCTCTACGTCTCGCCGGCCTCGCGCGAGCTGGTCGGCCACGCCCCGCAGGAGCTCCTCGGGACGCGGCCGCAGGACGACGTGCATCCCGAGGACGCGCCGGCGCTGGACAGGCTGGTCGGACGCCTGTCCCGGGGCGAGGCCGAGACCGCGGTCGGCACCCATCGCCTGCGCCGCAAGGACGGGTCGTACCTCTGGGTCGAGGGCTCGTGGCGCCTCGTGCGCGACGACGCCGCGCGGCCCTGCGGCTTCGTCGTCTCGGTGCGCGACGTCGATGCCCGGCACCGCGCGGAGGAGGCTTTGCGCTCCAGCGAGGCGCGCTACCGGGCGCTCGCCGACACGCTGCCGCAGCTCGTCTGGGTGACGCGGGCCGAGGACGGCGAGGCGGCCTACGTCAACCGCCGGTTCGAGGCGTATTACGGCCCGATCGGCTCGGGGGACGCGGCGCGGGTGGCGGCCAACCACCCCGGCGACGCCGAGCGCATGGCGGCGGCCTGGGCGGCGGCGCTTCGGGCCGACGGCGATTACGAGGTGGAGGGACGCCTGCGCCGGCACGACGGCGCCTACCGCTGGCACAAGATCGTGATGGTGCCGATCCGTCAGGCCGGCGGGATCGTCGGCTGGCTCGGCACGGCGCTGGACATCGACGACATCATCACCGCGCGCCGCACCCTGGAGGAGACCAGCGACCTGCTGCGGCTCGCCCAGGACGCCGCCGAGGCGGGCGCGTGGGACCTCGACCTCGCCGCCGGAATGGTGCTGCTCTCGCCGGAGAGCGCGCGCCTGCTCGGCCTGCCGGGCACGCAGCCGCTGCGCCTGCCCCTCGACGCCTGGAAGGCGCAGGTGGTGCCGGAGGACCGGGAGCGCGCCTTCGCGGCGGCCTCCGAGGCGATCGCCGCGCGCCGGACCTTCGTGACGGAGTTCCGGGTCGCGGGCGCCGACGGCGCGGTGCGCTGGCTGCAGAGCATCGGGCGCGCCTACTACGATCCCGCGGGCAGCCCGACCCGGGTGATCGGCCTGAACTTCGACATCACCGAGCGCAAGCAGGCCGAGCTGGTGCTGCACGAGGCGAAGGCGGCGGCCGACGCCGCGCGCCTGGAGGCCGAGCGCGCGAGCGCGGCCAAGACCGACTTCCTCGCCGCGATGTCGCACGAGATCCGCACGCCGCTGAACGCGGTGATCGGCTTCACCGACCTGCTGGTGCGCTCCGACCGGCTCGCGCCGGATCTCCTGCGCCACGCCGAGCTCGCGCGCTCGTCGGGCTCCGCCCTGCTGACGGTGGTCAACGACATCCTCGACTTCTCGAAGGTCGAGGCCGGGGCGATCGACCTGGAGCACCGCAGCTTCGCGCCGGCGGCGCTGGCCGACAACTGCCTCTCGATCGTGCGCGGGCTGGCCACCGCCAAGGGCCTGGCGGTGGTGAGCCGGATAGACGGGGACCTGCCCCAAAGCCTCGTCGGCGACGAGGGACGGCTGCGCCAGATCCTCCTGAACCTGCTGAACAACGCGGTGAAGTTCACACCGGGCGGCAGCGTCACCCTCGCCGTCCGGCACGTCGGCACCACGCAGGCCGCCGGCAGCACGCAGGCGGGCGAGACCATCCGCTTCAGCGTGACCGACACCGGCATCGGCATCCCGCGCGCCAAGCAGCACCGGCTGTTCGAGCGGTTCTCGCAGGTCGACGACTCGGTGACCCGCGATTTCGGCGGCACCGGGCTCGGGCTCGCGATCTGCAAGCGCCTCGTCGAGCTGATGGGCGGCGCGATCGGGGTCGATTCGGACGAGGCTGCGGGATCGACCTTCTGGTTCACGGCGACGCTTCCGCTCGGGGCCGCCGTCACGGCTTCCGCCGGCGCGCCGCGCAGCCCCACGCCCCGGACCACCGGCCACATCCTCCTCGTCGAGGATGTGGCGATCAACCAGGAACTCGCCCGCCTCGTGCTGGAGGCCGCCGGCCACACGGTCGACGTGGTGGCCGACGGGGCGGCGGCGGTGATGGCGGTGGAGGACGGGGCGTTCGACCTCGTGCTGATGGACGTGCAGATGCCGGGCATGGACGGCATCACCGCGACCCGGATGATCCGCCGGCTCGACGGCCCGTCGGCGCATGTTCCGGTGATCGCGATGACCGCCAACGTGCTGCCGAACGAGGTGCACCAGTTCCACGAAGCGGGCATGGACGACCATGTCGGCAAGCCGTTCGAGCGCGCCGTGCTCTACGCCACCATCGCGCGCTGGCTTCCCGGACGGGGGGCGGGACCGGAGCGGCGGGCGGCCGAGAGGTGAGCCGCCCCGCCGGCCGCCGACGCCGGGGGGGGACGGCGCGGGTTTGAGGCGGCGCCGATCCGCGCGCACATTGCGGTCGGGCCGCGGACGGGCGATTCGGGAGCAAGGGACGGGATGCCGGGGGCGCGGAAGGCGGTCATTCCAGGCGCGAAGCGGGGGCCGGTTCCGGCCCCGGCGATCCGACGGGAAGCCGCCATGCAGACGACCGAGACCGCCCGACCGACCTGCGCGGACGGCGACGGCGTGCGCCGGGCGGCGCTCGCCGCCCGCGACGCGGCCTTCGACGGCCGCTTCGTCTATTCGGTGCGCAGCACCGGCATCTATTGCCGGCCGAGCTGCCCCGCCCGCGCGGCGCGCCCCGAGAACGTCGCCTTCCACGCCACCCCGGCCGAGGCCGAGGCGGCGGGCTTTCGTGCCTGCAAACGCTGCCGGCCGAACGCGGCGTCGCGCGATGCGCGGCGCGCCGCGCTCGTGGCCCGCGCCTGCCGCCTGATCGACGCGGCCGAGACCGTGCCGGCGCTCGACGCGCTCGCCCGCGACGCCGGCCTGAGCCCGTTCCACTTCCACCGGGTGTTCAAGGCCGTCGCCGGCGTCACGCCGAGGGCCTATGCCGAGGCGCGCCGCGCGGATCGCGTCGCGGAGGGGTTGCGGCAGGCGGGCAGCGTCACCGAGGCGCTCTACGCGGCCGGCTACGGCGCGGCGAGCCGGTTCTACGCCGACGCCCCCCAGCGCCTCGGCATGGCGCCCGCCGCCTACCGCAAGGGCGGCGCCGGCGAGACCATCCGCTTCGCGGTGGGGCCGTGCAGCCTCGGGGCGATCCTGGTCGCGGCGACGGCGCGCGGCGTCTGCGCGATCCTGCTCGGCGACGACCCGGATGCGCTGCTGCGCGACCTGGAGGACCGCTTCCCCCATGCGGCGCTGACGGGGGGCGACCCCGGCTTCGAGGCCGTGGTGGCGCAGGTGGTCGGCCTCGTCGAGGCGCCCGGGACGGCGTTCGACCTGCCGCTGGACATCGGCGGCACCGCCTTCCAGCAGAAGGTCTGGGCGGCATTGCAGAAAATTCCCGCCGGGACGACGGCGAGCTACGCCGAGATCGCCCGCGCCGTCGGCGTCCCGGCGGCGGTGCGCGCGGTGGCCCGGGCCTGCGGCGCCAACGCGCTCGCCGTCGCGATCCCCTGCCACCGGGTGGTGCGGGCGGATGGCGGGCTATCGGGCTACCGCTGGGGCATCGCGCGCAAGCGCGACCTGCTCGCCCGCGAGGGCGTCGCGCGCTGAGCGCGGCGTCCGCGCTCGACCGGACGCGGATCGTCGCCGATCCCGACGCCTTCGGCTGTCGAAGACCCTACTTCCCGAACCGCTCGAACTTCGGGAAACTCCGCGTCATCAGCGTGCCGGCGTCGGCGCGGTGGCCCATCCACTTCTCCAGCACGCCCGCGTTGGCGACCCGCGCCTGGGCCGAGCCGTCGCGCCAGGGCAGGCCCTCGGCGAGCGCGAAGACGCAGGCGTCGGCCAGCGTCGAGGCCCGGCACCGCTGAAGGCGGACGCCCTTGCCGCGGACGAGTTCGGGCAATTCGGCGGCGGGGAAGACCAGCAGCAGCTTGTCGGCGCTCGTCACCGCGACGTGGTCGCCCTCGGCCGGCACGAGCAGCACCGCCTTCGCGTCGCCGTCGAGGCCGAGCACGCCCTTGCCCTTGCGGGTGTTGGCCACGAGCGCGTCGGCCGGCGCGAGGAAGCCACGCCCGTCCGAGCCCGCGATCAGCAGGCGGGTCTCGGGCCGGTAGGGCAGGGCGGCGACGATCTCGGTGCCGTCGTCGAGATCGACCATCAGCCGGATCGGATCGCCGAAGCCGCGCCCGCCCGGGAGCTTGGCGGCCTCCAAGGTGAAGACCTTGCCGTTCGAGGCCAGCACCAGGATCTTCGCCGTGGTCTCGCTCGGGAACGCGATCTTGATCCGGTCGTCACCCTTGAAGGCCACGGTCGAGAGGTCGGCGACGTGGCCCTTCAGCGCGCGGATCCAGCCCCTGTCCGAGACGATGACGGTGACCGGCTCGCGCTCGACCATCGCCGCGGTGAAGTCGATGCCGGCGGTGTCCGGCGGGTTCTGGAGCGTGGTGCGGCGGGCGCCGAGCTTCGTCTCCGGCCCGAACGCCTTCCGCACGGCGCGGACCTGCTGCGTGATCGTCTTCCACTGCGCGGCCTCCGAGCCCAGCAGCGCGTCGAGCCCGTCCTTTTCCTTCGTCAGCGCGTCGAGCTCGCGCTTCAGCTCCATCTCTTCGAGCCTGCGCAACGAGCGCAGGCGCGTGTCGAGGATCGCGTTGGCCTGGACCTCGGTGAGCGCGAAGCGCGCCATCAGCGCGGGCTTGGGCTCGTCGTCCTCGCGGATGATGCGGATCACTTCGTCGAGGTCGAGGTAGACGATCAGCAAGCCGCCGAGGATCTCAAGGCGCCGCGCGATCTGCCCGAGGCGGTGGCGCGAGCGGCGCTGGAGCACGACGCGGCGGTGGTCGAGCCATTCGCGCAGCGCCTCGCCGAGCCCGATCACCCGCGGCACGAGGCCGCCGACGAGCACGTTCATGTTGAGGGGCACGCGCGCCTCCAGCTCGGTCAGCCGGAACAGCGATTCCATCAGGATCACCGGATCGACGTTGCGCGCGCGCGGCTCCAGCACCACGCGCACGTCCTCGGCCGATTCGTCGCGCACGTCGGCGAGCAGCGGCAGCTTCTTCTCCTGGAGGAGTTCGGCGAGCTTCTCGATGAGCCGCGCCTTCGGGATGCCGTAGGGGATCTCGGTGACGACGATGTTCCAGGTGCCCCGCCCGAGATCCTCCTTCGCCCAGCGCGCCCGCACCCGGAACGCGCCGCGGCCGGTGCGGTAGGCCTCGGCGATGGATTCGGCGGAATCGATCAGGATGCCGCCGGTGGGGAAGTCCGGCCCCTGCACGAAGCTGACGAGCTGGGCCGAGGTCGCCTGCGGGTTGGCGATCAGGTAGAGCGCCGCGTCGCAGAGTTCGGCGGCGTTGTGCGGCGGGATCGAGGTCGCCATGCCGACCGCGATACCCTGGCTGCCGTTGGCGAGCAGGTTCGGGAAGGCGGCGGGCAGGACCGAGGGCTCGTCCTTCTCGCCGTTGTAGGAGGGCCGGAAATCGACCGTGTCCTCGTCGAACCCGTCGAGGATCAGGCGCGCGACCTCGGTCAGCCGCGCCTCGGTGTAGCGGTAGGCGGCCGGGCCGTCGCCGTCGATGTTGCCGAAGTTGCCCTGGCCGTCGACCAGCGGGTAACGCTGCGCGAAGTCCTGCGAGAGCCGCACCAGCGCGTCGTAGATCGCCTGGTCGCCGTGCGGGTGGAAGTCGCCCATCACGTCGCCGACGATCTTGGCGCACTTCTTGTGCGGCGTGTTCGGGTCGAGGCGCAGCAGCCGCATGCCGTAGAGGATGCGCCGATGCACGGGCTTGAGCCCGTCGCGGGCGTCCGGCAGCGCGCGGTGCATGATCGTGGAGAGCGCGTAGGCGAGGTATCGCTCCTCGAGCGCCGTCTTCAGCTCGACGCTCTCGATGCCGTCCCCGCTCGGCGGCTCGAAGGGCTGGCCCATCACGGCTCCAAAATTCGCGTCACGAGAAGGATTGTTTCACATGGAACATAGCACGAACATCACGGGCAGGCATCAAGGCCGGCCGCGACGAACCGCGCGCGTTCCTCGGGCGCGGGCAGCGCCCGCGGCCCCCAGATGTGCTGGGCGAGGAAGTAGCCGGTCAAGGTAAACCCATTGCGCACGTCGTCCTCGCCTTCGAGCGGGCCGCCGTCGCGCAGGAACCGCGGCAGCGGCAGCAGGCGGTCGCGATAGGGCTCGCCGGCGGACGCGCTCACCGCGCGCCCGCTCTTCGGCGAGACGTAGATCAGCGCGTCGTTGGCGCCGGTGGCCGCGCACGCGCCGAGATCGAGGCCGAAGCCGAGCTCGGCGAGGATCGCCAGCTCGAACCGCACCATCAGCGCCGGCGCGACCGCGCGGTCGTGGAGGTGGGCGATCAGCACGCGGGCGGCCTCGAACAGCTCCGCGTGCGGGTCGCGCTCGGGCAGGAGCCGTAGCAGGCCGGCTGCGTGACCGATCCCGTAGAGCGCCAGCCCCGAGCCGATCAGCCGCGACAGGGCCGATTCCAGCGGCTCGACCGCGAAGGCGCCGAGGCCGTCGTCGAGGCGCGCCCGCCACGTCGCCCGGACGAGGTTCCCGGGCTGGAGCACCGGTTGCATCCTGCGCGAGCGCCCGCCATGGACGAGGCCGAGATGGCGCCCGTGCTCGCGGGTCATCGCTTCGAGGACGATTCCCGTCTCCCCGTGCCTGCGCACGCCCAGCACCACGGCGTCATCGGTCCATTGCATGAGGGGAAGATAGGATTTTCCGGTAAGTTTTGTGAGGTTGGCGCCGCGATGCCGGCCGACCAGCTTCCGAAGCCGCGGCCGGCGCGGTAGCCTCAGCCCACGGGAGGGCCGTTTCGATGCCGGGACCGATCCAGCGATCCGCCGCGACGGTCGGCGTGGCGTTCACCCTCGGTGGCTGCATGGCGCGGAGCGAGGCCCCGGCCGTCCCGGCAAGCCACGGGACGATCCGCGAGCGCGTCGCGGCGCTCGCCCTGCGGCAGGTGCCGTTCGGGTCGGTCTCGCTGCTGCCGGTGCGGTTCGAGGCGAGCCGCATCGCGGGGCCGTTCGAGGACGGGGGCCGCACGCTGTGGTGCGTGTCGAGCCACATGAAGGGCCGCACGTTCGGTAAGGCCGAGCGGCCGAAGGTGGTAATCCGCGAGGACAAGGCGGCGGGCACGCTCACGCCGATCGACGACGACGAGGTCTGCCACGGCCACCGCACAGAGCCGTTCCCGGAACTCGACACGCCGGGCAACGCCAAAGGCTGACGAATGTCAGCCTTTGGGTGTCGTCCCTCCGGTGTCGTTCTGGCCCCATCGTTGCTCCCACCGGATCGATGCCGAAACAGCCGCTCGCCCTCACCCTCGACCTGATCGCCCGCGTCCATTCCGTGCCCGTTCCCGACGACGCGGCGGCGTTGCAGGTGATGACCGACGAAGAGTTGGTGCCGGGCCTGGAGCAGATCATCGCGAGCCGGGGACGCGGCAGCGGTGGCCTATGGGTGTTCGCCTACGGCTCGCTGATGTGGCGGCCGGAATTCGTCTTCTCCGAGCGCCGGATCGGCACGGTGCGCGGCTTCCACCGCCGCTTCTGCCTGCTGCAGCGGCGCTTCCGCGGCACGCCGGAGCGGCCGGGCTTCGTCCTGGCGCTGGACCGCGGCGGCCTGTGCCGCGGCGTCGCGTTCCGGCTGGCCGGGACGGACCTGCGCGAGACGCTGATGCCGGTCTGGCGCCGGGAGATGCGCGGGCGCGGCTACGTCGCCCGCTGGCTCCCCGTCGCGACCGAGGCCGGCCCCGTCTCGGCGCTGACCTTCCTCGTGAACCGCGCCAGCGACCGCTATTCCGGGCGGCTGACCGACGCCGAGATCGCCAAGAAGATCGCCGCCGCCTGCGGCCATATCGGGCCGAGCGCCGAGTACCTGCTGCGCACGGTCGAGGCCTGCGAGACGCTCGGCATCCACGACCGCCACCTCTGGTCGTTGCAGGCGCTGGTCGCCGAGCACCTGCGCGCCTGCCCGCCCGGATGCCAGAGCACTTCCCAGCGCGGCGGATACCGGCTCGCGTGAGGAGAACGCGACCACACGACGCGTTGGAGCGTTTTCCAGGTAACCGGGGGCAGATTGCCGGGCGGCCAGGCTGTTGCGGCCTGTCTGACGAGGTCCGGTAGGGGCGCGGGCACGGCGATATCGTCGGGGACGCCGAGGCGGTCACCGAGGTAGCGGAAGCGCGGCGCTCATCGCAGCATCGCTGTCCTCCAGGCCGCCCTCGCAACCTTCCTCGATACGCACGACGCTGATCCAAAGCCCTTCCGCTGGACCAAATCCGCCGACGACATCCGGCGTCGATCAAACGCTTGCGCCTGCGCATCGCTCCACCAGAAATGCCGCGAACTTCCGGTTCGAGTCACTAGAGCATTTTCCATGATCCCTGGATCACGGGAAATGCTCTAAGTCTCTGTGTGGTCGCATTTTCTTCACACGAGCCGGTATCCACCTCGCTGGAAAATGCTCTAGGACGCGACATCATCAGTGGTTAGACACAGAAAACCGACACCGTATAACGTGCTCATCGACGTTACCCAAATCTATGGACAATAGATAAAGACAGTATTTTTTCTTTTAAATAATTAATCATTAAACATTTTACGAAAGATATTTGTCTTACGAAAATTATGCGGCCAACGATGATTGATTACAGGCCAGTGAAGATTTCATCAACCAATGACACCCATCATCATGACCATTCACGCCTCCGAAGCGGTGACGAGCGATGGAAATGCAGATGGTGCCGCTTCCGGCGAACGAGGTCGAACGGCTCGCGGCGTTGCGTGACCTGCGCATCCGCGATACCCCGCTCGAGGCTCGCTTCGATGCCGTGTGCCGCACGGCGGCTGCGCTGTTTTCCGTGCCCATCGCGCGCGTCTCGCTCATCGGAAGCGGCCGGCAGGGGTTGAACGCCAGGTGCGGGATCGCGGCAGACGCAACGCTGCGCGACGTCGCGTTCTGCGCGCATGCCAGCCTCTCGGACGCTGTCTTCGTCGTGGAAGACGCAACGGCGGACGTCCGCTTTGCCGACGATCCCCTGGTGACGGGTGAGCCCGGCATCCGCTTCTACGCGGGTGCGCCTCTCATCCTCGACTCCGGCATCCGGCTCGGCACGCTGTGCGTCATCGATACCAAACCGCGCAGCTTCTCCGACGAACACAGGACCCGGCTTCGGGACCTCGGCCGGACCGTCGTCGCACTCATCGAGCTTCATCGGGGGCGGCTTTCGATCGAAGCCGCGCTGGAGGAACGCATATGCTCGCAGGCGCCGATCTTGGCCGGCGAGACACGCGACCGGTCGCTCGCGGACGCGCTGCCGCAGATGGTTTGGGTGATGAGCGGTGTGGATGGCCGCACCATCTACACGAACCGGCAATTCAGCACCTATCACGGACTGATCGGATCGCGGCTCGAGGAACGCACCAGCCGCAACCATCCCGCAGATGCCGAGCGGATGGCTGACGCCTGGCAGCGGGCTATCGCCCACGAGCACACGTATTCCGTAGACGGGCGACTGCGCCGGCACGACGGCATCTACCGCTGGCACAAGCTGATCATGATCCCGGTGCGCCGCGACGGGAGGGTGGTGGAATGGCTCGGCACGGCGCTCGACATCGAGGACACCGTCGCAGCCCTGAACGCGCTGGAACAGACGACCGACCTGCTGCAACTGGCACAGGAGGTTGCCGGAGCGGGCGTTTGGCAGTGGAACCTCGATGAGGACGTGGTGCACCACTCGCCCGAGAGCGCGCGCATGCACGGGATTCCGTGCGAGCCGGGTTCGACGGCGTGGGTCGCTGTCAGCCTCGCGGAATGGGGGGCAAGCGTTCATCCGGACGACATCGCGCAGATGCATGCCGCCCGCTCGACGGCGCTTCGGAACGGGACCACCTATCAGGTCGAATTCCGGGTTCGGCAGACCGGGGAAGGCGATACGGACCGCCGGCTGACAGGTTTCAGTCGCATCATCCGCGATGCGGCGACAGGCCGGCCGCTGCGCATCGTCGGCCTCAACCTCGACGTCACCGAGGGGCGAACGGCCCAGGACGCCCTCGTTCAGAGCGAGACGCGACTGCGGACCAGCGAGGAGCGGCTCGCGCTCGCCCTCGACAGCGGCAGCGACGGTCTGTGGGACTGGGATGTGGCCACGGGACAGGCGTGGTTCTCGGATCGCTGGCAGACCATGCTCGGCTACGAGCCGGGGGAGATCGAACAGCATGTCGATTCGTGGGAGCGCCTGACGCATCCCGACGACATCGAGCGGGCCCGGGTGCTGCATACGGAGCACTTCGAGGGGCGCACGGCATCCTACGCCTGCGAGCACCGCATCCGCGCGAAATCCGGTGCGTATGTCTGGGTCCTCTCCCGTGGCAGGGTGGTCTCGTACGACGCGGACGGCAAGCCGCTGCGCATCGTGGGCACCCACATCGATATCACCGAGCGCAAGGCCTCGGAGCACCGCATCGCCTACATGGCCCGCCACGATGTGCTCACCGGCCTGCCCAATCGCGCGGTGTTTCACGAGCATCTGGAGCATCGGCTCGCGGAGATCCACCGCGGCCGAGGTCAGGCGGCTCTGCTGTGCCTCGACCTCGACCGCTTCAAATCGGTCAACGACACGCTCGGGCATCCCGCCGGCGACGATCTGCTGTGCCAGATCGCCCACCGCCTCCTGGCGACGGTGCGGGAGGGCGACGTCGTGGTGCGGCTCGGCGGCGACGAGTTTGCGATCATAACCTCGCACTTCGAGCATGCGCATCAGGTGAGCATGCTGGCGCAGCGGGTGATCGACGCCGTGGGCCAACCCCTCGATCTCGGCGGGACCCTCGTCACCGTCGGCGTCAGCATCGGCATCGCGCTCGCGCCCACGGATGGCGACGACGCGGCCGCTCTGTTCAAGAACGCGGACCTCGCCCTCTACCGAGCCAAAGCCTCGACGGGCAACACCTACCGCTTCTACGAAGCCGGCATGGACGCGGCCGTCCAGACCAGGATGCAGCTCGAGTTCGAGATGCGCCAGGCGATCATGTGCGGCAGCTTTGCCTTGCATTATCAGCCCGTCATGCATCTGGCCGAGGATCGGATCGTCGGCTTCGAGGCCTTGATGCGCTGGCCTCATCCCACGCGCGGGATGATCGCGCCCGGCGAATTCATCCCGCTGGCCGAGGAGACGGGGCTGATCGTCCCGCTCGGCGCCTGGGCGCTCCAGGAGGCCTGCCGCGAGGCTGCATCCTGGCCCGACGACCTGCGGATTGCCGTCAACGTCTCCGCCATCCAGTTCCAGCAGCCCGGGCTGGAGCAGAGCGTCCTCTCGGCCCTGGCTGCCGCAGGTCTCGCACCGCATCGGCTCGAACTCGAGATCACGGAGAGCGTCCTCGTTCAGGACGCCGAGGCCGTGATCGCCTGCCTGCATCGGCTGAAAGGCTTCGGGGTCCGCATCGCCCTGGATGACTTCGGCACGGGCTACTCGTCGTTGAGCTACCTCCGGCGCTTCCCGTTCGACAAGCTGAAGATCGACCGCTCCTTCGTGAAGGACATCGACAACCTGAGCACGGCGGCGATCGTGAACGCCATCGTCAGTCTCGGCATTGCGCTGGGGATGACGATCACGGCAGAGGGCATCGAGACCGAAGAACAGCTTGCCGCGACGCGCACGCAAGGCTGCAACGAAATACAGGGCTATTTCTATAGCAAGCCACTGCCCGTTGACCGTATCGTTCAATTCATAGGACAACGTCTGGCAAGGGCGGCTGCCTGAGCGCAGGGTCCCACTTTTGAATATTACACGTCATCGCTTTGACTTAATCATGGTGCTTCGCTCTTTTGAGAGCGATCACGGCGACGATAGCCTGCAAGCCCTGGGGCGGGACGGAGGCTGCGAAGAGCGGTTTCGTGCGCGGCCTTCAGCGGTCTCGTCGCAGATCCTGTGGCTGCACCGTCACCGATACGCCGCCGAAGGGTAAGCCGGCGGCGATGAAGGCGATGGCCATGGCGCTCCACGCGCTGGGCGACCTGCGCTTCGGGATGACCGGGCGCCTCCTGGGCATGAGCGACGTGTCGGTCCTGCGGCGGGCCCGTGCCGAGGCCGAGGCGTTGCCCGAACCCGACGTCCCGGCCGATGTCAGAGTCCTGAGCGTCGACGCGATGGGGCATTCCGTAAAAAAGCCAGACACGCTTTGGCTCTGGCGCGCCTACGATCCTGTCGGCGGGCGAACCGTGGCCCGGGTTCCGGTCGTGCCGTGGCGTGTATCGACAAACGCTACACCCAGTACCTCGACGCGCTCGCCAATCCCGGCCGCGTCGCCAAGGCGGCGATCAGCATCAAGTTCGCGACGCGGTGATGCCGATGGCCTGCAGGGCTCGATTGACGATCCCGCGCCGTGCGGAGCGCGTCTCGCATCCCTCCACCTGCGATGTGATGCGAGACGCGGCCCGAAGGATGGGTTATGAAAACGGCAGCCGCAACAGCTATTTAGCACGGTTCTAAACAACAGGCCGGTCACGCCGGCATCCGGTGCGCCGGGCGACCTCGCTGCCCTGCGCGGCGCCATGGATGACGAATGAATGCCCATGCTTGAGCGCCGCCTGCTCCCTCTGCCGACGGTGAAGGCGGCCCTGCGGGCCGACGCCTATGGATCGCCGCACCGGCGGTCCCGTCATGCGGTCTGAGCGGTGCAGCGATTGTCGATGCATCCGGTTCGATCGCTGGTCTGGCTGCGACCGCTCGTCCCGTTCCTCTGCCTGTACATCACCTTCGGCACGACGTTCGGCTTCCTGTCGGGGGGGGCGCCGCTGATCCTGCGGACGCGCGGGATCGAACTCGCCGAGATCGGCCTGCTGCAACTCATCAACCTGCCCGTGGGCCTGACCTTCCTCTGGGCGGTCGCCGTCGACAGGATAAGGCTCCCGCATCTTCCGCACCGCATCGGCTGGATCGCCCTGATGCAGGCCGCCACCATCGCCCTGCTCGCGGTGCTCAGCCTGGGCGAGGCTTGGCCCCTCCTCGTCCTCCTCACCTTTGCCGTGGCGACCTGTGTCTGCGTCGCGACCATGGACATCGCCCTCGAGGCCCTCGTGGTCGAGACCGTGCCGGACGACCGGCGCCCCTACGTGGCCTCGGCCAAGTTCTGCGGCGCCTCGCTCGGCGGCGTCGCGGGGGCGGGGCTGCTGATCGGGTACTACGACGCCATCGGCTGGCAGGCCGCGATCCTCGGCGTCGCCGGCCTGAACGTCCTCTGCGTGCTGCCGATGCTGCGCTATCCCGAGGCGCTGCTTCGGCGACCCGACGCGGGGGGACGGCGCGTGGTGGGCTCCTTCGGACGGCTCCGGCTCCTCGCGCCGCAGGTGCTGGTGCTGGGCCTCTACTTTGCGGCGATGTTCGGCCTGTCGGGGGTCAACAACCTCGCCCTGCTCGATCTCGGCGTGCCCCTCTCTGAGGTGGGCTTCGTCACCGGCAGCGTCGCGCCGATCGTCAACTTCGCCATGGCGGCGTTCTCGGGCGCCCTCGTCCGGCGGGTGGGGACGCTGCGCCTCATCACCCTCTCGGCGCTGGGCGCCGTGGCCTGCGGCGGCCTGATGCTCGCCGCCAGCGCGTCCGGTTCGTCCGGCCTCGCCATCGCGGGCACGATCCTCGGCGTCGTCTGCGGCGGCGGGCTCGGCGTGCCGGTGTTCAACATGATCTATCGCTGGGCGCAGGGGCCGCGCCCCGCTACGGACTACGCGCTGCTGTTCGGGGCCGCGTTCTTTGCCGCGATGCCGCTGCGGGTCGCCGCCCCGGCGCTCGCCGGCCTCGTCGGCTGGGCGGCATACTTCGCCCTGGCGATCCCGTTCTACGCCGTCGCGTTCCTGTGCCTGCGCGCGGCGATCGCCCGGACCCTGGAGGCCGACCGCGCCGCGGACGCCGCATGATCCTCCGGCCCATCCTCGACCTCTGCCGTGCCCATTCCGGCCTGTCGCGCCGCGTACCGTGGAGCAACGCCGACGCCGCCGCGGACTTGGCCTTGCGCGAACGCGACAGGGATGCCGCCCGCGCCGTTCACGGCGCGGGCGGCGGGCCTCGGCCGCTGCGGCGGGACGCCTTTTGCCGCTGCCCGCCGGCGCAGGCCTTCGGCGGAGGGGCGCGTCGGCCGCGCGCGTGCTGTATGCGCTACCGGCTGCCGGGCGCCGCCGCCTGCGGCGCCGCGTGCCCCTCGATCACCCGAAAGCCCCATGCTGAAGGCCTTCCTCGCCTACTATCGCCCGCACCGCACCCTGTTCCTGATCGACTTCGGCTGCTCCGTCCTGTCGGGCCTGCTCGAACTCGGCTTCCCGATGGCGGTGAAGGCGTTCGTCGACGTGCTGCTGCCGCGTCAGGACTGGACGCTGATCCTGGCTGCCGCCGCAGGGCTCGCCGCGATCTACGTCGCCAATGCCGGCCTGATGGTGGTGGTGACCTACTGGGGCCACGTGCTCGGCATCAACATCGAGACCGAGATGCGCGCGCGCGCCTTCGACCACCTCCAGAAGCTCTCGTTCCGCTTCTACGACAACCAGAAGACCGGCCACCTCGTCGCCCGCGTGACCAAGGACCTGGAGGAGATCGGCGAGGTCGCCCACCACGGGCCCGAGGACCTGTTCATCGCGGTCATGACGCTCGTCGGCGCCTTCGCCCTGATGGTCCTCGTGCATCCGCCGCTCGCCCTGCTGACGGCCGCCATCCTGCCGGTGATCGCCTTCGTCAGCCTGCGCTACGGCGGCCGCATGACCCGCAACTGGCAGACGCAGTACGGCCGGGTCGGCGCCTTCAACGCGCGCATCGAGGAGAACGTCGGCGGCATCCGCGTGGTGAAGGCCTTCGCCAACGAGCCGCACGAGAAGCGCCTGTTTGCCACCGACAACAGGAAGTACCGCGAGACCAAGCTCGAAGCCTACAGGATCATGGCGGCCAGCCTGTCGATCAACTACCTCGGCATGCGGCTCGTGCAGATCGTGGTGCTGCTGGGGGGCGCCGCCTTCGTGGTGCGCGGCGAGCTGAGCCCGGGCGGCTTCGTCGGCTTCCTGCTGCTGGTCGGCGTGTTCTACCGGCCGCTGGAGAAGATCGGCGCCGTCGTCGAGACCTACCCGAAGGGCGTCGCCGGCTTCCGGCGCTACTCCGAGCTCATGGCCACCGAGCCCGACATCGTCGACCGCCCCGGCGCGGTCGCGGTGGCGACGCTGCGTGGCGACATCCGCTTCGAGGACGTGCGCTTCGGCTACAGCGCCGACCGGCCGGTCCTGTCGGGCCTCGACCTTACGGTCGCGGCCGGCGAGACGGTGGCCTTCGTCGGCCCGTCGGGGGCCGGCAAGACGACGCTGTGCTCCCTGATCCCGCGCTTCTACGAGGTCGAGGGCGGCCGCATCACCGTGGACGGCATCGACATCCGCGACGTGACGCTCGCCTCGCTGCGGCGGCAGATCGGCATCGTCCAGCAGGACGTGTTCCTCTTCGCCGGCACGATCCGCGAGAACATCGCCTACGGGCGCCTCGACGCGGGCGAGGCCGAGATCGCGCACGCCGCGCGGCGGGCCAAGCTCGACGCCCTGATCGACAGCCTGCCGGACGGCCTCGACACGGTCGTCGGCGAGCGCGGGGTCAAGCTCTCGGGCGGCCAGAAGCAGCGCCTGGCGATCGCGCGGGTCTTCCTCAAGAACCCGCCGATCCTGATCCTGGACGAGGCGACGTCCGCTCTCGACAGCGAGACCGAGCGGGAGATCCAGCGCGCGCTGACCGAACTCGCACAAGGCCGCACGACCCTGGTCATCGCCCACCGCCTCGCCACGATCCGTCAGGCCGACCGCATCGTGGTGGTGGGCCGGGACGGCATCGTCGAGCAAGGGCGGCACGAGGCGCTGCTCGCGGCCGGCGGCGCCTACCGGCGCCTCTACGCCGCCCAGTTCCCGCAACGCCGCGACGACGAGGCCGGCGCGGGCCTCGCCGCGGAGTGACCGACGCGATCCGGCGTCCCGACGCGGCGCGAGATCGGGCGTCGGTCGACGATCTTTTCCCCGTCGTCGCAACGGCTGCGAAAAAGCCCTGACCCGTAACCCTTCTCACTGCCCGACCAGAATTGCTGAGATACCGGAAGATTCCTCGATCGAGGTGGGGGGCACGCTTCAGTGCCGATTCACACACCCGCGACATCTCTATCAGGACTCTCAAGTCGTCGCTCGCATCAATGCATTGTGAAAATTGATCTTGGAAAAATCAGGGGCAGGGGACTTTCACGAACCTGTCAGGATCGGCTTGTTAAAGCATTTTCCAGCGAGGTGGACACCGGCTCGCGTGAAGAATACGACCGCACAAAGCGTTAGAGCGTCTTCCGTCGCCGAGACGATGCGCGTGTGTGCGAAGACGGTGCGCAAGCGGATCGCCCGCTTCGAGGCCGAGGGCGCGGCCGGTTTGCGGGACCGCTCGTCCCGGCCTCACACCCTGCATCGCCCGACCCCGGCCGCCACGGTGGCGGCGATCGAGTGCTTGCGCCGGCAGCGCTTCACCGGACAGCAGATCGCCCGGGACCTCGGCGTCTCACCTGCCACGGTGAGCCGCCCTGTTCCGCTACAACTGGCAACGGCCCCACATGGGCATCAACGCCAGGACACCGATCAGCCGTCTCGGATTATCCGGTGACAACCTGTTGAGACTCCACACCAGCAGATGCTCGAAGTCCATGTCTCGTGGCGTTTTGGCGAACCGCAGGTCGATCGGATATCGGATCGCGACCTCACCGGCAAAGCCCCTATTCCGGCCCCTGCTTGGAGAACTCCGACTGCACCGCGCGGAGCACCTTGAGCCGCGCGTCGTAGATGCCCTTGAGGCAGGCGGCGTCGGCGCCGCAGGTGCGGCGCTCGGCGAGCCAGGTCTCCTGGTCCTCGCGCAGCTTGGAGCGGCCGCCCATCGGCAGCACGTCCTTCAGGATCTCGAAGCGGGTCGCCATCTCGACGTC
>NZ_CAXTHR010000079.1:0-19828 GCF_964244095.1 uncultured Methylobacterium sp. | reverse complement strand
GAACGCGACGCCGCGCTGGCGCACCGACCTCTACGCCACCACCGGCACGCTGATGACGCACGACGCCTACATCGCGCTGGTCCGGTCGCTTGGCCGGAAGTTCACGCCGGAGCTGAAGGCGCCCGAGGTGGCGATGCCGTTCGAGGGCGATTACGGCCAGGACCGCTACGCGCAGGCGATGATCGACGCCTACAAGGCGGCTGGCATCCCGGCCTCCGAGGTCTTCCCCCAGAGCTTCCAGCTCCGCGACATCCTCTACTGGCTCAAAGCCGAGCCGGATTTCGGCCGGCAGGCGATGTGGCTCGACAACCGCGACGAGACCGATCCGGGGTTCGATCCCGAGCGGCCCGGAAGCTGGAAGCCCGGCATGGGCGAGCTTGCCGCGATGGGCGTGCGCACGCTCGCGCCGCCGCTATGGATGCTGGTCCGGGTCGGCGCGGGCGGGACGATCGAGCCCTCCGCCTACGCGCGCGCGGCGAAGGCCGCCGGGCTCGACCTGGTCACGTGGTCGCTGGAGCGCTCGGGGCCGCTGAGAGACGGCGGCGGCGGCTACTACAGGTCGATCAAGCCGGTGATCGACCGGGACGGCGACACCTTCGCGCTGCTGGACGTGCTGTACCGGGATGTCGGCGTGCGCGGCGTCTTCTCCGACTGGCCGGCGACCGCGACGTTCTACGCCAACTGCATGGGGATCGAGTGAGGCGGCGGCCGAAGGGTTTCCGTCTCAGGAATAGTCGGCGCATGTCCTGGCAAGGTGGATGCCAGCTCGCGTGAAGACGACGCGACCACACGGGGCTGGAGAGCATCTTTCGTGATCCGAAGATCATGGAAAACGCTCTCGCCTTTCCGTTCAAGGCCGGCAAGCAAGCCCCCAATGCGGCTACCCGTGTTGGGCCGATGAAGGCGGTGTGTCGACGTTTGAACGGCGTGAGACGCCTTGCGGTACCCGAGCAAGGTAGGGCCGTGCCGGCTTGGACCTCGTTTCTCAGGCTGGCTGCCCAGACATGCGCCCTTCCGACGAAAAGACGACCGTATCCGCCCCATCTTATATTCGTTATAAGTTATAATCATTATGATTCTAGACTGTAACGTCGTTCGGTATTACGATTTTATCGTTGTTCCGGTGGCGGAAATGCATTAGGCCCACCGCCAGCCATAACAAGGCTGACGTTTCTTCGGCGATGGTTGCTGGCCCGGCGAGGCGGGCAACGCATCACTTGCCGGGGCCCGGTCCGAGGCGGCTATGCGTGCATTATATCTCGACATCGCCGCGAGCCTGTTCAGGACGGGAGCGGCGCTCGTCCTGATACCGAGCCTTTTTCCGGGCCAATCGGCTTCTGCGCAGGACGCCGCGGTCACGCTCGACGAGCTCGTGGTGGTAGGACAAGGAACCGGGCAGCCGCCGGCGACCGGCGTGATCGGGCAGCCGCCCGCGCCCTACGCCGGGGGCCAGGTCGGCAGCGGCAGCCGCGTCGGCCTGCTCGGCAATCGAAACACCTTCGATACCCCGTTCAGCGTGACGAGCTACACCGACAGGCTGATCCGCGATCAGCAGGCCCGCACCGTCGCCGACGTCGTCGCCAACGATCCCTCCGTGCGCAGCCTCCTGCCCCGCAACGGGTTCTCCGACCAGTTCTTCATTCGCGGCTACCCGTTCTTTCCCTTCGATCTCGGCTTCGACGGCCTCTACGGCATCGTCGACATCCGGCGCCCGGCGATCGAGGGCATCGAGCGCGTCGAGATCTTCAAGGGGCCGAGCAGCTTCCTCAACGGCGTCCCGCCGATCGGGAGCGGCATCGGCGGGACGATCAACCTGATCCCGAAGCGGGCGACGGACGCGCCGATCACGCGCATCACGACGGGCGTCTTCTCCAGGACCGAACTCGGGACCCACCTCGACCTCGGCCGGCGCTTCGGCGCGAACAACGAGTGGGGTGCGCGGTTCAACGGCGCTTATCGCCAGGGCGACTCGGCCGTCGACCGAAGCGCGATCGCGTTCGGCACGGCGTCCCTCGGCCTGGACTACCGTGGCGACCGGGTCCGCCTCAGCGCCGACTTCGGCTATCAGAACGAGCGGATCGACGGCGTCACCCAGTTCAGGACCGTCGCGCCGGGCTTTCCGATCCCGAGGGCGCCCAGCGGCCGCATCAACGTCGGCCAGCCCTGGGAGTTCTTCGAGCACAGCAACGCCTACGCGGCCCTGCGCGCCGAGTTCGACGTCACAAAGGATGTGACCGTCTACGCCGCCTACGGCGCGAACCGCTATCGCGAGGACAGCCTGATCGGAGCGCCGCAGATCGTCAACCGCCTCGGCGACACGCTCGAGACGGTGACCGGCGGACCCGGCGCCTACGACAACCAGACCGCAGACGTCGGCCTGCGGGCGAAGGCCCTGACGGGGCCGGTGGGCCACCAGTTCTCGGTCTCGGCCGCCATCGTCGATCGGCCCTTCGACAACTTCAGCGGGACGGCGGCGACGGGCATCCGCTCGAACATCTACGCGCCGTCGATCGCCCCGCGTCCGTTCTTCGCCACGCAGGCACTGCGGCCGTCCAGCCTCAGCGTCACGCGCAGCCTCGCCTTGGCCGACACCCTGTCCGTCTTCGACGAGCGCGTGCTCCTCACCCTCGGCGGACGCTATCAGGAGATCGAGGCGGCAAACTTCGACAGATCGGGCGCCACGACGTCGAGCTACGCCAGGGGCGCCTTCACGCCGGCGGTCGGCCTCGTCGTCAAGCCGCTGCAGAACCTGTCCCTCTACGGCAACTATATCGAAGCCCTGCAACAGGGGTCGATCGCACCGACGACCGCGGTGAACGCGGGCCAGGTGTTCCCACCCGTCATCGGCAGGCAATACGAGGTCGGTGCGAAGTATGATCTCGGCATCGTCGGGCTGGGCTTGGCGGCCTTCGACATCACGCAGCCCAGCGCCTTCACCGATCCGGCCACCCAGCGTTTCGCCGTGGACGGATTGCAGCGCAACCAGGGTCTCGAGTTCACCGCCTTCGGAGAACCGCTGCCGGGATTCCGCCTCCTCGGCGGCGTCACCCTGCTCGACGGCAAGCTCGAACGCACGGCCGGCGGTCTCACCGACGGGCGCACCGCGCCCGGCGTGCCCGATGTCCAGTTAAACCTGTATGGCGAGTACGACCTGCCGTTCGCGCTCGCCCGGGGCCTGACGTTGACCGGCCGCGTCATCCACACGAGCGCGCAATTCTACGATACGGCCAACACCCAAAGCATCCCCGATTGGACGCGCTTCGATCTCGGCGCGCGCTACGCCTGGGAGCGCGAGCCCGGCAAGCCGATCACGCTTCGGGTAAGCGTCGAGAACGTGGCCGACCTCCGGTACTGGGCCGCCACGGGTCGCGGCTTCCTGACGCCGGGTGCGCCGCGGACCTACCTTCTCTCGGCCACGTTCGATTTCTGAGATTGTGAGCATGCGCCCATTCCTGACCCTGCTGCATCGCTGGTTCGGCCTGACCATCGCAGGCTTCCTCATCTTCTCGGGCCTGACGGGCGCGGTCATCTCGTGGGATCACGAACTCGACGAGTGGCTGAACCCGCACCTCCATGAGCGAGCGAGTCAGGGGCCGGCTCTCGCGTCACTGGAACTCGCCAGACAGGTCGAGGCCCGCGACCCGCGGGTGACCGTGAGCGCCCTCCCGCTCGCCGCCCGGCCGGGCGAGACGCTGGCCATGTACGTCCAGCCACGCCGCGACCCCGCGACCGGCCGTTTGTACGAGCCGGGCTACAACGAAGTCTTCGTCGATCCGACCACCGGTGCCGAGATCGGCAGGCGGGAATGGGGGCAGGCTTGGCCGATCACGCGCGAGACCGTGGTCTCGTTCCTGTACAAGCTGCACTACTCCCTGCACCTGCCCGAAATGGGGGGCATCGACCGCTGGGGCATCTGGCTCCTGGGCGGCATCGCCGTCCTCTGGACGATCGACTGCTTCACCGGCTTCTACCTGACGCTGCCGGTCCGGCGCGGACAGAACCCGAACCGGCCCGCCGCGGTCGAGCGGCAGCTCGCGCGCGGCTGGTGGCGGCGCTGGAAGCCGGCCTGGAAGATCAAGACCTCGGGCAGCGCCTATCGGGTCACTTTCGATCTCCACCGCGCCTTCAGCCTGTGGACCTGGGCGCTGCTGTTCGTCGTCGCCTTCACCGCCTTCTCGCTCAACCTCTACCGCGAGGTGTTTCTGCCGGTGATGTCACAGGTCTCGCACCTGACGCCGACGCCTTTCATGCAACGGAAGCCGAACGACAAGCACGACCCCATCGAGGCCGCCGTCCCCTACGAGCGGATCGTCCGGCAGGGTCGCGACGAGGCGGCGCGGCGGGGCTGGTCGGAACCGCTCGGCGGCATGTTCTACAACAAGCGATACGGCATCTTCTCGCTGGCGTTCTATCAGCCGGGCGACGACCACGGCGCCGCCGGCGTCGGGCCCCCACGCCTGTACTACGACGGCCGGGACGGCCGACTGCTCGGAGACCACCAACCCTGGGTCGGCACGGCGGCCGACATCTTCGTGCAAGCGCAGTTTCCCGTGCATTCGGGCCGCATCCTGGGGCTGCCCGGGCGCATCCTGATCTCGATCATGGGCCTCGTGGTCGCCCTGCTCAGCGTGACGGGCGTGGTGATCTGGTGGCGCAAGCGGGCCGCGCGCGTCTCCGTGCGCGGGAAGACGGCGGCGCTGCCGGCTGCCTATCCTGCGCCCGCGGAATAAAGACGGGTCGCGCTGTTCGTGCCCTTCCGCGGGTCCCGGCCGCGGAGGGGGCCGTTGCCCGCAGCGCACCCGAACGGCGGGCGCGGCTCCGATCACACGAAGTGCTGGCCGCCGTTGATCGTCAGCGTCGCGCCGTTGACGAAGGCGGCCTCGTCGCTGGCCAGATACGCGACCGCGTGGGCGATCTCCTCGGCCTCGCCGAGCCGCCCCGTGGGGATCGACGCGATGATCTTGTTGCGGATGTCCTCGGCCACCGCCATCACCATCTCGGTGGCGATGTAGCCCGGCGCCACGACGTTGACGGTGATGCCCTTGGCCGCGCTCTCCTGCGCCAGCGCCTTGGCGAAGCCGATGACGCCGGCTTTGGCCGCCGAGTAGTTGGTCTGGCCGGCCTGGCCCTTCTGGCCGTTGATCGACGAGATGATGATGATGCGCCCGAAACCGCGGGTGCGCATGCCCTCGATCAGCGGCCGCGTGCAGGTGAACATCGAGTCGAGGTTGGTGCGGATGACCTGCTGCCACTTCTCGAAGCTCATCCTATGGAACGCGCCGTCGCGGGTGATGCCGGCGTTGTTGACCAGGATGTCCACCGGGCCGAGTTCCGCCTCGATCGCCTTGATGCCGGCCTCGCAGCTCGCCAGATCGCCTACGTCGAACTTGAAGACGGGGATATCGGTCTCGGCCTTGAAGGCGTGGGCCGCCGCGTCGTTGCCGCCGTAATTGGCGGCAACCTTGTAGCCCTTGGCCTTGAGCCCCTTCGAGATCGCAGCGCCGATGCCGCGGGTGCCGCCGGTGACGAGGGCGACGCGTTCCTGAGCCATGGTTTCCTCCGTTTCTTGTCGATGTTTCCGGGCCGTATCCTGTCGTCAGGCCGCGTGCTGATGGCGTCCGCGCGCGGCCTGTCCTGATCCCGACCGTGCGATCAGGCGCGCTCGACGCACATGGCGACGCCCATGCCGCCGCCGATGCACAGCGTGGCGAGCCCCTTCTTGGCGTCGCGGCGCTTCATCTCGTGCAGCAGCGTGATGAGCACGCGGGCGCCCGATGCGCCGATCGGGTGGCCGATGGCGATGGCGCCGCCGTTGACGTTCACCTTCGCGTCGTCCCAGCCCATGTCCTTGTTCACGGCGAGCGCCTGGGCGGCAAACGCCTCGTTGGCCTCGATCAGGTCGAGGTCGGAGGGCGTCCAGCCGGCCTTCTCCAGGGCTTTTCGCGAGGCCGGGATCGGGCCGGTGCCCATCACCTTCGGATCGACGCCGGCGGTCGCCCAGGACACGATCCGGGCAAGCGGCGCGATGCCCCGGCGCTCGGCCTCAGGCGCCGACATCAGCACCAGCGCGGCGGCGCCGTCGTTGAGGCCCGAGGCGTTGGCCGCGGTCACGGTGCCGTCCTTGGAGAAGGCGGGCTTCAGCTTGGCCATCGCCTCCACCGTCGCGCCGTCGCGGATATACTCGTCGGTGTCGATCACCACGTCACCCTTGCGGCCGGACACGGTGACGGGGGCGATCTCCTCCTTGAAGCGGCCCTCCCTGCGGGCGGCCTCGGCCTTGTTCTGCGAGCGCGTCGCGAACGCGTCCTGTTGCTCGCGGTTGATCTGGAAGGCCTGGGCCACGTTCTCGGCGGTTGTGCCCATGTGGTAGCCGTTGAAGGCGTCCCACAGCCCGTCCTTGATCATCGTGTCGACGAGCTTGACGTCGCCCATCTTCTGGCCGCCCCGCAGGTACTGCGCGTGGGGGCTGAGCGACATCGATTCCTGGCCGCCGGCCACGATGACGGTGGCGTCGCCGTTGGCGATCTGCTGCATGCCCAGCGCCACCGTGCGGAGCCCCGAGCCGCAGACTTGGTTGACGCCCCAGGCGGTGGCCTTCTCCGGGATGCCGGCGGCGATCGCGGCTTGGCGCGCCGGGTTCTGGCCGGCGCCCGCGGTGAGCACCTGGCCGAAGATCACCTCGTCGACGTCGTCGGGGGAAACGCCGGCCCGCTCCAACGCCGCCATGATCGCGACCTTGCCGAGTTCGTGCGCGGGCACGGTGTTGAACGCGCCGCCGAACGCGCCGACGGGCGTGCGCGCCGCGCCGACGATGACGATGTCTTCGCTGCCTGCCATCTGACGTGTCTCCTCGCGTCGGCCGGCGCGCCTTGAGGGTCGCGCGCTCCGAGCCGTCCTCCCGGATGAAGGGCCTCGTCCGGATGAAGTCAAGCAGGCCGCGGCACCCGGCGTGACGCGGCCGCGGAACGGAAAATCCGCTTCCCGTCCCACCCGAACCGACAGGATGCATTATTCCGCGGGAAAAGCCGGCAGATTGCTGTTTTCGGCGCCGGCTGAAAGCCTTAAGGTCGGGACAGGGCGCGGGGACGGCCACCGGCGGCGGGGGCGGTCCAGGGTCGTCGCGCGATCGGGAGAGGCCGCAGAGATGGCGGACAGCGTCAAGGCACAGCAGACCGTCATCAAGAAATACGCGAACCGGCGGCTCTATCACACCGGCACCTCGACCTACGTCACCCTCGAAGACCTCTCGACGATGGTCCAGTCCGGCGAGGACTTCGTCGTCTACGACGCGCGCTCGGGCGACGACATCACCCGCTCGGTGCTGACGCAGATCATCTTCGAGCAGGAGAACAAGGCCGGCGCCGACAACCTCATGCCGGTGGCGTTCCTGCGCCAGCTCATCCGCTTCTACGGCGACAGCATGCGCACGATGGTGCCGAGCTTCCTCGAATTCTCGATGGCGAACTTCGCCCGCGACCAGGACGGGTTGCGCGAGAAGGTCTCGTCCGGATTCGGCCCCTCGGTGTTCCAGAGCGCCATCGAGCAGCAGGTGCGGGCCAACATGGGCTTCTTCGGCGATGCCATGAAGATGCTCACCGGCTTCGCGCCGCCCGGCGTTGCGAACGCCGCCGCCCCGCCCGCGGTCGCCGCGCCGGCCTCCGGCAGCGACCTCGACGACCTCAAGCGCCAGATGCTGGCGATGCAGGAGCGCCTCGAAGCCCTGGCCAGGAAGTAGGGCTTTTCGCACTGCGCCCTGATTTCCCCGGACGGCCGGAGCGAAGCTGCGGGTTCGGGCGTCGCAGGCTGGCGAATGCCGCCCGATGAGAGGTTGACGAACCGTTAACGCCGGCCCCATCCTTGCAGCACCCGCAGGCCACGAGCGGGGGGATGCGGGCCATGGTGCGGATCAGGACAGTCGGGCGTCCCGAAACGACACGGGCGACCGAGCCGGCGCCTCGAGGCCCCCGGTCCGAGTCCGCGCGCGCCGAACCGTCGCGCGCGCTGGTCGCCCTCGACGGCGGACGGGCCGAGGCGCCGCGTGCGGAGCCGGCGCCGACATCCCGCGGGAGCGGACGGCCGCTTGCGGGTTTCCTGGCGCAGATGATCGTCGAGGCCGATCCGACCCTGCGGCCGTCGCGCCTGGAGCGGACGCGGGCCGCCGCGGCGCTCTACGCCGAGGCGGGGCGGCGCACCGCCTAGCCGTCATGCCGTGACGTGTCCCGCGTTTCGCGGCCGCACGCGGTGTGGCGGTGAAGCGATCGAAGGCGCTCAGGCCTCGGCCGACTTGACCTTGAGCACCTGACGGCCGCGATACATCCCGGTCTTCAGGTCGATGTGGTGCGGGCGGCGCAGTTCGCCCGAATCCTTGTCCTCGACGTAGGTCGGCGCCTTGAGGGCGTCGGCCGAGCGGCGCATGCCGCGGCGGGAGGGGGAGGTCTTGCGCTTCGGAACGGCCATGACGGGAAATCCTCGCGGTCCGGCGTCGAAGCGGGGCCTGGGCGCCTCCCGAAGGATCGCCCCGCGCATCGCCCGACACGGAGATTGGAAGACGGGCTTATAGCGAGCCCGCATCACCCTGGCTAGGGCGGGATTTGCGGGCTGCGGCATGGGATTGCGCAAGCGGCGCGGCACGATCGCGCCTCAGAGCCGGAAATCCTCGCCGAGGTAGAGCCGGCGCGCGTCGGCGTTGGCGACGATCTCCTCGGGCGTGCCCTCGGTGAGGATACGGCCGGAATGGGCGATGTAGGCGCGGTCGATCAGGCCCAGCGTCTCGCGCACGTTGTGGTCGGTGATCAGCACGCCGATGCCGCGCTGCTTGAGGTGCTTGACGAGGTCCTGGATGTCGCCGACCGCGATCGGGTCGATGCCGGCGAACGGCTCGTCGAGCAGCATGAAGGTCGGCGACGAGGCGAGCGCCCGGGCGATCTCGCAGCGGCGGCGCTCGCCCCCCGACAGGGCGATGGACGGCGCCTTGCGCAGGCGCGCGATGTCGAACTCCTCCAGCAGCGCGTCGAGTTTTTTCGCACGCGCCGTCCTGTCCGGCTCCGCGACTTCCAGGACGGCGCGGATGTTGTCCTCCACGCTCAGACCGCGGAAGATCGAGGCTTCCTGGGGCAGGTAGCCGATGCCGAGGCGAGCCCGCTGATACATCGGCAGGTGGGTGATGGCCAAGCCGTCCAGCGTGATGTGGCCGCGGTCGGCCGCGACCAGGCCGGTGATCATGTAGAAGATCGTGGTCTTGCCGGCCCCGTTCGGCCCGAGCAGGCCCACCGCCTCGCCGGTGCGGACCGTCAGGCCGGCCTCGTGGACGACGGTGCGCGCGCCGTAGCTCTTGCGCAGGCCGCGCACGCTGAGGATGCCGGGGCCGCCCTCGACGGCGGCCGGCGGCGCCTGCGCGCGGGCACGGCCGAGGACGCGGCCGAGCCACGTGGCGCGGGGCGCGGTCTCGGACCGGTGCGGCGACAGGGCTTGGCCGCCGGGGACGCCGACCGACCCGCTCACTGCGCCTGGGCCCGGATCTTCCCCGCATCCGCCGCCGCCGGCTTCGGCACGGCCGGCGCCTTGACGAACCCGGCCGGCTGCGGGCAGCCCTTGCCCGCCCTGTCCCTGGCATCAGACTTCTCGCCCGGCACGAACAGGGCCGAGACGCGCCCGCCCGGCGCCGGGTCCATGTTCGCGCGGCCGGTGCCCATGTCGTAGACGAGGCGGCTTCCGCGGGTGACGTTCTGGCACTGGCTCAGCACGACGTTGCCGGTGAGCACGATGCGCTTGGCCGCCTGATCGAACACCGCGCTGTCGCCGGTGGCGACCTGATCCTTCTGCACCACCGTAACCGGGCCGGCGCAGTCCACCCGCTGGATGCCGTTTTCGCCGAGGCCGCCCGCATCCGCGGGCTTCCCGTCGGCCGCGGGCTCGGTCCGCGCGTCCTTGTCCGTCGTGTCCCTGTCCTTGGCGTCCTTGTCCTTGCCGCGCTTGTAATGGACGGTCATGGTCGAGCAGCGGATGGTGCTGTCGCCCTGCACGGCCACGACGTTGCCGGAAAACGTCGCCCTGCTCTCGCGGTCGAACACGTCGAGGCGGTCGGCGTCGATCTTGATCGGCTCCCTGCCGCCGCCGAGCGCGCCGAGCGGCGCGGCCGGGTCCCTCTTCGGCGACGCCGCGACCGCCGGCTTCTCGGCCCGGGCGGACGCGGGCGCGAGCAGCCCTGCGGCGACCAGCGCCCAGGCGAGGGCGCGCGAGGATGCGCGGGAGGCAGGCGCGCGGGAAGACGTCATGGCCGTGCGTCCGTCGGTTCGGCGGCGGAGGTCAGCACGCGCAACGGCACCGCGGCCGGCTTGTGCACCGTGCCGTCCTCGGCCTTCCCCGCGCCGTGGAACACGGCGTGGACGTTGCCGATGAAGGAGATGACGCGGCCGTTCTCGACCACGTCGAGCCCGTCGGCGACGACCTGCCCGCTCGGCACCGTGACGGTGACCGCCTCTTGCGAGCGCACGCTGCCGGCCTTGAAGTCGATGGCGGCCGATTGCAGCCGCGCCTCCTCGCCCCTGTCGGTCCAGATCCGGATGTCGCGCTTGAGTTCGAGCGCCTCGCGGGTGGTGTCGAACAGGCCGGTGGCGGCTTCGAGCCGGGCGACGCCACCGCGATCGTCGGTGGCGATGTGCCCGCGCATCGCTTCGAGGTCGATCAGGCTCGGCTTGCGCATGTCCTGCAGCGCCGCCGTGGCGGTGACCTCGTAGCCGCGGTCGCCCTTGCGGAAACCCGAGAGCCTGGGGTTCTCCATCCGCACCTTGCTGCCGGACAGGCTGACCGGCCCGACGCTCACGCCGGGGAGGACCGTCCCGAACGGGTTAAGCAGCCAAGCGCCGAGCGCGAGCACGGCGCCGCCCGCGATCACGGGAAGCACCCGGCGCAGGATGCGCACCCGGGCGCTGTGGCGGTGGGCGCGGGCATGGGCGCGGCTCCGGCGCGGGTCGCCCCCGCCCTGCGCGAGGCCGTCCGTCCCGATCGCGTCGACCACCTGCATGACGATTCCGATGGGCGACGCTTCGAGGATGGCGCGCCCGCGAGCCGCACCTGTCCGGCCGGGATGCGCCCGGCCGATGGCGAAGTTATGGCCCAGGCGTTTCCGAATGTTCAACCATCATGCACGCTTGACCGATGCGCGGGACGGTTCGTGGGCGCGTTGTGCGGTCGCACACCCGCAGCCCACCGGCAAGCTAGAGACGGGAACCGAACTTGCCGCTTCACGGGCCTCTGGACGGCATCCGCAGGACGCGCCGTCCGGGCTCAGGCGGCGTCGGCCGGCGTCGCGCCCGCCTTCGGCTCGCCGCCCGGGCCGACCCGCGGTCCGCCCTTGGCGACGCCGACGAGGGCCGGGCGCAGCACCCGGTCGCCGATGACGTAGCCCGACTGCACCACCTGCACGACGGTGCCGGCCGGCACCTCCGGATCGGGCACCTCGAACATCGCCTGGTGGCGGTTCGGGTCGAACCGCTGGCCCTTGGGCTCGACCGGCTTGACCCCGTGCCGCTCCAGGGTCTTGGCCAGATCCCGCTCGGTCAGCTCGATCCCGTCGATCAGGTTCTTCAGCGCACCCTCGGCCGCGGCCCGCGCCTCGGCCGGCACGCTGTCGAGCGCCCGGCGGATGTTGTCGGCGACGTTGAGCACGTCGCGGGCGAAGTTCGTCACTGCGTAGGCGCGCCCGTCGGCGACCTCGCGCTCGGTGCGGCGGCGCAGGTTCTCCATCTCGGCCAGCGTGCGCAGGGTCCGGTCCTTGAGCTCGTCCCGCTCGGCGGTCATCGCGGCGAGCGCCGCGTCGGGGGCCGGCGCCTCATGGACCGGCCCCTCATGGGCCTCGGCGGCCTCATGCGCCGCGCCGGCGCCGGCCTCGACCGTGTTCTGGCGCGGGTCGTCGTGCTGCATGTCGTTGCTCATCATGGCGAAAGACGTCTTCGGGAAGAGATGTCGGGGTCGGCGCTGATATCAGGCGGGCGGCGCGCGAAATCAACCCGACCGGCTCACGCCTCCCGCGGCGGCGGCGCGGCGACCAGCGCCTCCAGCCCTTCGGCCTTCAGCGCCGCCACGTCGCCGGCGAACACCTCCATCACCGCGCCGCGGATCGCCGCCTGCCGGTCGGGCTGGGTGACGCGGGTGCCGGTGAGGTCGGTGACGTAGAACACGTCCACCGCGCGCTCGCCGAAGGTCGCCACATGCGCCGAGGTGATGTTGAGGTTGAGCCGGTTGAGCGACGTGGTCAGCTCGTAGAGCAGCCCCGGCCGGTCGAGGCCGGTGACCTCGACCACGGTCTCGCGGCTCGACAGGGCGTTGTCGATGGCGACATCCGGCGGGATCAGGAAGGTCTTGGCCCGGCCGTTGCCGGGCGGATGCTTGTCGGCGACGAGGTCGGCGATCCGGATCTCGCCCTTCAGCGCGCGCTCGATCGCCGTGGTGATGCGCCGGCCCCGGCGCATCTCGTCCTCGTCGCGCTCGAAAGCGCGGGAGATGAAGATCGAATCGAGCGCGAAGCCGTCGCTCGTGGTGAAGGCCTGCGCGTCGACGATGTTGCCGCCGGCCGCCGCGCACGCGCCCGTCACGATAGCCAGAAGCCGCGGATGGTCGGGCGCGTACACCGACAGTTCGGTGACGCCGCGGACGGGATCGGTCTCGACCGCGGTGGCGCTGGTGCGGCCGGCCTCGATCGCCGCCTTGATGAAGCCGGCGTTCTTGAACTGGCGCACGCCGTCGACCTTGAGCCAATAGGCTTGGTTGTGGCGCCCGGCATAGGCGTCGAACACGTCCGACGACCATTCGGGCAGTTGCTCGCGCAAGGACATCTGGATCAGGCGCACCCGGTCGGTGCGGGCGAACTCGGAATGGCCGCCCGAGAGCACCACCTCGGTCTCGTCGTAGAGGGTGCGCATCAGCGTCCCCTTCCACGCGGTCCAGACGCCGGGGCCGACGGCGGTGATGTCGGCCACCGTCAGGATCGTCAGCAGCCGCAGGCGCTCCAGGGTCTGCACGACGGCGGCGAACTTCTCGATGGTCTTGGCGTCCGAGAGGTCGCGGCTCTGGGCCGTCATCGACATCAGCAGGTGGTGCTCGACGAGCCACGCCACCGTCTCGGTCTCCAAGGGCGTCAGGCCGAAGCGCGGGCACAGCCGCCCCGCGATCGCCGCGCCGACGATGGAATGGTCCTCGGGGCGCCCCTTGGCGATGTCGTGCAGCAGGATCGCGACGTAGAGCGCCCGGCGGTTGTGGATCGCGCCGACGAGCCGCGAGACCAGGGGGAACGCCTCCTCAGTGCGGCCGGAATCGATCGCGGCGAGCACGCCGAGCGCGCGCAGGAGGTGCTCGTCCACCGTGAAGTGGTGGTACATGTTGAACTGCATCATCGCGACGATGCGGCCGAAATCCGGCACGAAGCGGCCGAGCACGCCCGCCTCGTTCATCTGACGCAGCACCGATTCGGGCGAGTTCCGCGAGGTGAGGATCTCGAGGAACAGGCGGTTGGCCTCCGCGTCCGCGCGCAAGCCGTGGCCGATCAGCCGCAACGACCGGCTCGCCAGCCGCTTGGCGTCCGGGTGGATCGCGAGGTTGTGCCTGTCGGCGAGCCAGAACAGCCGCAGCAGGTTGACGGGGTCGCGCTCGAAGGTGTCCTCGGCGCGCAGGTTGACCCGGCCGTGGTCGAGCCAGAAATCCTCGGCCTCGATCGCGGTGGCGCGGAAGCGGTCGCGGAACTTGCCGATCCAGCGGTCGAGCACCGGCGTGCGCTTGGCGTGGCGCGCCTCCAGCTCGGCGCAGACGATGGCGGTGAGGTCGCCGACATCCTTGGCGGTCAGGAAGTAGGCCTTCATGAACCGCTCGACGCCCGACAGCCCGCCGCGCGGGCCGAAGCCGAGGCGCTCGGCGATCCGGGGTTGGAGCCCGAACGACAGCCGTTCTTCGGAGCGCCCGGTGATGAAGTGCAGGTGGCAGCGCACCCGCCACAGGAACGCGTCGCACCGCTCGAACAGGCGGTACTCCTCGGCCGTGAACAGGCCGGCGGCGACGAGCTCGACCTGATCGCGCACCCGGTAGGTGTACTTGGCGATCCAGAACAGGGTGTTGAGGTCGCGCAGGCCCCCCTTGCCGTCCTTGACGTTGGGCTCGACGAGGTAGCGCGACGAGCCGGCCTTGGTGATCCGCCCGTCGCGCTCGCGCAGCTTGGCCTCGACGAACTCGTGGGCCGTGCCCATCACCAGCTCGGAATCGAAGCGCGTCACCAGCTCCTCGAACAGGGCACGGGTGCCGAACAGGAAGCGCGCCTCCAGCAGCGCGGTGCGGATCGTCATGTCGGCGCGGGCCTCGCGCAGGCACTCCTCCACCGAGCGGGTGGCGTGGCCGACCTTCAGCTTGAGGTCCCACAGCACGTAGAGCATCGCCTCGACGACGCTCTCCGACCACGCGGTCTGCTTGTAGGGCAGCAAGAACAGGAGATCGATGTCGGAGCCCGGCGCCATCGTGCCCCGGCCGTAGCCGCCGGTCGCCACCACCGCGAGCTGCTCGCCGGTGGACGGGTTGTCGTTCGGGTACAGCCGCCAGACCACGGCATCGTGGATCGCGCGCACCACCGCGTCGGTGAGGTTCGAGAGCGCGCGGGCGCAGCGCATGCCGTCCCGGTCCTTGAGGAGCTGCGCCTCCGCCGCCGCGTGGCCGGCCTGGATCACGCGCTTCAGCTCCGGCACCAGGGCGGCGCGGAGCTTGGTCGGCTCGCGCGCCTCGCGGTCCAGGGCGTCGAGTACCTTGTCGAGGGCTGCGACGGCGTCGAACATCGCTCCCCGTTAGCATGATCCGCCTAGACTGCCAGCGGGCGCCGACCGGGTGGAAGGCGGCGTGGGTCTCGCAGGTCGTAGGAACGCGATGGACCCCCGACCTGAGCAGGCTTTCGTGGCCCCGCCCACGCAAGCCTGCTCACATCTCCTTGTGGTCGGATCATTCTTCCCCGCGAACCGCGGTCCACTTGGAGCCGTATCCGACCAAGTTGGATCGGGCACGGCTCTCAGGTCTCGTCTTGCACGTGCTTGCCTGCGACGAACCGGTGTCCACCTCGTCGAGAAGCACGTTGAGGCAAGCCGCATTTGCCGGACATCCGGTTGCGACGTAGATACGAAGAAGATACGTCCGAGGCTCGCCCGTTCAGGCTTGCCTTGGTCGTCCGTGTCGTCGTTGTCGGTGCTGATCGAAAATGATCGTCCAGTTCTCCAGGTGGGGCAACAGCCTCGCCCTCCGCATCCCGGCCCATGTCCTGCGAGGCGTTGGCGCCACCGAGGGCAGCAGCGCCGATCTGAGCGTCGAGCAGGGCCGCATCGTCATCGCGCCACGCGCGGACCCGCCGCGCTACACCTTCGACGGACTGCTCGCGGGCATCACGAGAGACAATCTTCATGACGATCAGTTCGGCGGACCAGCCGTCGGCGAAGAGATCTGGTGACACGCCCTACTGTCCGGATCTCGGGGATATCATCTTCCTGAACTTCAGCTCGCATGTCGGGACCGAGCAGGGTTTCATCCGCCCGGGCCTTGTTCTGACGCCGCGCGCCTACAATGGCCTCGTCGGGCGCTGCTTCGCCTGCCCGATCACCAGCCGCGGGCGCGGCTACCCCTACGAGGTCGCCCTGCCGGCCGGTCTGACGATCCACGGCTTCGTGCTGGCGGATCAGGGCAAGCCGCTTTCCTGGTCCGAGGGCGGCGCGCGCTTCGCCGACGTGGCGCCGGAGGAGGTGATCGCGGACGTGAAGGCGAAGATCGCGGCCTTCCTGCAACTGACGTGAGGCGCGGAGTCCGCGATGCGGCAGGGTTCGGGCCAGTCGCCCGCCCTGTCCGCTCTTGCGGAATTTCCGTTTGACATAACGAACGATCCTGCTCTAGCTCGCATCGACGCCCGATCCGAAACGGACCCGCCAACGGACCCGCCATGCGCCTCCTCCGCCGCACCCTCCTCGCCGCCCTCGCGCTCGCCGCCGCGCCGGCCTTTGCCGCCGACGTGAAGGAGATCCGCCTCGACTGGGCGAGCTACAATCCGGTCGGCCTCGTCCTGAAGGAGAAGGGTTTCCTGGAGGAGGCCCTGAAGCCGAAGGGCATCGCGGTGCGCTGGGTGCAGTCGCTCGGCTCGAACAAGGCGCTCGAATTCCTCAATGCCGACGCGATCGATTTCGGCTCGTCGGCCGGCGCCGCGGCGCTCGTCGCGCGCATCAACGGCAACCCGATCAAGGCGGTCTACGCGTTCTCGCGGCCGGAATGGACCGCGCTCGTCACCCGCAAGGATTCGGGGATCGCGCGGGTCGCCGACCTCAAGGGCCGGCGCATCGCCGTCACCCGCGGCACCGACCCGCACATCTTCCTGATCCGCGCGCTCCAGGGCGCGGGGCTGACCGAGCGCGACGCCAAGCTCGTCCTGCTCCAGCACGCCGACGGCCGCACGGCGCTCGACCGCGGCGACGTCGACGCCTGGGCCGGCCTCGACCCGATGATGGCCGCGGCCGAGATCGAGAACGGCGACACGTTGTTCTTCCGCGACGCCTCGGCCAACACCTGGGGCCTGCTCGCCGTGCGCGAGGCCTTCGCGCGCGACAACCCGGACCTCGTCCGCACCGTGATCGCCGCCTACGAGCGGGCGCGGCGCGTGGCGGTCGCCGAGCCCGACGCGCTGCGGGCGGCGCTCGTGTCCGCGACGAAGCTCCCCGATCCGGTGATCGCCCGGCAGATCGAGCGCACCGACCTCTCCGAGCCGGCGGTCGGCCCGACGCAGGCCGCCGCGATCCGCGCCGCCGGCCTCGCCCTGCAGCAGGCCGGGATCGTCCCGGCCGGGACCGACGTCGCGGCGGCGGTCGACGGTCTGCTCGACCCGGCCTTCAACCCGGCGCCGTAGGCTCGGCCGAGGCGGTCCGTGCGGCTGGAGCCGTTCCCGACCACGTTGGGTCGGGAACGGCTCCAGGTCCTTGTTTTGACGTGCTTCCTTGCGACGAACCGGTGTCCACTTCGTCGGAAAGCACTCTAAGCATCATTGCGCGAAGTGGCCGCCGGTTCGCGCGAAAAAAATGATGCGGCAACTAAAGAGATCGAAGCAGGCCTTCGTGGGCGAGGCCACGAATGCCTGCTTAGCGACCGGGCGCCGCGCCGGACGCGGCGTGCTATAGCGCCGCCGAACGCCATCCCTACGATCGGCCCGATGCGAACCCACGCCACCGTTCCGGCCACCCGATGACCGGCTCCGCCGCCACCGCCGAGGCCTCCCCCGCGAAGGCCGCGGCGCGCCGGAGGGCCGCGCTGTTCGGCCGGGGCCGGCACGCGGGCCTCGGCCTCGTCCTGCCGCTGGCGCTGGCGCTCGGCTGGGAACTCGCGGTGCGCACCGGCCTCGCGCAGGGCCGCCTGCTGCCGCCGCCGAGCCAGATCGGGGCCACGCTGTGGGCCCTGGCCGCCTCCGGCGACCTGTGGATGCACGTCGCGGCGACGCTAGTCCGCGTCGGCCTCGGCTTCGGGCTGGGCGCCGCCGCGGGGATCGTCGCGGGCGCGCTCACCGCGACGCTGCCGACGCTTCGCCGGCTCGTCGATCCGAGCTTGCAGGCGCTGCGCGCCGTGCCCTCGCTCGCCTGGGTGCCGCTGTTCATCCTGTGGTTCGGCATCCTGGAGACGCCCAAGGTGACGCTGATCGCGGTGGGCGTGTTCTTCCCGGTCTATGTCGGGGTCGCGGGCGCCATCGCGAGCGTCGATCGCAAACTCGTCGAGGTCGGGCGCATCTTCCGGCTGTCGCGGGCGGCGCAGGTGCGACGCATCCTCCTGCCCGCGGTGCTGCCGGCGACGCTCACGGCCCTGCGCACGGGGCTGGGCCTCGGCTTCCTGTTCGTCGTCGCGGCGGAACTGATGGGGGCGTCCGAGGGCCTCGGCTACCTGTTGATCGACGGGCAGCAATTCTCGAAGCCGGAGCAGATCCTCGCCGCGATCATCGCCTTCGCGGTGGCGGGCAAGCTCGCCGACGCGGTGCTGGTGGCGTTGACGGAGCCGCTGGTGCGCTGGCAGGACACGGCGCGCGAGGCGTTGTAGCCGCGCGTTTTCAGTCCTGCTCGTCCTCGTCCTCGGACAGATCGGGACCCGCCGCGGCGGGGTCGTGCCCGATGACGGGCGGGAACAGTTCGGCGAGCCCGGCCGCAACGCCGTAGAGCACGGGGTCCGAGCCCGGGCCGGCCTGGGGTGGGTGGAGATCGATCTTCAGCATGAGACTGCTTCCCTGCGGCACATCGCCTTCCCGCCGCCGGGAGCCTGGCTGACGATCCCGGTTGCCGTTTAAGCTATGTTAAAGCCCCCGCCGATCTTTCGTTTCAGGCGGTTGCAAGAAATCTTCGGCGCGTGCGCGCGTGCAAAAAATCTTCCGCGCGCCGTCGCGCGAGGATTGCGCCGTCATCCCGGCCCCGTTCCGGTGCGCCCGGTGGGGACGGCACGCCCGGCGGCGCGGGCGGCCAGTATTTTATTGCAGACCAGCCTGGCCTGGACCGCATCTCGGATTCTTAAAGCACTGCACCATGACAAATCGAGGCCGTTGAAAACTTATCCGATCCTCGGCAAGGCGGAGCATGGGCCGCACGCCGTCCCCGGGCGGCGACAGGCATTCTTTGTCAAGCGACCGATCTGCGCGATTGAATGCAATCGGCATTTCTGTTCCAATCCGTTTTAGAACGGAAACAATCTAGGCAGGAACCCATGCCGCGCCACGAGCCCTGGGATGCGCCCCGCGCCTCCGGGATCATCGCCGAACACAGCCATCTCGAAGGTGCCACCCTCCCGATCCTGCACGCGCTGCAGGAGACCTTCGGCTACGTCGATGCCGGCGCGGTGCCGCTGATCGCCGATGCGCTGAACCTGTCGCGGGCCGAGGTCCACGGCTGCATCACCTTCTACCACGACTTCCGCGCGCACCCCGCCGGGCGTCACGAGGTCAAGCTGTGCCGGGCCGAGGCCTGTCAGGCGATGGGCTCGGACCGTCTGCACGCCGAGATCCTGTCGCGGCTCGGCACCGGCTGGCACGGCACCACCAGCGATGGCAACGCCACGGTCGAGCCGGTCTACTGCCTCGGGCTGTGCTCCAACGCCCCCGCGGCGCTGGTCGACGGCCAGCCGATCGCGCGGCTCACCGCCGACGGCCTCGAAGCGGTCCTGAACGAGGCACGCGCATGAGCATCACCCTCTACGTCCCCCGCGACGCCGTCGCCCTCGGGCTCGGCGCCAACCGCATCGCCCGCGCGCTGTTTGCCGGGGCCGAACGCCGCGGCCTCGACGTGACCATCGTCCGCACCGGCTCGCGCGGCCTGTTCTGGCTGGAGCCGATGGTCGAGGTCGGCACGCCGGAGGGCCGCGTCGCCTACGGCCCGGTGACGCCGGCCGACGTGGACGCGCTGCTGGATGCCGGCCTGACGACGGGCGGCGCGCACGCCCTGCGGCTCGGCGACCCGGAGCAGATCCCGTTCCTCGCCCGCCAGCATCGCCTGACCTTTCACCGCTGCGGGGTGATCGATCCGGTGTCGGTGGCCGATTACCGGGCGCATGGCGGCTATCGCGGCCTCGAGGCGGCACTGAAGCTCGGGCCCGAGGGCACCGTCGCGGCGGTGCGCGAGTCGGGCCTGCGCGGCCGCGGCGGCGCGGGCTTCCCCGCCGGCATCAAGTGGAACACGGTGATGCTGGCGAAGGCGGACCAGAAATACGTGGTCTGCAACGCCGACGAGGGCGATTCCGGCACCTTCGCCGACCGGATGATGATGGAGGGCGACCCCTTCAACCTCATCGAGGGCATGACCATCGC
>NZ_CAXTHR010000078.1:0-19996 GCF_964244095.1 uncultured Methylobacterium sp. | reverse complement strand
AGGTGCGGGTCGTGCCGCATGATCTCCCGGTCCTTGCAGGTGCCGGGCTCGGACTCGTCGGCGTTAACCACGAGGTAGTGCGGCCGCCCGTCCGACTTCTTAGGCATGAACGACCACTTAAGACCCGTCGGGAAGCCTGCGCCGCCGCGCCCGCGCAGGCCCGACGCCTTCATTTCGTCGATGATCCAGTCGCGGCCCTGCTCCAGCAGGAACTTGGTGCCGTCCCATGCGCCGCGTTTCTGCGCGGCGTCGAGCCCGGGCGAATGCAGCCCGTAGAGGTTGGTGAAGATGCGATCCTGGTCGGCGAGCATGCTTTTCCGTTTCCGGTTTCTCAGAAGGCCGGGACGTCGATGATGTCGAGGCGGCGCGCGATGCGCTCTACGTGGGTCTCGAGGGCGTGAAGGTCCTCTCGAACGTCGTGAATGGTCGTGCCCGAAGCCCGCACCTTGCCGCGGACTTCCCGAAGGCCCTTCGCGATGTTGCCAGAGCGCGCCTGGACCGTCTTCATGACAGCGTCGATCAGGTCGTTCGTTCCGTCGGCCATGGCGATCACGCCTTCCCTCCGGGACCGCCCGGAGATGCGGCCGGCTTGTCGTCGCTCGCTCCCGAGACCGACGGCTGCGGCGGAACCGCGTCGCGCGTCAGGCCCAACTGCGCCCCGGCCTCGGCGCCGGCAGCCTCGCCCTCGGCGATGCGCTTGGCAGGCGCATCGGAGGCAGCTTGGGGCGCGTCCCTGCGCTTGATGACCGAGCTTCCACGGTCGGCGGCATCGGCCCGGTCCTCCGGCTTGATCGGTGCCTGTCCGTCGGCCGCCCGCTGCGCCGGGGCGTCGGCGACCTTCCGCTCGACCGTTCGGCCGGCATCGGGCTTGGCAATCTTGGGCTCGGTTGCGACGCGCGCCTCGGTCGAGGCAGCCTCATCCTTGGCCCGCGCCGGATCGCCCTCGGCTTTCCGGGTGTCCTCGAAGCGCCTGCGCCACGCGCCGACGCGAGAGCCGTCGAACAGGGCCGTATCGGTCAGGGTGTCGGCACCGCCCTGCGGCTCGGACGAGACCCGTCCGGTCTGCGAGCCGACCTTCACCGGGCGCCCCGCGGCGAGGTCGTCCATCAGCCTGCCCAGGCTCTCGGGCGTCAGGTCCTCGTAGTAGTCCTGGTTGATCTGCACCATGGGCGCGTTGCAGCAGGCGCCCAGGCACTCGACCTCGAGCCAGGAGAAGTTGCCGTCGACGCTGACGTGCCCCGGCGCGCCGAGGCGGGCGTGCAGCATGTCCTTGAGCTCGCGCGCGCCGCAGGAATCGCACGGCACCGTGCCGCAGAGCTGGATCCAGAACCGTCCCACCGGCTCCAGCGCGAACATCGTGTAGAAGGTCGCGACCTCCAGCACGCGGATATGCGGCATGCCGAGTTCGTCGGCGACCGCCTCGATCGCGCGCCGCGGCAGCCAGCCACCGTTCTGCTCCTGCGCCTTCCACAGCAGCGGGATCACGGCCGAGGCTTGGCGTCCCTCTGGATACTTTTCGATTTGCCCCTTCGCCCAGGCGGCGTTCTCCTCAGTGAACGCGAAGCTCTCGGGCTGATCGGCGGTCGGGGCGAGCCTGCGGTTCGACATGCTTCAAGCGTTCCCGGTGCCGGTCGTAGTAAATCCATCCGCGCGCCGATCCCTCTCCCCTCTGCGGGAGCGGGTGGCCCTCGCGTGAGGGAGGTTCGGGTGAGGGGAGCAACGCATCCGGATACGGCGCTCCCCTCTCCCGACCTGGCTCGCGGGCCACCCTCCCCCGCAGAGGGGGGCGGGAAGGGTCGCGTCGCGGATCACCGGTCAACCTCGCCGAACACGATATCGAGCGTGCCGAGCACGCAGGATACGTCGGCCAAGAGATGCCCTCGGCACATCCAGTCCATCGCCTGCAAGTGCGCGAAGCCGGGTGCGCGGATCTTGCAGCGATACGGCTTGTTCGAGCCGTCGGAGACGAGGTAGACGCCGAACTCGCCCTTGGGCGCCTCGACGCAGGCGTAGACCTCGCCCTCAGGGACGTGGAAGCCCTCGGTGTAGAGCTTGAAGTGGTGGATCAGCGATTCCATCGACCGCTTCATCGCGCGGCGCGGCGGCGGTGCGAACTTGCCGTCGAGCGAGGCGATCGGCCCCTGCCCTGCGGGCTCGCGCAGCTTGGCCACGCACTGCTTCATGATCTTCACCGATTCCCGCATCTCCTCCATGCGGATCACCTGCCGGTCGTAGGTGTCGCCGTTGCGGCCCACGGGGATGTCGAAGTCCATCTCTTCGTAAGCCTCGTAGGGCTGCGACTTGCGCAGGTCCCACGGGATGCCCGATCCGCGCACCATCACGCCCGAGAACCCCCAGGCCATGCACTCGTCCACCGACACGATGCCGATGTCGACGTTGCGCTGCTTGAAGATGCGGTTGCCCATGACGAGGTTGTCGAGGTCGTCCACGACCTGAAGGAACGGGTCGCAGAACGCTTCGATGTCGTCGATCAGCGCCGGCGGCAGGTCCTGGTGGACGCCGCCGGGGCGGAAGTAATTCGCGTGGAGCCGGGCGCCGGACGCCCGTTCGTAGAAGATCATCAGCTTCTCGCGCTCCTCGAAGCCCCAGAGCGGGGGCGTCAGCGCGCCGACGTCCATCGCCTGCGTCGTGACGTTGAGGAGGTGCGAGAGCAGGCGCCCGATCTCGCAGAACAGCACCCGGATGAGCTGCGCCCGGCGCGGCACTTCGATGCCGGCGAGCTTCTCGATCGCGAGGCAGAAGGCGTGCTCCTGGTTCATCGGCGAGACGTAGTCGAGCCGGTCGAAGTACGGCGTCGCCTGGAGGTAGGTCTTGTGCTCGATCAGTTTTTCCGTGCCGCGGTGCAGCAACCCGATATGCGGGTCGACGCGCTCCACGACCTCGCCGTCGAGTTCGAGCACCAGGCGCAGCACGCCGTGCGCCGCCGGGTGCTGCGGCCCGAAATTGATCGCGAAGTTGCGGATATTATGCTCGGTCATGGTGAGCCCTCCGCCTATGCGGTCGTCTTCTCGTCACCGGGCAGCACGTAATCCGTGCCCTCCCACGGCGAGAGGAAATCGAAGTTCCGGAATTCCTGCGTGAGCTTCACCGGCTCGTAGACCACCCGCGCCTCGTCCGTGTCGTAGCGGACCTCGACGAAGCCGGTGAGCGGGAAGTCCTTGCGCAGCGGATGCCCCTCGAAGCCGTAATCGGTCAGCAGCCGGCGCAGGTCCGGGTGGCCCGAGAACAGGATGCCGTAGAGGTCGTAGGCCTCGCGCTCGTACCAGTTGGCGCCGGGGAACACGTCGATCACGGAGGGCACCGGCGTCGTCTCGTCGGTGCGCACCTTCACCCGGATGCGCGCGTTGTGGCGCAGCGAGAGCAGGTGGTAGACCACGTCGAACCGCTGCGCGCGGTTCGGGTAGTCGGCCCCGCAGAGGTCGAGGAAGCAGCGGAAGGCGCAGGCCGGGTCGTCGCGCAGGAACGTCGTCGCGTAGACGATGTCCGAGCCCTGGACCACGAGCGTCAGCTCGTCGCGCACGATCGTGCGTTCGACCACCGCCGGCCCCAGCGCCGCGGCGATGTGGTCGGCGAGCGCCTGCAACGCCGCGTGGCCCGAGGCCGGCTGGGTATGGCCGAGGATCGCGATGCCGTTGCTCATGGCGTCACCTCAGCGTTCGATCGTGCCGGTGCGGCGGATCTTCTTCTGAAGCAGCAGCACGCCGTAGAGCAGCGCCTCGGCGGTCGGCGGGCAGCCCGGCACGTAGATGTCCACCGGCACGACGCGGTCGCAGCCGCGCACCACCGAGTACGAATAGTGGTAGTAGCCGCCGCCGTTGGCGCACGAGCCCATCGAGATCACGTAGCGCGGCTCCGGCATCTGGTCGTAGACCTTGCGCAAAGCCGGCGCCATCTTGTTGGTCAGCGTGCCGGCCACGATCATCACGTCGGATTGCCGCGGGGAGCCGCGCGGCGCGAAGCCGAAGCGTTCGCAATCGTAGCGCGGCATCGACATCTGCATCATCTCGACGGCGCAGCACGCGAGCCCGAACGTCATCCACATCAGCGAGCCGGTGCGCGCCCAGTTGATCAGGTCGTCGGTGGACGTGATCAGGAAGCCGCGGTCGGCGAGTTCGTCGCTGATCGACAGGAAGGTCGGGTCGTCGGCGCCGATCGGCCGGCCGGTGTTGGGGTCGATCAGCCCCTTGGGCTGGGGCGACAGCGTCGGCGCGCGGGAGAGGTCGGGGGTGAAGGCCATGGCTGCCTCAGTGGCGGGCGGGCGGGGCGGCGGGCTCTAGTCCCATTCGAGCGCACCTTTTCGCCACTCGTAGACGAAGCCCACGGTGAGCACCCCGAGGAAGGCCATCATCGACCACATCCCGAACCAGCCGAGTTCGCCGAAGGTGATGGCCCAGGGGAACAGGAAGGCGACCTCGAGGTCGAAGATGATGAACAGGATGGCGACGAGATAGAAGCGCACGTCGAACTTCATGCGCGCGTCGTCGAAGGCGTTGAAGCCGCACTCGTAGGCCGAGAGCTTCTCCGGGTCCGGGCTCGAATAGGCCACCAGGAACGGCGCCACGAGGAGTGCGCCGGCGATGAACAGCGACACGCCGAGGAAGACGATGAGCGGCAGGTAATCCGCCAGGAGACCGGTCATGCCACACCTCTCTCGCGCCGGGCGGCGATATGGAACTGGTCCAGGTCCAGACTGCGCGGGCCGAGGCTTAGTCGAGCCGTCCGGGTGAGACAAGCCGTTTGCGCGTCGCACCATCGGCCCCGTGCGGCCCCGATGCGGCCTCGATGCGGCCCCTTGGAACGTGAGGTGGGGCCTGGCCGGGCGCCGGCCAACACGGCAGATGCGCGCAGGCGCCGCCCGCCGGCGATCCGGCCCCGGCCGACGCCGGCCCGCGTTCGCGGCGCGCGCTTGACACGCCCCGGCCCCCCACCCTAAACCCCGGCCGCCGCTCGACGCCCGCCAGGGCCGTCGCCGGCATGCGCCGTGCGGGCGTAGCTCAGTTGGTTAGAGTGCCGGCCTGTCACGCCGGAGGTCGCGGGTTCGAGTCCCGTCGCCCGCGCCACGCAACCCCCACCGCGCCTCGGTTTCACCCACGCGCGTTTCCTCCCCCCCTCTGCGGGCTTGCGGATTCACGCATCCCGGTGCTCGGCGCGTCGCTGGCCGCGCATCCCCTCGCCCCGCCTGCGGGGAGAGGGCCGCGACGACCCCGTCGTCGTCGTGGGCCAAGGCGGCGCCGAGGGTGAGGGGGGCTCAAGGCGAGCCTCATCCGGCCACGCCCCCTCACCGTCGCTCCGGCTTCGCCTCTCGCTTCCCGGCTGCACGACGGGGTGCAGCCGGGCCTCTCCCCGCGTGCGGGGAGGAGGGGACATGCGCCCTGTCCGGATCGCGTGGGGCGATGGGTGCATCCGGCAGCCTCCGCGGGGGAGGGAAGACGCGCGCAGCCGCCGAAGCCGGCGCCCGCGCACAGGAAAATTCTTCCGAAGCCTTAACGCGCGCTCGACCGCCGGCGCCCGGTGGCATTTCAGCAACGGCGAAGGCACGGCCGCCCGGCGCGGTGAAGAATCCCCTGGACGCGGCGGCGTGAAGCAATCTACATACGGGGCGACTCACCAGGGTCGAGGGCTCCGGGGCGGGCAACGCGGCGCAACGCTGCAGGCTCCCCCCGCACCGCAAGGGAACGAACATGGCCTTAACTGCAGACCAGCTCAATACCATCTACAACAACGTTCTCTTCCGGAACGTCGACGCCGGCGGCATCCAGTTCTTCGCCAACCGCACCGACATCTCCGACGCCCAGGTGCGCCAGCAGATCGAGCTGTCGCCGGAGGCCACCACCTACGTCACCCCGATCGTGCGCCTGTACCAGGCCGAGTTCGGCCGCGTGCCGGACGTTGGCGGCCTGAAGTTCTTCGTGCAGACCTACGAGCAGGGCGGCGGCACCCAGAACATCTCGGTGATCGCGCAGCAGCTCCTGAACTCCGCCGAGGCGACCTCGGGCAGCGCGACCGTCGCGGGCAACACGCTCAACGCCGGCTTCGTCTCGACCATCTACAACAACATCCTCGGCCGCACCGCGAGCACGGGTGAGGTCAACTTCTGGACCGGCTCGGGCAAGACCGCCGCCGTGGTCCTCGCCGAGATCACCAACTCGAACGAGTCGGCGCAGCGCAACGCCTCCGGCGTCGTCACCTTCCTCGACTCGGCCGCGGTCGGCTCGCCGAACAGTGGCTCGCTCGGTAGCCAGACGGGTTCTAACGGTGGCTCGAACGCTGGCACAACTTTCACCCTTACCACAGCTATTGACAACTTCGCCGGCACAGCTGGCAACGATACTTTCCTCGGTGACGCTAACACTACTAGCGCAGCGGATCAGGTGAACGGTGGCGCTGGAACCGACACGTTAAGGCTGTTCGCGACCACTACGCTGCCGGCGATCAATGGCATCGAAGTTCTCGACTATGTCGCTCCCGGCAATGTCAGCATCAACGTCAGCAACCTTTCCGGTCTCCAGACTCTTAAGGTTGAGCAGGTCGATGCTACAAATGGCACGACTTTTACGGCTGGAGCCGGCGTTGCGCTCGACATCTCGACGGCGAACGGCGTCGCTGCCGCTGGTACTGTGACCTTCGCAGCCTCGGCGACGGATACGACCACTAACCTGACGCTGAGCGGTTTCCAGGGCGGGACTGCTGTAACCCCTAACGATGTCACCGTAACGGGCGCTGCGAGCACGACGCTCAACGTCAACGGAACGACGACGAAGAACGCGGTTGGCAATCTCACGGCTGCGGCGACCGATACGACCGTCAACATCAATGCGGCGACCGAGTTCAGCGCCACGACGCTCACGGCTGGTGCAGCTACGAAGCTGAACATTGCCGGCGCTGGCAAGGTGACGATCTCGGCATCGGATCTTGCCGCGACCGTGACCGTCGACGGTAGCACGAACACAGGTGGCGTTCTGTTTACGGACGAGGCCGCTGGTTCGACGCTGACCTTCAGAGGCGGCTCTGGCAACGACAGCGTGACGTTCGCCGCGACGCAGTTCACGGTTTCTGATACTCTTACGGGTGGTGCTGGCACAGATACCATCAACATCAACGATACGACGCCGGTCTACGCTGCAATCAATAAGGCTACTGGCTTCGAGGCGTTGGGTCTGAGCAGTTCTGGTGCCACTGTCGACATCTCTCAGATTACCAACGGCATTAACTCTTTCAAGGTAAATGCCGGTAACTTGACAGAGACGTTCAACAACGCTCTCGCCACGTCAGTGTTTACGATTGACAACAGTGCCGGCAACAGCGGCACGGTAACGGTTGCCAACAAGGTCGGTGAGACTGCAACCAGCGTTACGGTTGACTACGGTGCAGCGACGGCCGCCAAGACCCTCGCAAACCTGACCGTTAACGGCGAAACGACCGTTAACCTGACTTCAACCGGTACGGGTACTGGCGGAAGCAACGTCATTACAACGCTTGCCAATGCCGATAACTCGAACATCGTGATCACTGGGTCTAAGGATCTCACGATCACGAGCGGTTTAGCTGCGACGACAACGGGCTCGAAGATCGACGCCTCGGCGTTTACTGGCAAGCTCAATGTGTTGGGTTCGGGTCAGGCCGACGTCATAATAGGTGGTAGTGGCAACGACACTATCAACGGTGGCGCTGGTAAGGACACCATCAACGGTGGTGCCGGTAACGACACGATCACGGTGAATACTGCTGCCTCGAATGATGTCATCACCGGCGGTTCTGGTTCTGACATTTTCAAGTTCTCTGGCAGCAACCTTGCTAACTTCGCTGCCACATCCGCTGGCACAACTGATATTGTCAGCATCACGGACATTGTTGCTGGCACTGACAAGATCAGCCTTGTCAACACGGGCACTCCATTCACTGCGGTCAACCTTGCCAATCAGACCATCGCCACTGCTGCCGACCTGACTGGTGTCTATGCTGGTATTACGGCCGTGACGGGCTCAACAACGACCGCACAGGCCGTCGTGTTGACGGTGCAGGGTGGTGCTGCCGCTGGTACTTATCTGTACGTGAATGATGCAACTGGTCCTGTCTCAAACACAGCCGACTTCCTCGTGAAGATCACTGGCCTGACTGGTACGCTGGCCGCAAGCGACTTCCAGTTCACGTAAGACGACAACAATATCAAAGAAAGGGCGGGGGAAACCTCGCCCTTTTTTGTTCTTATTGCCTAGTCAGCAGTTACGAGTTCGATCGCCGCTTTGGGAGAGAGAATGTCCACTTGGACTGAGGGCTACGTCTCCGACATCCCCTACGCGCTCGGCTTCTACCGCGAGACCGTACCCGCCCATATCGCCTTCGCCGCAATAGCTGTCGGCCGGCACCCCAGCCTCAGCCTGCGGCCCCGGCGCGTGCTCGAACTAGGCATCGGCATGGGTCTCGGCTTCCTCATCAACGCGGCGGCCAACCCCGCGACGCAGTTCGAAGGCGTCGACTTCAACCCGCTGCACGTCGCCCACGCGCGCGGCCTCGCGGACGCGGCGGCGCTCGCCAACGTGTCGCTGCGCGAGGCGAGCTTCCAGGACCTGGCGCGCGAGGCGCAGGAGGGCCAGCACGACCTCGACCTGATCGTGCTGCACGGCATCCTCACCTGGGTCTCGGCCGAGGCGCACGAGGCCATCGTCGAGGTCGCGCGCAAGCGGCTCAGGCCCGGCGGTCTGCTCTACGTCTCCTACAACGCCATGCCGGGCTGGGCGCCGGTGCTGCCGATGCAGCGCCTGATGCGCGAGAACGCCAAGCGCGTCGCCGGCCGCTCCGACGTGCAGACCGGCTCCGGCCTCGACCTCGTCAAGGCGCTGATGGCCGAGGGCGCGGCGTACTTTGCCGCCAACCCCGGCCTCGCGCCGCGCGTCGAGCGCCTGCTGACGATGGACCGCAACTACCTCGCGCACGAGTACCTCAACGCGAACTGGTTCATCTTCCACATAGCCGACGTCGCCGAGATGTTCGGCCGGGCCAAGCTCGGCTACGTCGGCTCGGCGACGCTCACCGAGAACATGGACGCGCTGTGCGTGCCCGAGGGCGCCCGCGCGCGGGTCTCGGCCGAGGCCGACCCGATCTTCAAGGAGACGCTGCGCGACATCGCCGGCAACAAGCAGTTCCGCCGCGACCTCTACGCCCGCGGCGCCGCCCCGACGACGGCGGCCGAGCAGAACGCGCTGCTGGCCGCGATGCGCTTCGCGCTCGTCGTGCCGCGGAGCAAGGTGACGTTCACGTTCCAGAGCCCGCTCGGCGAGCTGAACGGCAACGACGCGCTCTACGGCGTCCTGGCCGACCGGCTGGCCGCGGGCGCGGCAAGCTTCAGCGAGATCGCGGCGCTGCCCGCCTTCGGGCCGGGCGGGGCGGGCGCGGCGCTCCAGGCGATCAGCCTCCTGGTGCACAGCGGCCAGGCGCTGCCGCTGCCGGCCGCCGAGACCACCGATCCCGGCCCGGCGCAGCGCCTCAACCGCGTCATCGCCGGCAAGATGCTCCAGGGCCGCACCTACAACTTCCTCGCCGCGCCGCTCGCCGGCTCCGGCATCCAGGCCACCCACGGCGACCTGCTGATGCTCTCGGCGGTGCTCGCGGGCGAGGCCGGCGGGCCGGAGGCGCTGACGGCCCACGTCATGGCCTCGATGCGGCGGCTCGGCGTCAACTGGCTCAAGGACGGCCAGGCCGTGACCGTGCCGGCCGAGACCGAGGCGCTGGTCGGCGCCGAGGCAGCGGTGTTCCTCGCCGAGAAGCTGCCGGTGTGGCGCCACCTGGGCGTGGTGTAGGCGCGCGATCGGGGGTAGGGATCGGCGATGCCCGCGCTCCACGTCCTCTCGCCGTCCCGCCACCGCCATCTGCGCTGGCACCGCTACCAGGGCTACGCCTTCGCCGCCGAGCGCAGCGTGATCGGCCTCGCCGCGGCCGAGCTGGCGCAGGCCGCGCTGGCGTTCCCGCTCGCCTTCACCCAGGCGGGCGCGGGCTGGTCGCTGTGCGCGCTGCTCGGCCTGCTGCCGGGCCAGAACCTCTACGTCGATGCGCAGGGCGCCTGGCGCGGCGCCTACGTGCCGGCGGCCCTGCGCGCGCACCCGTTCCACCTCGGCTGGGACGCGGGCTCGGCGGCCACCCTGTGCGTGGACGAGGCGAGCGGCCTGCTGACGCCGGAGGGCGGCGAGCCGCTGTTCGACGACGCAGGCGGCCTGAGTGAGCCGGTGGCGCAGGTGTGGGCCTTCCTCGCGCAGACGGCCGAGAGCATCCTCGCGCTGGAGGGCGCCTGCGCCGTGCTGGCGCAGGCCGGCGTGCTCGCGCCGTGGCCGATCACGCTCCAGACGCAAGCCGGCGCGCAGACCGTGCCGGGCCTGCACCGCCTCGACGAGGCGGCGCTGAACGCGCTCGACGCGCCGGCGTTCACCGCCCTGCGCCGGGCCGGCGCGCTGCCGGTGGCCTACGCGCAGCTCCTCGCGATGGGCAACCTCGCCGCCCTCGGCAAGCTCGCGCAGGCCCGCGCCGAGGCCGAGGCCGCCGCCCGCGCGCAGGCCAGCACCCCGCCCGCGCCGATGCTGTTCCTGCCCGCCGACAGCAGCATCGACTGGGACTGGAGCCGGATCGGGAAGAGCGGGCCGGCATGAGCGCAATCCCCATCAAGGCCGTCAGCCTCGCCTTCGCCTACGACGCGCCCGAGGACCGGCTCAGCCTGTTCGCCGCGGACGGCGCGGGCCACGGCGTGCACGTCGCCCTGACGCGCCGGCTGACCGAGCGCCTGACCAACGGCCTCGCCCGGCTGCTCGAACGCTCGAACGCCATCGCCAGCCAGGCGCCGGCCGCGCTGCGCGACGACATCATCCTGCTCGAGCACCAGGACGCCCTGTTCGGGCGGGGCGGGCCGGCCCTGACCGAGGCGTCCGTCGCGGCCGACGGCCCCGCCCCGGCGCTGCCGGCGGCCCGCCTCGTCGGCGCCGTCGACGTCACGCTCACGCCCGCCACGTTCGAGGTGTCGCTGCGCGACGGGGCCGCCGACCTCGTCGGCCTGAGCCTCGACCGCCTCCAGGTCCATCGCCTGGTCGAAGTCCTGAGCCGCCGGGCCGACGCGGCCGGCTGGAACATCGCCCTGGACGCGGCCTGGCTCGAACCGGGGCAGACGGAGATCGTCTTCAACTGAGGCTCGATCGGCGTGATGATCCGTCGCTGTTCTGTCCGATACTGAGGCCGGGATCGCCGCCGGCCTCGCCTTGACAGGCTTTAGCCACGGCCCTACCCCATGTATGGGTTCCGCTATAGGGAATGACGACCACCGAGGGCCTCGTGCGAGATGTATACCAACGCGCAGAAGTTGAGCACGCCCGAGACCAGGGAACTTCGCAAGGAAGCCGGACGGGTCCTGAAGCATCTGCGCGAGAAGGCGGGCCATTCGCAGCGTTCGTTCGCGGCCGAGATCGGATCGCCGGTCTACACCTTCGTGTCCCAGGTCGAGACCGGCCGCAGCCGCGTCCCGCCCGACCAGATCCGCATCTGGGCGAACGCCTACGGGGTCGACGCACGCTCGTTCCTGCAGATGATCATGCGCTTCTACGATCCGGAGACCTTCGCCGTGCTGTTCGAGTCCGAGCCCGAGATCGCCTCCGGCGCGGCGTTCCCCGAACTCACTGAAGCCGAGGCGGCCGAGATGCCGGCCGCGGACTGATCGTCGTCGCCGTGCAAACCTTCGGTTAACCATCCCGGGCGAGGATGCCGCGTCCGGGGAGACGTGGCCATGAAGATGCTGTCGCTGGTGCTGTGCCTCGCCGCCCTGCCGCTCGGCGGCTGCGCCGGTCCGCAGACGGCCCAGGTCGCGGCCGATGCCGGACGGACCGTGCGCGTGCCGACGACCCTCACCGGCACGCAGGCCGGCCCCAGCACCCTGATCCTCGGCGTGCAGTAGCGAAGCGGAGTCCGGAGGGATGCAACCGTTCCCGCCCTGCCGCGTCTTGCGAGGAGCGACACGTGCGAGGCGAATCCCGATGGAACCCATGAAGCCGATGGAACCCATGAAGCCGATGGAGCCGATGAAGGGCGCCGAGCCGTGGTGGCCGGAGGACCTCGGCAAGCCCGCGACCAGCGGCGCGCAGGACGGGATGAAGTACGCGTTCTTCTCCGACAAGCACCGGCTGCTGATCGAGCAGGACGGGAAGACCACGACCTACGACAGCGGCGACCACCGCATCGGCGGCGTCTCGCAGCAGGCCGGCGGCACCGCGTCGCTCACCTTCAGCAGCCAGAACGGCACCGTCGATCTCGGCTCCCTGACGCGGGTGGATTGACGCTTCGGACGGGAAGCCGCTTGCCCGGCCGCATCGGCCCTGCTCTTGATGCGGGCCCGACGGAAGAGCGTTCCCCATGGCCGATTCGATCCTGCTGACGGCGTCCGACGGCACCACGGCGAGCCTCGCGCTTGCCGGCGCCGAGCCGGTCTCGTGGCGGGTCGCCGGCGCGGAGTACCTGTGGAGCGGCGACCCGGCGCATTGGAATCGGCACGCGCCGTGGCTCTTCCCGGTGGTCGGCGCCTCGGCGGGCGGCGTGGTCCGGGTGGCCGGCACCGCGTACCCGATGGCCCAGCACGGCTTCGCCCGCGACCTGCCCTTCGGAGTGGTGGCGCAGGCAGGCGACGCCGTGACGCTGCGCCTGACCGAGACGCCGGAGACGCTGGCGCAGTACCCGTTCCGGTTCCGCCTCGACATCGCGGCGCGGGTGCGGCCAGCGGGGCTCGACTTCGCGATCGCGGTGCACAACCCCGGCGCGGCCGCCCTGCCCTACGCCCTCGGCTTCCACCCGGCCTTCCCGTGGCCGTTCGCGGGCGGCACCCGGGCGGCCGGCGGCGGCTACGCGGTGGCGTTCGAGCATGCCGAGCGCGCGCACGCCCCCGAGGTCGGCCCCGGCGGGCTGCTGCTGCGCCAGGAGCGCCCGATCCCCCTCGACGGCGACACCCTGCCCCTCGACCCGGCCCTGTTCACCGAGGCGCTGGTGTTCCGCACGGCGCGCAGCCGGACGATGCGGTTTACCGGCCCCGGCGGCGCGGCGATCGGCATGGCGGTGGAGGACTTCCCCCATCTCGCCGTCTGGACGAAGCCCGCCGCGCCGTTCCTGTCGCTCGAGGCCTGGACCGGGCATGCCGACTGGGCGGATTTTGCCGGCGAACTCGCGGCGCGCGATTCGCAACGCCTGCTGGCGCCCGGCGCCACCGCCCGCCACGCGATCCGGCTGAGCCTGGAGGGCTGAGGCCGTGCGGATCTGGGTGGCCCGGCCCGAGCCCGGCGCCGCACGCACGGCCGAGCGTCTCGCCGCGCTCGGCCATCGTCCCCTGGTCGCGCCGGTGCTGGTGGTGCGCCCGACCGGGACGCCGCCGCCGCCCGGCCCGTTCGCGGCGCTCCTCCTGACCAGCGCCAACGCGCTCGCCGCCCTGCTCGCGACCGGCGCGGACGAGGCCCTGCGCGGCCTGCCGGTCTTCGCGGTCGGGCCGCACACGGCGGCGCTCGCCGCGAAGGCCCGGCTCGGGCCGGTCGAGACCGGAGCAGGGGACGCTGCCGCGCTCGCCACGCTGGTCGGGCGGCGCCTCGCGCCCGGCGCGCGCCTGCTCCACGTCGCTGGCGCCGCGCGCAAGCCCGAGCCCGCCGCTTCCCTGGAGGCCGCCGGCTACGCGGTCGCGACGCACCTCGCCTACGCGGCCGAAGCCGTGCCGCACCTCCCGGACAGGGTCGCCGCAGCCCTCGGCGGCGGCGACCCGGGCCTCGACACGGCGCTGCACTATTCCCGCCGGAGCGCGGCGATCGCGCTCCGGCTGGCGGAAGCCGCCGGTCGCGGCGGAGCTTTCCGCGCGCTGAGGCATTACTGCCTGTCGGACGATGTGGCCGCGCCGCTGGAAGCGGCCGGGATCGCGGTGCATTTCGTCGCGGCGCGACCGCGCGAGGACGACCTCCTCGCGGGTCTGTCCTGACGGCGTCCACGCGCCGGCGTATCGGGTCTCGCCCCGGCGGAAGCGGCGGTGCTAGGAGATTGGCCGGCCGCCCCGCCGGGTGGGCCGGTCGCGGCCGGCGGCCGCGGGAGCCATCGAGGGGCGCGGATGCGAAAGCCGCGTCCGGGACGTCGAGACGGGAGAGAACGGGCCGTGAAGCCACCATCCAACGACGCCGACCGCCCGAACCCCGGCGCGCCGAAGCCGGGCGGCACGCCGCTTCAGGCCGGCAGGCCCGGCATATTTCAGCCGCCGCAGGGGCGGCCGCCCGAGCCACGCCCGGCGGGCCTCGACGCCAAGCCTGCGCCCGGCAAGCCCGAACCCATCAAGACCGAGCCCGGCAAATCCGAGCCTGCCACGCCAATCGTCGGGGCGCCGCCGTCCGCTCCCGCATCGCCGCCGGCAGGGCTTGATGCCCGCCGCGCCGATCCGCCGATCTCCGTCAGCCCCAGGGTCGAGCCGGGGCGCCCGGCCCAGCCCGCCGCCGCCCCGCCGGGTCCGGCGAGGAGCGATGCCAAGCCTGTGGACGCCAAGCCGGCCGGCGCGCCGACATCCGAGCCGCCGAAGCCCGCGGGCGCTCCCGTCGAGGCCGCCAAGCCCGGCTCCGGTCCGGACGCTCCGAAGGCGGCCGGCGCGCCGGCCCAGGCAGGTCCGCGCCCCGGGGTCGCCGTGACCGACGGCCCGATCATCGACCTGAAGGCCAAGCGCGTCGGGGACGAGGCCCAACGCGATGCGAAGGGAGACGCATCGGGTGACGGGCGCAGTGACGCGAAGGCCGCCGCGGCGGATGCCGGCGCGAGGCTGGCTGCCGGCTCCGGAAGCGCGCCGCCGCGCGTGGCACCCGTCGCGGCAAAGGGCTCGCGCGGGCCGGGCCTCGGCTCGGTCGCGGCGGCGGGGCTCCTCGGCGGCGTGATCGGTGCCGGGCTGCTGTTTTCGGTCGAGCGGGCGGGCGTGCTCGGCGATGCCGGCGGCGATGCCCGGATCGACGCCCTCGACCAGCGGATCTCGGGACAGTTCAGCGGCCTCGACCAGCGCATGGCGACGCTGAGCCCGCGCGACGCGGTCGCGGCGCTCGACAGGCGGATCGCGGCCAGCGAAGCCGCGCTGAAGCCGCTGCCCGAGGCCGTGAAGGCCGCGGAGGCCGCCGCGAAGCAGGCGCTCGACAAAGCGGGCGCAGCACCGGCGGCTGCTGCGGACGCGCAGACCGCGAGCCCGGGGACGGCGGGCGCGCTCCCGGCCGACCTCGCGGCCCGACTCGACGGCCTCGACCAGCGCCTCGCGGCCCTGCAGGAGGAGCCCGGACGCGAGCCGCCGGCCGAGTCCCGCCTCGGCGTCACCCAGGCCGGCGACGGCGGCAGGCCGTTCGCCGCGCTCGACGAGCGCGTGAAGGCGCTCGAGAGCAAGGGACTTGAGAGCAGGGGATCAGATGCGAAGGCCGTCGGCGGCAGCCTGCAGCCCGCCGACCTCGCACCGAAACTCGCCACCCTCGAGGGTGAGATCGCGGCGCGCACCAGGGCCGGCGCCGAGGCCGACCAGGCGATCGGCCGGCGCCTCGACGCGCTCCAGAAGACGCTCGACGAGCGCGTGAAGGCGGTGGCCGAGGTCGTGCAGGCGGCGACGCAGGCCACGCGGGAGGCGGCAGACGCTGGCAAGACCCAGGCCGAGGCGGCGACCAAGGCCCTCGACCGCCGGCTCCAGGAGCAGTCGGAGCGGATCGCCTTGCTCGACAAGGCCGTGGCTTCGCGCGCCGAGGCCAGCACCGTCCAGGCGGCGCTGAAGGTCGTCACGGCCGACCGGGTCGCGGGGGCGCTGGAAGCCGGCGTGCCCTATGCCGAGCCGCTGGCGACGTTGCGCGGGCTCGAGACGGGCGACGCGAGCCGCATCGACGCGCTGGCGCCCTTCGCCGAGACGGGCGCGCCGACGGCGGGCCAGCTCGCGGCCGCGTTCCGGCCGATCGGGGACAGGATCGCGGCGGCGCGCAGGACCGCGGAGGCGCGGGACGTGGCCGCCAACGGCGACCTGAAGCGCCGCTTCCTCAGCATCGCCGACGCGATCGTTCAGGTGCGCAAGGTCGACGCCCCGGCGCCGGCCGAGGCCGCCGAGGCCGATCCGGCCGCGAAGGTGCAGGCGGCGCTCGACCGCGGCGCGCTCCGCGAGGCGTCGCAGGCCTACGCGGCGATGCCGCAGGAGGCGAAGGCGCAGGCCGAAGCCTTCGGGGCGACGCTGAAGGCGCGGGTCCAGGCCGCCCAGGCCGCGCAGGCCCTGCTCTCCGACGCCTTCAAGGGCCTGCCGACCACCGCGCCGGCCACGATCCGTTGAGCGACCATGCCGCGGAGGCGCGAGGCGTCCCCGTCCATATTTTCTTCGTCGCGACGTGACGTGCTCCGACGTGACGTTCCCGGCGGCTGACAGGAGTATCTGATCCCATGTGGCGCGCCCTCGCCTTCCTGGCCCTGCTTGCCGTCGCCGCCTTCGGGGCGGTGTGGATCGCCGACCGTCCCGGCTCGGTCACCATCGTGTGGAACGGCTACGCGGTGGGCACCAGCCTCGCGGTCGCGCTCGTCGGGGTCGGCGTCGCGGCGGTGGCGCTCGGGCTGGTCTGGGTGGTGGTGCGCAGCCTCGTCACCCTGCCCGAGACCCTGGTGAGCGGCTCGCGCGGGCGCCGCCGGGCCAAGGGCTTCACGGCGCTCTCCCGCGGCATGGTCGCGGTCGGCTCGGGCGATCCCCTGGCGGCGCGCCGCCATGCGGGCGATGCCGAGCGCCTGCTCGGCGCGGAGCCGCTGACCCTGCTGCTCAAGGCGCAGGCGGCGCAGATCTCCGGCGACCGGCAGGCGGCCGAGACCGCGTTCCAGCGCATGGTCGACGACCCCGAGACGCGGGTTCTGGGCCTGCGCGGCCTGTTCGTCGAGGCGCGCCGGCGCGAGGACGATGTCGCGGCCCGCGCCTACGCGGCGGAGGCCGCGCGGCTCGCCCCCAGCGTCACCTGGGCCAACGACGCCGTGCTGGAAGCGCAGTGCGCCGACGGCGACTGGAGCGGTGCGCTGGAGACCATCGAGCGCCGCGGCGCGCTCGGCCTGATCGACAAGGCCGAGGCGCGACGGCAGCGCGCGGTGCTGCTCACCGCCACGGCGCGGGCGCGCGAGGCCGGCGAGCCGGAGGCGGCGACCGAGCGGGCGCTCCAGGCGGTCAAGCTCGCACCGGATCTGGTCCCCGCCGCCTGCATCGCCGGGCGGCTGCTCGCCCGCCGCGGCGACCTGAAGAAGGCGGCCCGGGTCGTCGAGGCGGCGTGGAAAGCCAACCCGCACCCCGACCTCGCCAAGGTCTACCTGAACCTGCGCACCGGCGATTCGGTCCGCGACCGCCTGGCGCGCGCCGAGACGCTGGCCAAGCTCTCCTCCTGGGCGCCGGAAGCGCGCCTCGCCATCGCGCAGGCCGCCTACGACGCCCGCGCCTTCGGGCAGGCCCGCGACGCCCTCCAGCCGCTGCTCGCCGACCGCCCCACCGTCCGCACCTGCCTGATGATGGCCCGGATCGAGGAGGCCGAGCACGGTGCCGGCTCCGGCCGCGCCCGCGAATGGCTCGCCCGCGCAGCCCACGCCCCGCGCGATCCCGTCTGGATCGCCGACGGCGTCGCCTCGCAGAGCTGGGAGCCGATCTCCCCGGTGTCGGGCCGCATCGACGCCTTCGTCTGGCGCGAGCCGCCGAACCTGCTGACCGGCCCGGAGCCGTTCGATCCCGCCGCCGACGCGCCGGCGGGCGCTCCGGCCATCCCGGCGCCCACGGCCGCGACGGCGGCGACCCCCGCCTCGGTCGAGCCGGCGGAGCCGGCCGCCCCCGCGGTGCCGTCGTCCGCGGAACCCGAGGCGGTCGCGCCCAAGGCGGCGCCGACCGGGACCGGACCGATGGCGCTGGGCGCAGCGACCCCGGTGGTGCTGCCGCTGCCGCGCGGCCCCGACGAGCCCGGCACGAGCGCCGAGGCCGCCGAGGCCAAGGCCCGCCGCTTCGGCTGAGCCCCGCCCCGGCCCCGGCGGAGCGAGCGCCCCCAGCCCCGGGCGGCATCGCCGGCCGGGTAGAGCGGGCGGGCGTGGTCTTCGGTTCGTGACTGCGGCACGAATGCCCCGTCGCGTGCGTTGGAGGCGACGGCCATACGCGGCGGGATCGTCGTGCCGCTCGATCATCGCGCCGCCCCGCGCATCCCCACTCGCTTTCCGGGAGGGTCTCGACTTAATCGTTTGCCGGGTAAGTTTCCGACCGAAGGGGCCGCCGACCTGTTCCAGTCTAGACCCGACCCCGCGAGGCGCATCCCGCCGTTCACGTCCGTCCTGCCGGTCGCCGGCCGGACGACGCGGGTGCGCGCGCGGTCATGTCGGCCGGTCCGTCGCGCGGGGCGCGTGCCATGACGAAGATGCCGTTCGACGACGAGCGCGAACCGCGCTCGCAGGTCGGCGCGCTGCCGTTCCGGCGCGATCCGGACGGCACCTACGCGGTGCTGCTCGTGACCTCGCGGGAGAGCCGGCGCTGGGTGATCCCGAAGGGATGGCCGATGAAGGGGCGCAAGCCCTTCGAGGCCGCCGCGCGCGAAGCCTACGAGGAGGCGGGCGTGCTGGGCCATGTCGGCAAGCGTCCGCTCGGGTTCTACCTCTACGAGAAGCGCCTGAAGAACCGCGATTCCGTGCTGTGCCAGGTGAAAGTGTTCCCCCTGGAGGTGCGCAAGCAGCGCAAGACCTGGCCGGAGCAGCACCAGCGCGAGCAACGCTGGTTCACCCCCTCCGAGGCCGCCGAGGCGGTGACCGAGCCTGGCCTCTCCGCGATCATCCGCGCGGCGCTGAAGCGCGACGGGCGGCCGACGGCGTGACCGGGATCGAATCACCGCCGATCGCTTGCGAAGCCGCCGCCGATCCCTTAAAGCCCCACTCGGTCGGACGGAGACGCCCCGCGGGCGCCCGGCCGCCGGCTGCGGTAGCTCAGTGGTAGAGCACCTCATTGGTAATGAGGAGGTCGTGGGTTCGATCCCCCCTCGCAGCACCAGTTCATCCCAGCATGACGACGACTCCGGCGGCGTTGCGGCAGCGATGCCGCCCTCCCGTCCGCGGCCCCCGCTCACGCCTCGTCGGCGGCGGCGATCCAGACCGGACCGCGCGGGGCGGCGCGGGGCGGTGACGGGACGGCGCGGCTCTGGGCGAGGTCGGCGAGTTCCGGCGCCCGGGCGGTGTCGTCGATGGTCAGGAACAGGCCGCGGGCGCGGGCGCGGCGTCCGAGATCGCTGCTGCTGGTGAGCACGCTCTGGGCCGGGCTCGTCACGAGGGCGACGACCAGGGGGGACAGCCACAGGGCGAGCCAGGGATCGCCGACGAGGCCGAGGCCCAGGGCGGCCAGCGCGCCGACGACGAGCGCGTCGGCCTGGAGCCGGCACGCCTCGGCCCAGCTCACCCGGCGGTCGTCGCGGACCTGGGCATCCCAGCGCACGACGCGGCCGAAGAAGGTCGAGACCACGGCGCCCGCCGTGAACAGCGTCATCACCGGCCAGAGCAGCACCCACAGCCCCTGCTCCAGGGCGGCGCTCGCGAGCAGCGGCCCCGTGCCGCCGAAGCTGTCGCGCCGCGCCTTCGAGGCGAGCACGTGGCCGAGGCTCAGCGCCTTCGGCAGCGCCAGCACGGCGAGCGTGAGGGCGGCCAGCGCATGCGCGGCCGGCGTCGTGCCGGTCAACCCGTAGCCGAGGAGCCCGAGGTCGCCGGTCTTGGCAGCCAACCACGCGCCGGCGACGAGGTAGGCGATCCAGGCCGGCAGCATCGCGTAGGAGACGATGCCGACCATCATGTGCCAGCGGCTCGCGGCGCGAAGCCCCGGCCAGGGCAGGACGCGCAGGTGCTGCATGTTGCCCTGGCACCAGCGGCGCTCGCGCCCTAGAAGGTCGATGAGGTTCGTGGGCATCTCCTCCCAGGTGCCGCCCATCTCCGGCAGCAGCCGCACCTCCCAGCCGGC
>NZ_CAXTHR010000077.1:0-20194 GCF_964244095.1 uncultured Methylobacterium sp. | reverse complement strand
TTGTGAACCCCAAGAGTCCACACCGCCTAGAGCGTTTTCCATGATCTTCGGATCACGGAAAACGCTCTAGGCCTTTGTGTGGCTGCATTTTCTTTACGCGAGCCGGTATCCACCTCGCTGGAAAATGCTCTAGTTGCCCGTTTCGCCGTCATGCTTGGTTCATGGGCGGAAACGACGCGGAATGCGGCACGATCGCGGTCGAGGGCTTGCGCGACCGCGCCGTCCCGGCCTAGCATGATGCGATGCAACGCGAGCGCAGAGTCGAACGCGGGATGCCGCAACCGGTCTTCGGATCAGCCGTCGTGAGCCCGACCGCCCCTCTAGGCGGATGCTACGGGGTCCAGGTTCTCGTCGCTGGACGTCAGAAGCGGTGGCGGGACGAGGTCTCCAGCCAGGTCCGCCGGGCCGGCTATCAGGCGACCGCCTGCGACAGCGCGGTCGATGCCCTCACCGTCCTCGTCCTCGGCCTGCCGGTCGACGTGCTCGTGGCCGACGTCGCACTTCAGGGCGCCCTGTGCTGCTCGCGCCTCGCGCGCGAAGCCCGGGCCCTGCGGCCGGGCCTGCGCATCGTGCTGGCGAGCGAGTTCTACGAGGACATGGCGGGGGCGGCCTCCGATCTCTTGCCGGACACGATCCTGATCCCGCGCGACCTTCGCGATGGGGCCGTCGCCAGCACGGTGCGGGAAGCCTTGGCGAGCCGTACCGCCTAAGCATCATGGCCGCGAAGTGTCCCACGGTTCGCGGTCGAAAACGATGTGACCACAAAAAGTTCGAAGCAGGCTTTCGTGGGCGAAGCCACGAAAGCCTGCTTCGAACTGCGACCCGACCCAACGTGGCCGCCCGACCCAACGTGGCCGGGTACGGCCCTGGTTTCACTCCATCACCGCCGCCTTCATGATCACCACCATCGTCGCGCGGCCCGGCAACGCTCCGGTGCAGCGGACGACGTGCTGGCGATCGCAGCGGTAGCGCAGCGTCTCGCCGGCGCGTGCCTGCTGCACCACGCCGCCGACATCGACCTCGAAGCAGCCCTCCGAGACCGACAGCGATTCCACCGAGCCGCGCTGGTGCGGATCGGAATCGAGAACGCCGCCCGGATCGGCTGAGACCTCATACCATTGCAGCCACTCGATCGTCTTGATCCAGCCGATGATCGCGAGCCGCACCTTGCCGTCCTCGGAGACGAGGATCGGCGTGTCGGCCCGCGACGACTTCTCGATGAACGGCTCCTCGTCGTTGGCGGCGAGCACCCGCTCGATCGAGACGTCCAGCGCCTGGCTCAGGCGCCAGATCGTGGCCAGCGTCGGGTTGGTCTCGTTGCGCTCGATCTGGCTGATGATCGATTTGGCGACGCCCGACTGCTCGGCGAGTTCGGAGAGCGAGAGGTTGTACGCCTTGCGCAGGCGCTGGATCGTCTTGCCGAGCTGGCCCGACAGCACCGCCGCCCCGCTCAGCATGTCCCGGCTCCGTCCCACCCGTTCCGGCTGTTCCTGCATCGCCCTTGAGATCCGCCCCTGCGTTCCGTTTATCGGAACGAACGTACGCTAATACAAACGCAATCGGCGGGGTGATGCAAGGCGGTCGAAGGGCGGAGCCGGGCAGCGGCGCCGCAAGCTCAGGTCCAGCTCGCGAAGAAATGGTGGACCGGGCCGTGGCCGGCACCGATCGTCAGGTCGTCGGCGGACGCGATCGCGGCGGCGACGTAGGCCTTGGCGCCGGCGACCGCCGCCTCCAGCCCGAGGCCCCTGGCGAGGCCGGCGGCCGCCGCCGCCGAGAGGGTGCAGCCGGTGCCGTGGGTGTTGCGGGTCGCGTACCGCGGCCCCGAGAAGCGCCGCAGCACGCCGTCGCGCGTCAGGAGGTGGTCGACGCTCTCGTCGCCCGCCGCATGGCCGCCCTTGATCAGCACCGCGCGGGCGCCGGCCGTGACGAGGCGGCGTGCCTGCGCCGCAGCCCCGTTCTCGTCCACGGCCGGCGCCTCGTCCAGCAGGGCCGCGGCCTCGGGCAGGTTCGGCGTGACGAGGTCGGCAAGCGGCATCAGGCGGCTGCGCAGCAGCGCCACCGCGTCGTCCGAAATCAGCCGGTCGCCGCTCGTGGCCACCATCACCGGATCGAGCACCACCGGGATGCGCCCCGGGATCGCGTAGCGTTCGAGCGCGTCGGCCACCGCCGCGATCACCGCGGGCTGCGACAGCATCCCGATCTTCACCGCCGTGACGGCGAGGTCCGAGAACACGCTCGCGATCTGCGCGGCGACGAAATCGGCCGGCACGTCGTGGATGCCTTGCACGCCGAGCGTGTTCTGGGCGGTCAGCGCCGTGATCGCGCTGGCGCCGTAGACGCCGAGCGCCGAGAAGGTCTTGAGGTCCGCCTGGATGCCGGCGCCCCCGCTCGAATCCGAGCCGGCGATGGTGAGCGCGATCGGCGTCACGGCTTGCCTCACGGTTTGCCTCCCCGCTCGGCCAGGGCCGCGTCGACCCGCGCCCGCAGGTCGCGCGCCCGCCCTTCGACGGCCTCGGCCCCGAACAGCGCGGCGATGACCGCGATGCCGTCGGCGCCGGCCGCGATCACGGCGGCGGCGTTGCTCGCATCGATCCCGGCGATCGCGCCGACCGGCATCCCGCTGCCGCGGGCGAGGCGTGCCCGGAAGGCAATCCGCGAAAAGCCGTCGAGGCCGACCGGCGGGTCGGGGTTGTCCTTGCTCGCCGTCGCGAACACGCCGCCGATGCAGGCGTAATCGACCGGCAGCCGGTAGAGCTCGTCCGCCTGCGCCACGGTCTTCAGAGTGAGGCCGATGATCGCGGCGTCGCCGAGCAGGCGCCGTGCGTCGGCCGGATGCAGGTCGGACTGGCCGAGATGGACGCCCTCCGTGCCGGCCGCCAGCGCGAGGTCGACGCGGTCGTTGACCAGGAGCGGCGCGCGGCCGCCGAGCGCGGCGTGGATCACGCGGATGCGGGCGAGCGCGGCGCGGGCATCCGCGACGGCCTTCTCGCGATACTGGAACAGGGTGCAGCCGCCGGCGAGCGCGGCCGCCGCCATCTCGGCGAGCCGCCGTCCGTCACCACCGCAGACCCCGACGTCGAGGAGGCCGTAGAGACGCAGGTCGACCGGCGGGCCGGAGGTCCGGCCGGGGCCCGATTTCCCGAGGCTGCCGCCTGCCTGCATCGACGCGTGTCCTCGTCAGCCGCCGGGCGCCCCGCCCCGGCGGAGGAGAACGTCTGGCCATCGGCCTCGCGCTTAGCAAGAGATTTCGGCAAGAGATTTCGGCAAAGAGGGTTCGGACCCGGCCGCGTTGACGGACCCCGGCGAACCAAGCCTAAAGCAACCGCGGGTCGCCGGGCGGCGACCGGGGTTTCGGCCGGCCTCGGAGGAGCATGGCGGCGGGGATGACGATGGCGGCGGACGAGCGCGCGGACGGAGCCGGCCGGACGGTGCCCGGCCCGTCCTCCGTCGGGCTCGCCGCCGCGATCATCGCGGCGACGAAGGGTGAGCCGCGGGCGCTCACGGTCCACGTGGCGGACCAAGCGCCGGGGCGCGGCGACGGGCTGCCGGCAGGCCCGCTCGTCCCCGAGCACGCCACCCTGGAGCGGGGCCTGCGCGCCTGGGTCGAGCGACAGACGCACCAGCGCCTCGGCTACGTCGAGCAGCTCTACACCTTCGGCGACCGCGACCGTCAGGTGGACGCCAGGGCGGGCGCCGAGGCCGGCCTCCATACCCTGTCGGTGGCCTATCTCGCGCTGGTGCGCGAGGAGCGCCCGGCGGGGCTGGCCGAGGCCGCGTGGCGCAACTGGTACCGCTACCTGCCCTACGAGGACTTTCGCAAGGGGCGTCCGTCCGAGCTCGACGCGATCGAGGCGAAGCTTCGCGCCTGGGCGGCGGAGCCGGCCGAGGCCAAGCTTCGGCGCCTGCGCGCGGATCGCCTCGGCCTCACCTTCGGCCTCGACGGCGCCACCTGGAACGAGGAGCGCGTGCTGGAGCGGTACGAATTGCTGTTCGAGGCCGGCCTGGTCCCGGAGGCGGCGGGCAATGCCGGGCCGGCACGCCCCGGCGACCCGGCCGGCGTGCCGATGGCCTTCGACCACCGCCGGGTGCTCGCCACCGCGATCGGCCGGCTTCGCGGCAAGATCAAGTACCGCCCGGTGGTGTTCGAGCTGATGCCGCCGCACTTCACCCTGCTCCAGCTCCAGCGCACCGTCGAGGCGCTGTCGGGCACGCAGCTCCACAAGCAGAACTTCCGCCGCCTCGTCGCGCAGCAGGGGCTCGTGGAGGAGACGGAAGCGGTGACCAGCGGCACGGCGGGCCGGCCGGCGCGGCTCGTGCGCTTCCGGCGGGAGGTGCTGCTGGAGCGGCCGGCGCCGGGCCTGCGGCTGACGCCGTCGCGGCGGGTGTCGTGATCGTTTCCGGGCCGGGCGCAGGCGCCCCGGCCTCAGCCCGGCATCGGCAGCGGTGCGATCCGCGGCGCTTCGGTGCCGCCCCGGCGCTCAAGCAGGCCGGGCGGGGGCACCGGCGCCGCGATGGTGCAGACGACGCCCCCTGGATCGAACGAAAGCTGCACGTCGCCGGCGAGTTCGCGGGCGAGGCTGCGCTCGATCAGCCGCGAGCCGAAGCCGGTGCGGGTCGGCTTCACGACGGGCGGGCCGCCGGTCTCCGCCCAGCGCAGCGTCAGCCGGACTTCGTCGTCGCGCCGGATCGACCACGCGATCGCGACGTGTCCGCCCTCCCGCGAGAGCGCGCCGTACTTCACCGCGTTGGTGCCGAGTTCGTGCAGCGCCATGGCGATGGAGAGCGCGAGCCGCGGCGGCAGCCGCAGGGGCGGGCCGGAGACGGAGAAGCGGGACGCCTCGCGCGCATCGAGCGGCCGGATCGCGTCGGCGACGACGGTGCCGATCTCGGCCCCCTCCCAGTTCTCGCGGGTGAGCACGTCGTGCACGCGGGCGAGTGCCAGCAGGCGCGCCTCGAAGGCGGCGCGCGCCGCATCGGCCTCGGCGCCGTCGAGGCTGCGCAGCGACTGGTTGGCGATCGACTGGACGGTGGCGAGCGTGTTCTTCACGCGGTGGTTCAGTTCGTGGATCAGCAGCAGCAGGTGCTCTTCGGCGAACTTGGCGTCGGTGATGTCGACGTTGCAGCCGGTGTAGCCGAGGAAGGTGCCGGCATCGTCGAGCCGGGGCACGCCCTCGCAGCGCAGCCACCGCACGGCGCCGTCGCGGTCGATGACGCGGACCTCGGTGCGGAAGGGTTTCCGGGCCGCGAACGCCTCCGCGAAGATCGCCGAGAAGCCTGCGAGATCGTCGGGGTGGACGATGCGGTGCCAGCCCTCGTTGGCCAGCGCCGCGGCCGGCAACCCGAAGATATGGCCGAAATGCATGTTGACGAAGCTGACGGTCGCCGCCTCGTCGGTCATCCAGATCAGCGCCGGCGCGGAATCGGCCATGTGCCGGAAGCGCGCCTCGCTCTCGCGGAGCGCCGAGAGGCCGCGCCGGGTCTCGGCGAGCGCGCGGTCGCGCTCGCCCTCGCGGGTGCGCAGCCGCAGCGACGCGTCGGCGAGCACGTCGCCGAGGCGGCGGATCTCGTGCACCGGCGAGGCGATGCGCGGGATCGCCTCGCCGCGCGACAGCGCCGGCCCGGACGCGGCGAGCTGGCGCAGGGGCTGCGAGACCCGCGACCACAGCACGACCGCCAGCGCCGAGGAGGTCGCGAGCACCAGGAGCCCGAATCCGCCGAATGCCCAGACCCAGCGCCGCAGCCGCGCGTCGACGAGGGTCTGCGGGATGCTCGTGCCCACGGTCCACCCGGTGAGCCGCGAGCGCGCCTCGACCACCACGACGGGGCGGTGCTGGCGGTCCTTGCCCTCCCAGACGCCGGGGGTCTCGGTCTGGATCTGGCGCAGCGTCGCGAGCCGGGGCCGCCCGACGATGGAGCCGGGGTCCGGCAGGCGTCCGAGCACCAGTCCCTGCCGGTCGGAGATGCCGGTGGTCCAGCCCTCGACGACCTCGCGGGCGAGGATCGCCTGGAGCCGGCTCAACGGGGCGCTGAAGCTCAGGATGAAGGCGGCCTCCGTCCCAGCCGGCACCGGCACGGCGACGGCGTAGGTGGCCTCGTCCGGCATCGGGCCGGGCAGGTACCCCGTCACCATCGCGCGCTGGGTGCCGGCCGCGATCTCCTTGTCGAACGGCAGCGCGGTGACGGGCAGCAGGCCGCCGCGCTTGATCCCGGTGTTGACGATCTGCTGACCGTCCGGGCGGCGCAGCAGGATGTCGAGGTCGATCGCCTCGCGGACGAGGCGGGCTTGCGCGTCGAAGGCGTCGAACTCGCCATCCTTCAGCCGGGGCGAGGTGGCGAGCGTCTGCAGCACCGAGACGAGGCCCGCGGTGTCGCGGTCGATCGAGAGGGCGATGCCGCGCACGTTCTCGCGGGCGTCCTGCTCGAAGCGCGCGCGCTCGACCGAGGCGTAGCGCGCCAGCAGGATCGCCGTGAACAGCAGCCCCGGCCCGATCAAGGCGATCACCAGCGCGACGAGGTAGACCTGCGTCGAGAAGCCGTTGCGCTCGAGCCGCGCGACGGGGCGGCCGAGCCAGGCCGGCCGCGCGCCGCGCCCGCGCATCTCGGCCAGCCTCACGGGGGCGTCCGGCACGGAGCCGGCATCGACGGCATCGCGGTGTGCGTGCTTGCCGTGTGCATGGTCCTGCTGCATCGCGTCACGGCCGATCGATGTGGCCGAGATCGCGCGTGGGATCGAGGCGGTCGCGCACGCGCTGCTTCAGGGCCTTCACGTCGGGGAAGCCGCCGTCGCGGGTCCGCTCCCACACGGTGTCGGCGCCGAGCGTGATCGCGAAGGCGCCGCCGGTGGCCGGGACCAGCGCCACCTCGCCGAGGTCGTCGCGAAAGGTCGAGAGCAGTTCCTGCGCCATCCAGGCGGCGCGCAGGAGCCAGTTGCACCGGGTACAATACATAATGGCGACGCGCGGCTTGTCCGCCGCGGCTTTGGGCGTGTCATCCATGGGGCGCACAGCGCACCGCGGGGGCGGGGTTGTCAACCTCGCGCCCGCCCGCCCCAACATGCCGCCCGCGTCGAGCTTTGCGCCACCCGCGGGCCTTCTCCCGGCGCGCGGACCCCCTATCTGACGACGGAGCGGGAACGGCCAAGCTGGGCCGGCCCCGGCGGTCTTGAGGGGTCGAAATGTCGTCGCGTCCGAACTTTGCCATCCCGCGCACCAGCCCGGTGATCGCCCGCGTGATCGCAGCCGTCGTCGCGGCGCTGCTGGCGACCTGCCTCTCCGGCTGCGGCGCGATCAACCGGGTGCCGACCCTGGAGGAGCAGGCGAAGTCCTCGTGGAGCGAGGTGCAGAACCAGTACCAGCGCCGCGCCGACCTGATCCCGAACCTCGTCGAGACGGTGAAGGGCGTTGCCCAGCAGGAGAAGGACGTGCTGATCGGCGTCACGGAGGCGCGCGCCAAGGCGTCGAGCGTCAAGGTCGATGCCTCGACCGTCAGCGACCCGCAGAAATTCCAGGACTTCCAGGCCGCGCAGAACCAGCTCTCCGGCGCGCTCGGCCGCCTGCTCGTGACGGTGGAACGCTACCCCGAGCTGAAGTCGAACCAGAACTTCCTGGCGCTGCAGTCGCAGCTTGAGGGCACCGAGAACCGGATCGCGGTGGCGCGGCGCGACTACATCGGCGCGGTCCAGGTCTACAACACCGAGATCCGCACCATTCCCGGCCGCTGGATCGCCGCGTGGTTCTATCCCGAGTCCAAGCCGATGGAGACCTTCGCGGCGACGCCGAATTCCGAGCGGCCGCCGAACGTGAAATTCTAGGCCGTCGCGCGGCGATGATTCGGGGACCCGTCCGAGGCTTTCGCCTCGTCCTCGCGCTCGCGGCCTGCCTCGGGTCGTGGACGGCGGCACTTGGCGCCGAGCCGAGCTTCCCGACGCTCACCGGCCGCGTGGTCGATGCCGCCGGCCTCCTCACACCCGAGCAGCGCGGCGGGCTGGAGGCGAAGCTCAAGGCGTTCGAGGACAGGACCTCGGACCAGGTCGTGGTCGCGACGGTGCCGAACCTCCAGGACACCACGATCGAGGATTACGCTAACCGCCTGTTCCGCACCTGGAAGATCGGTCAGGCGAAGGCGAACAACGGCGCGTTGCTGCTCGTCGCGCCTGCCGAGCGCAAGGTCCGCATCGAGGTCGGCTACGGCCTCGAAGGCGCGCTGACCGATGCGCTCGCGCGCGTCATCATCGCCAGCGCCGTCACGCCGCGCTTCAAGGCCGGCGACTTCGCCGGCGGCATCACGGCCGGTGTCGACGGCATCCTGGCGATCCTCTCGCGCGATGCCGAGACGTGGCAGCGCAGGCCGCAGGTGCGTGCCGACGAGGTCGATCCGATGCAGGGGCTCGTCTTCCTCGCCCTGTTCCTCCTGGTGCTGTTCGTCGCGTGGCGGATGAACCGCGGCGGGCGCCGCCGCGGCGGCGGCCTCGTCTTCCTTCCCGGGCCGGGCGCCGGCGGCTGGAGCGGCGGCACCTCCGGCGGCTTCGGCGGGGGCTTCCCGGACGGCGGGTTTTCCGGGGGCGGCGGATCGTCCGGCGGCGGAGGCGCGTCCGATGGCTGGTGAGGGCACGCCGCTGAGCCCGGCCGCGCAGGAGCGGATCGCGTGGGCCGTCGGGCGCGCCGAGGTCGGAACCGCCGGCGAGATCGTGGTGATGCTGGCTCCGCGCGCCGGGCAGTACCGCTCGGTCGTGCTGATCGCGGCCCTCGTCGGCGGCCTCGTCCTGCCCTGGCCGCTGATCGCGCTGACGGCGTGGAGCGCCGGAGCGATCCTGCTCGCGCAGGGGGCCCTCGTCGCGCTGGTCCTCGCCGCGGGGCTGTACGAACCGTTGCGCCTGTCCCTGGTCCCGGCGCGCATCCGCCGGGACCGCGCCCGCGAGGCGGCGCGGCGCGCGTTCTGGTCGCGGGGGCTCGGGCGGACGCGGGGCCGCACGGGCGTGCTGCTCTACCTGTCGCTGGCCGAGCGGCACGCCGAGATCGTGGCCGACGACGGCATCCTGGCGCGCATCGGCTCCGAACGCTGGCGCACGACCCTGGACGACCTGCTCGCCGCGCTGCGCCGTGGCGAGACCGAGGCGGGCCTGATCCGCGCCGTGGAGCGCATCGGCGCCGACCTCGCCCGGCACGTCCCGGCCGGCCCCGACGACCCGGACGAGTTGCCGAACCGCGTGGTCGTCGCCGATTGAGGGCTATCCGCCGGTGACGCTCATGTGGCGCGGCACCGCCGCCGGGCGCTGGCGCGCGATGACGAAGTCGTGGCCCTTGGGCTTGCGCGTGATCGCCTCCAGCACCGCCGCCGTCACGAGGGCGTCGTCCGGCGAGGCGCGCAATGCCGAACGCAGGTCGGCCGCGTCCTCCTGGCCGAGGCACATGTAGAGCTTGCCGGTGCAGGTTAGGCGCACGCGGTTGCAGCTCTCGCAGAAATTGTGGGTGAGCGGAGTGATGAAGCCGAGCCGGCCGCCGGTCTCGGCGACGCGCACGTAGCGCGCCGGGCCGCCGGTGCGGTCGGGCAGCGGCGTCAGGGTGTAGCGGCGCTCCAGCCGCGCGCGGGCCAGCGACAGCGGCAGGAACTGGTCGGTGCGCTCCCCCTCGACCTCGCCGAGCGGCATCACCTCGATCAGCGTCATGTCCATGCCGAGGCCGTGGGCCCAGGCGATCATGTCGGCGATCTCGTCCTCGTTGACGCCCTTCAGCGCCACCGCGTTGATCTTGACCTTGATCCCGGCAGCGCGCGCCGCAGCGATCCCGTCGAGCACCACCGCGAGGTCGCCGCGGCGGGTGATCGCGCGGAACTTGTCCGGGTCGAGGGTGTCGAGCGAGACGTTGACCCGGCGGACGCCGAGGTCGGCGAGTTCGGCCGCGAACCGCCCGAGCTGCGTGCCGTTGGTGGTCAGCGTCAGTTCCTCCAGCGCCCCCGTGCCGAGATGGCGCGAGAGCCGGCGGAACAAGTGCAGGATGTCGCGCCGCACCAGCGGCTCGCCGCCGGTGATCCGCAGCTTGCGCACGCCGCGCGCGATGAACACGCCGCAGAGCCGATCGAGTTCCTCCAGCGTGAGCAGGTCGCGCCGGGGCAGGAAGTTCATCGTCTCCGACATGCAGTAGACGCAGCGCAGGTCGCAGCGGTCTGTGACGGAGATGCGTAGGTAAGTGATCGCCCGCTGGAACGGATCGATCAGCGGCGCCGCCGGCGCCGGGGCGACGATCCGGGGCGTCGGGGACGCCCGATGGGGCTGAAGGGGCGCCGACGATATTTCCGCTGGGCGGCCTGATGACGAACCTGACATGGGACGGCATATGATGGGACATGGGCCCGCGGGCAAGCGCGCGCAGGGCCGACGCACGACGATGCTTGGGAGTTCGACCGTGACCGAGGAACGCTGGCCGACCGAGATCCGCCTATCGGGGGACAAGCGCGTCCTCAACGTCGCCTTCGACGACGGCGGACGCTTCGCGCTTCCGGCCGAATACCTGCGGGTGTCGAGTCCCTCGGCCGAGGTGCAGGGCCATTCGCCGGGCGAGCGCAAGGTGATCGGCGGCAAGCGCGCGGTCGCGATCCTAGAAATCCAGCCGGTCGGCAACTACGCGGTGAAGCTCGGCTTCGACGACATGCACGACACCGGCATCTTCGGCTGGGGCTACCTGCACGTCCTCGGCCTCGAATACGACGCGCGCTGGTCGACCTACCTCACCGAGCTCGCCGAGCGGGGCCTCGACCGCGAGACGGGGCGCGTCGCTCCAGCGAAAGGCGGTGGATGCGGCAGCGGTGGCGGGTGCGGCTGCCATTGACGTCGGCGGACAGGAGAGAGGCCGGCGTCCCCGCCGGCCCCTCGGAAGGCTTGAGCCGACGAACGTTCACCGCTGGACAATGACCTTCGTGCCGACCTTGGCGCGGGTGTAGAGGTCGATCACGTCCTCGTTGGCCATGCGGATGCAGCCCGAGGAGACGGCGGTGCCGATGGTCTCCGGCTCGTTCGAGCCGTGGATGCGGTAGATCGAGCCGCCGAGATACATTGCGCGGGCGCCGAGCGGGTTCTCGATGCCGCCCTTCATGAAGCGCGGCAGGTCCGGGCGGCGGCGCAGCATGGTCGAGGGCGGGCGCCAGTCCGGCCATTCCTTCTTCATCGTGATGTTCTGCACGCCGCCCCAGGTGAAGCCCGGCCGGCCGACGCCGACGCCGTAGCGCAGGGCCTGGCCGCCGCCGAGCACGTAGTAGAGCCGCCGCTCGGCGGTGGACACGACGATGGTACCGGCCCCGTACGGACCGGCATAGGCCACCTGCTCGCGCGCGATCGCCGACATCTGCGGCACGGCCGAAGCCATCGGGTCGGCGGTGTTGAGCGCGGCGTTGGCGGTCGGCACGGCGACGGCCTGGACCGCCTGCGGGCGCACGCGCACCGAGAGCGCGGTGTCCAGCGGCTGGCGGGTGAGCGGGTCGATCTCGTAGGCGAGGGCGGGCGCCGCCGACGCGGCAGCCGCGCAGACGAGGCCGATCAGGGCGAAGTGACGACGCATCAAGGCCTCTCGAAGGCAGGCGAAAGCTGTGGAAAACGCGGTGGATGACGCTGCCGCACGATGGCGCGCCAAGTCTCGCCAAGGGGTAAACGACCCCCGTCCAAAGCCAAGGCCGAAACCGCGCCGCACCCTGGTTCCGGCAGCGCCGTGACTCGATGGCAACACTGTGGCAGCGTTGCCGTGGCCGGCACGCATCAGGTCCCGTCTCCACCCTGCGGACTGCCTCGTTTCACGCGGCGCCGGCCTGGCGGGATCGAATACGGCGGCAGCGCGGCGGACTCGGGATCTGGACGGCTGCCGCGACGCGGGCGACGGGCTGGTGCCGAGGTCGGCGTGGCCGAACCTGCGGCGGCGCACGGCCGTCGTGTTCGATGCGTCCGCACGCCCGGCCGCAGGGTTCGGCCGATGCGCGCAAGGGCTTGTCCGCTCGCGGCCTCGAAGCCTATCTGAGCGGAAAGATCGGTTGCGTGCAGGGCGATCCAGCGCCGCCGCCGCATGGACCGCCCGGAATTGAAAGAGAGTCTCGGTGTCGAGAACCGCTACGCCGGCACATTCGATCAACGCTGTCGCGCGACTTTATCGCCTGCTGCTCGGCCGTGAGGCGGATGAGGCGGGTCTCTCCTATCATGCCGGTCTCCTCGAGCAATCAGGAGAGGTTCTCGATGTCGTCGCCGCCCTCACGTCCAGTGCCGAATACGTAAGCCTGCGGAGTCGGGACAGCGCCCGCCCTGCTCCCGGACCGGCGCCAACACCAGCGATCGACCGTGCGATCACGATCGTCGATATCGGCGCCCAGCGCCTTACCGATCAGCCCCACGCCTATGCCGCGCTCGAAGCTGCCGGCTTCAGCTTGAAGATCGTCGGGTTCGAACCCCTGGCGGAGCGGTTGGCGGATCGAAGCCTTGCCGAAGCTGGAGGCGATTTGTGTTTGATGCCCGATTTCATCGGGGACGGATCGACGCGGGTTTTCCATGTCAACAACTTTGACGCAACGTCGTCGCTGCTCCCGCTCAACCTCGGTTTGACCGAGGCTTTCGTCGAGCTGAAAGATCTACATACCGTGCATACGGAAACTGCCGCGACCCGGCGCCTCGACGATGTGCTCTCGGATCATGGTCCTGTCGACTTCCTCAAGCTCGATATCCAAGGCTTTGAGCTGGAGGCTCTTCAGGGAGCCGAGGCGCTCCTGCAAAGAACGGCCGTCGTTCACTGCGAAGTGTCGTTCGCGGAGATCTACGAAGGCCAGCGATTGTTCTCGGATATAGAGATATTTTTGCGTCATCGCGGCTTCGATTTCATCGATCTGGTCCATGCGCATCGAGGCGGATATGTGGTTCCTTCCGGCACCGTCATCGGTGATCGGCTGTTGTGGGCGGATGCAGTGTTCTTCCGCCACCCTGAGGCTTTGAGCCCCGGTGAGCGTTCCATACAGGCGATGATTGCATGGCATGTCTACGGAAAGCCGGGTCTGGCCGAGCGGATTCTCATAGAATAATAACATTATCCTACTCTGAAATTTGATCTCCGATCCCGGCAGCGGGCGGATGGACTCGCGTTACCGTGCAGCGCGCGGGTCGCGTTCGCGTTCTCAGGCGGCGTCGAGGCCGAGATCGATGATCGCGGCGCTGTGGGTGATCCAGCCGCAGGAGATCAGGTCGACGCCCGACGCCGCCACGGCGCCGACGGTGGCTGCGGTGATGCGGCCGGACGCCTCCGAGAGAGCGCGCCCGTCGATCATCGCGACCGCGCGCGTCAGTCGCTCCGGGTCCATGTTGTCGAGGAGCACCGCGTCGGCGCCGACCGAGAGCGCCTCCCGGAGTTGATCGAGGGTGTCGACCTCGACTTCGATCTTCACGAGGTGTCCCGCCCTGGCGCGCGCGCGCACGATCGCCGGCACGATGCCGCCGGCCACCGCCACGTGGTTGTCCTTGATCAGCACCGCGTCGTCGAGGCCGAAGCGGTGGTTCGAGCCGCCGCCGGCGCGCACCGCGTGCTTCTCCAGGGCGCGCAGGCCCGGCGTGGTCTTGCGGGTGCAGACGATCGCGGCCTTGCCGTGCGGCCGCGCCGCCGCGACGAGGCCGGCGGTGGCGGTGGCGACGCCGGACATCCGGCACAGCAGGTTGAGGGCTACGCGCTCGGCGGTGAGGATGGCCCGCGCCGGACCGGACAGGCGGATCACCACATCGCCCGGCGACACGCGGGCGCCGTCGCCGCGCGCCACGACCGCCGACACCGCCGGGTCGATCAGCGCGAAGGCGATCACCGCCGCGTCCACGCCCGAGATCACGCCCTCCTGGCGGGCGGCGATCACGCCCTCGAGGCGCGCGTCGGGGGGCACGATCGCGTCGGTGGTGATGTCACCGGCCCGGCCCAGATCCTCGAGCAGCGCCGCGCGGACGATCGGCTCGACGAGGAGCCGAGGCAGGGGAAGCATGCCGGTCATCGGGCCAAGACCTTTTCCGTGCGCAGGGATACCGTTCCGGCGGCGCGAAGCGCGCGCGGCGTCGCCTCGGTGTGCCGCGCCGGCGCGGCCTGGGGGAAATCGCTGCGCCAGTGGCCGCCGCGGCTCTCGCGGCGGCCGAGCGCGGACGCGGCGATCATCAGCGCGACGAGCGCGGCGTCGCATCCGGCCTCGGCCCGTGGTTCGAGGGCGTCGACCGCGGTCCGCAGGCCCGCCTCGTCGCGCACCACGCCGACCCGCCGTTCCATGATCGCCCGGATCGCCGGCAGGTCCGCGGGCGGGTCGCCGCGATCGGACCGGATGTCCGGCAAGGCTGGACCAGGGGAGGCCGGACCGGGGGAGGCCGCATCGAGCCCGTCGGCGATGAAGCCCGCGAACGCCAGCGCCTCGAGCAGAGAGTTGCTGGCAAGCCGGTTCGCCCCGTGCAGGCCGGTCGAGGCGACCTCGCCGTTGGCGTAGAGGCCGGGCACGCTGCTGGCGCCCTGCGCGTCCACGCGGATGCCGCCCATATGGTAATGCGCCGCCGGCCGCACCGGGATCGGCTGCCGCGCGGGATCGATCCCGGCCGCCGCGCAGAGGCCCGCGACGGTGGGAAAGCGCGTCGGCATCGCGGCGCCCAAGGGCCCGCGCGCATCGAGGAAGACCGTGCGGCCGCGCGCCAGCGCCTGGAAGATCGCGCGGGCGACCACGTCGCGCGGCGCGAGGTCGCCGCCGGCGATGCCCGCCATCACGGCCGCGCCGGCCTCGTCGATCAGCCGGGCGCCCTCCCCCCGCAGCGCCTCGGTGGCGAGCGGCATCGGGTCGGCGCCGGCCGCGATCGCGGTCGGATGGAACTGCACGAACTCCAGGTCGCGCATCACCGCGCCGGCGCGCGCCGCGAGCGCGAGCCCGCGGCCGGTGGCGCCGCGCGGGTTCGTGGTCGCGGCGTAGAGCGCGCCGACGCCGCCGGTGGCGAGCACCACGGCGCGGGCCGGGATGCGGAAGCGGGCGCCGTCGCGGGCGCAGACCACGCCGGCGACCGCACCGCGCCCATCGCGCAGGAGATCGCGGACTGAGGCCGTCACCACCGTGATCGACGGGGTCGAGCGCACCGCGCGCATGAGCGTTTCGAGCACGCGGGCCCCGGTGGCGTCGCCGCCCGCGCGCACGATGCGGCGGCGGCCGTGCGCGGCCTCCAGGCCGAGGGCGAGGCGGCCCGCGGCGTCACGGTCGAACGGCGCCCCGAGATCGGCGAGCCATGCGATCAGGCGTGGTCCTTCCGCAGCGACGCGCAGCGCCACCGCGGGATCGGTGAGGCCGGCGCCGGCGGCCCCGGTGTCGGCGGCATGGAGCGCGGGCGCGTCGTCGGCGCCGACCGCGGCGGCGATGCCGCCCTGTGCCCAGCCGGTGGCGGTGCCGAGGCCGAGCGGCGCGGCGGTGACCAGCGTCACCGGGCGCGGGCCGAGCCGCAGGGCGACGCCGAGGCCGGCGATGCCGGCGCCGACCACGACGACGCGGTCGGCCGGGTCGCGCGAGACCGCGTTCATCGCGCACCCACCGCGAGCATGCGCTCGACCGCGGCGCGCGCCCGGTCGGCGAGGCTCGGATCGACCGTGACCTCGTGGGTCATCGTCTCCAGCGCGCGGCGGATGTTGTGCAGGTTCATGCGCTTCATGTGCGGGCAGAGGTTGCAGGGCTTGATGAACGCGATGTCGGGGTTTGCCGCCGCGATGTTGTCGGCCATCGAGCACTCGGTGACGAGCACCACCTGCGCCGGGCGCGTCTCGGTGACGAAGTTCATCATCATCGCCGTCGAGCCGGAGAAGTCGGATTCGGCGACCACGTCGGGCGGGCATTCGGGGTGCGCGATCACCGTGACGCCGGGATAGCTCTCGCGCACCGCGCGGATGTCGGTCGGCGTGAAGCGCGCGTGCACCTCGCAATGGCCGGCCCAGGTCAGGATCTCGACCTCGGGCAGCAGCGCCTGGACGTTCTGCGCCAGGAACTCGTCGGGGATCATCAGCACCCGCTTCGCGTTCAGCGAGCGGATCACCGCGACGGCGTTGCCCGAGGTGCAGCACAGGTCGGACTCGGCCTTCACCGCGGCCGAGGTGTTGACGTAGGTCACGATCGGCACGCCCGGATGCTGCGCGCGCAAGGCCCGAACGTCCGCGGCGGTGATCGAGTCGGCGAGCGAGCAGCCGGCCGCGAGATCCGGGATCAGCACCGTCTTTCCCGGGTTCAGGAGCTTGGCCGTCTCGGCCATAAAGTGCACGCCGGCGAGCACGATCACGTCGGCCTCCACCGTCACCGCCTCGCGGGCGAGCGCCAGGCTGTCGCCGACGATGTCGGCCACGGTGTGGAAGATCTCGGGCGCCTGATAGTTGTGCGCGAGGATAACGGCGTTGCGCTCGCGCTTGAGCCGGAGGATCGCCGCGATGTCGGGCGCCAGCGCCGGCCACTCGATCGCCGGGATATGCCGGCTGACGCGGGCGTAGATCTTGGGCAGCGGCATCCCGGCGGGGATGGAGCGCGGGCGGGCGAGGGGAAAGGCGGTCGACGCCATGGCGTCCTCCATTATGCTCATTTTGAGCATTCTGCCGCCTAAGTTAGGCGCGCCGCCCCCGCGTGTCCAGATATGCTGAGACTGAGCATAACGGTTTTGCGACGCACCCGCACGGTTGCGCCGCAACCGGGCATCGGCTCAGCCGAAGGTCTCGGGATCGGGACCGATCCGGCCGGCGGCACGGTCGAGGCCGCCGATCCGCGCCATCTCCGCGTCGTCGAGGACGAAGTCGAACACCGCGAGGTTCTCGGCGATGCGGGCCGGGGTCGCGGTCTTCGGGATCGCGACGAGGCCGCTCTGGATGTGCCAGCGGAGCACCACCTGCGCGGGGCTTCGCCCATGCGCCCGCGCGATCGCCGCGAGGACCGGGTCGGCGAGTTCGCGGCCCTGGCCGAGCGGGCTCCACGATTCCGTGACGATGCCGAGCTGCGCGTGCACCGCACGGAGGGCGGCCTGCTGGAAATGCGGATGCAGCTCGATCTGGTTGACCGCCGGCACCACGCCGGTCTCGCCGACGATCCGCTCGAGGTGGGCGGCCGAGAAGTTCGAGACGCCGATCGACCGGGCGCGGCCGGACCGGCGCAGTTCGGCCAGCGCCCGCCACGTCTCGACGTAGAGGTCGCGCAGCGGGCACGGCCAGTGGATCAGGTAGAGGTCGACGTGATCCAGCCCGAGCCTGGCGAGGCTTTCGTCGAAGGCCGCCAGCGTCGCGTCGCGCCCCTGACGGTCGTTCCAGACCTTCGTCGTGACGAAGAGGTCGTCGCGCGCGACCTCGGCCTCGCGGATCGCGCAGCCGACGCCCGCCTCGTTGCCGTAGATCGCAGCGGTATCGATTGAGCGGTAGCCGGCGCGGATCGCGCGGCCGACGACGTCGGGCGTCGCCGCCGCGTCGAGCTGGTACACGCCGAAGCCGAGCGCCGGCATGGCGCGCCCGTCGTTGAGGGGCAGGCTGGGGACGGCCATGGACGGTTCTCCGGTGCTCTGTTCGGGAAGGGCCCTTCGCGGGCGGCGGATGCGGGGCCGGAGCGTCCCGCCAGCCGCGCCCGCACCTGTCTCACCTGGGATGTCCCCGCGATCGCGTCCAGAGGGGCCGGCGGGACGCAGGCGCGGTCGCGGGAGCGTGAAAACTAACCTATGTGGCTGCACGCTTCGATCGGTTGCGCGAAACAGGCGCCGGGTGCGCAGACGCCCCTGGAAACCCAGCCGCACGGAACACGATGCCAGTCACGAAGGGTCCGACCGACGGCCGCGTCTCGCAGCCCCTTCCCGACCTGCCGGCCCTGTCCGATGCGATCCGCGCCCATCTCGGCGAGCATCTGAAGTCGACCTACGCGGTCTCGTTGCAGGCGCCCCCGCCCGGCCACATCGCCGACCTCCTGGTCCGCCTCGAAGGGGTCCTGGCCGCGGCGCAGGGGTGCGACGAGACGGCGTTCCGGGCCGGGCTGCTGGAGGCCGCGCCCAGCCTGCACAGCTTCGCCATCTCGCTCACCCGCAACCCCACGACCGCCGACGACCTCGTGCAGGACACCCTGCTGCGGGCGTGGCGCAGCCGCGGCAGCTTCAAGGCCGGGACCAACCTCGGCGCGTGGCTGTTCACGATCATGCGCAACGCGTTCTACAGCGTGCACCGCAAGCACGCGCGCGAAGTCGCCGACAGCGACGGCGACCACGCCGCCCGCCTCACCAGCCTGCCCGAGCAGGCCGGCCATCTCGACCTCCAGGACGTGCAGGCCGCCCTCGGCCGGCTGTCGGCGCCGATGCGCGAGGCGCTGATCCTGGTGGCGGTCGAGAACGTCTCCTACGAGGAGGCCGCCGCGATCCTGAATTGCCGCATCGGCACCGTGAAGAGCCGGGTCTGGCGCGCCCGCGACCAGCTCGCGCACATGCTCGGCTATACCGGCGCCGAGGTCGGCGCGGACCACCTCACCCTGTCCGCGATCGGCGGCGACGGGCTCGGCATGGGGGCGTGACCCGGCCCGGGTGCAGACCCTGGCACGGTTCGCAAAATTATCGACATACCGATTGCGACACGCTGCATCGCCGACGAGCATATCCTGCTCCACAGCGGCCGGGATCGGCCGGCCTTCGCTGTCGCGCCGATCCGGCGCAGTCTGGAACGGATCGAATCCGTACCCCGTCGCGTTCCCGCTCCGAGATTTCCGCGCACGGGCTGCGATGCGTCGCCCGCGCCAAGAGCCGCCGGCAGCGCCGGCCGCGCACGGGACAGCGAACATGACCGACACGACGCGAGACGCCGCCTTCGTGCTGACGCGACGGACGATGGTGGAGGGCTGCGCGGCGGCGGCCGCCGCGGCGACCGGTCTCGGCATGCCGGCGGTGCGACCGGCGCTTGCCGAGGCATTGGGCGATCCGCCGTCGCAGACGATGCCGATGCGGCTCACCGTGAACGGGCAGACGCACGACCTCGTCCTCGATACCCGCACGACGCTCCTCGACGCGCTGCGCGAGCATCTCGACCTCAACGGCTCGAAGAAGGGCTGCGACCACGGCCAGTGCGGCGCCTGCACGGTGCTGGTCGAGGGCCGCCGGATCAATGCCTGCCTCACGCTCGCCGCCATGCACGAGGGCGACGCGATCACCACGATCGAGGGCCTCGGCACCGAGGAGAGCCTGCATCCGCTGCAAGCCGCCTTCCTGCACCACGACGGCTACCAGTGCGGCTACTGCACGCCGGGCCAGATCTGCTCAGGCATCGGCATGCTCGCGGAGGCGAAGGCCGGGTGGCCGAGCCACGTCACCGAGGACCTCACCACCAGGGCCGCGTTCACCGACGCCGAGATCCGCGAGCGCATGAGCGGCAACGTCTGCCGGTGCAGCGCCTACCCGAACATCGTCGCGGCGATCCGCCAAGTGGCGGATTCCTCGGCCGGCACCGAGCTTTGAGGGGCGTGCGATGAAAGCCTTCACCTACGAGCGCCCGGCGACCGTCCAGGACGCGGCGCGGCTCGCCTCCGAGCGTCCGGACGCGAAGTTCATCGCCGGCGGCACGAACCTCCTCGACCTGATGAAGCTCCAAGTCGAGACGCCCGCCACCCTGATCGACGTGAACCGGCTGCCGCTCGACACGGTCGAGGACATGCGGGACGGCGGCCTGCGCATCGGCGCGCTGGTGCGCAACTCGGATCTTGCCGCGCATCCGCGGGTGCGCAGGGACTACGCCGTGCTGGCCAAGGCCCTGCTCGCGGGCGCCTCGGGGCAGTTGCGCAACAAGGCGACGACGGCCGGCAACCTGCTGCAGCGAACCCGCTGCTACTACTTCTACGACACGTCGAAGCCCTGCAATAAGCGCGCGCCGGGCTCCGGCTGCGCCGCGATCGGCGGGTTCACCCGGATCATGGCGGTGCTCGGCACGAGCGAGGCCTGCATCGCCACGAACCCCTCCGACATGAACGTCGCGATGCGGGCGCTCGACGCCACCGTCGAGACGATGTCGCCGAACGGGGCGACCCGCGCGATCCCGATGGCGCGGTTCCACCGCCTGCCGGGCGACACGCCGCATGTCGAGACCGACCTTCGGAGCGGCGAGATCATCACCGCGCTGACGCTGCCGAAGCCGGTGGCCGGCCTGCACATCTACCGCAAGGTCCGCGACCGCGCCTCCTACGCCTTCGCCACGGT
>NZ_CAXTHR010000076.1:0-20570 GCF_964244095.1 uncultured Methylobacterium sp. | reverse complement strand
GATCGTCGTGAACACCGCCTCGTCGAGGTTCGACTCGACCTTGCCCCAGTAGCCGGGAAACTTCTTGAAGACTGTGCGGACGCCGGGCTGGTGCTCGGTAATGACAAAGGGGCCTGTGCCGTTCTCGTGCAGGGTGGCGTAGCTCGGCGCGGCGGCGGTCGGCGGCGTCGGCGCAACGGCGCCGTTCTTCTCGGCCCAGGACTTCGACATGATGTACCAGCCCGAGAACTGGTACACCGCGATCGGATTGGGCTTCTTGAGCTTCATGTCGACGGTATGTTCGTCGACCTTCACGAACTCGGCGTCGGAAGGCACGTTCGTCTGGAAGTTCGAGCCGGTCGCCCGCACCCGCTGCGCGGAGAAGATCACGTCGTCGGCGGTGAAGTCCGAGCCGTCGTGGAACTTGACGCCTTTGCGCAGGTGGAAGCGCCAGCGGGTCGGCTCGGGCGTCTCCCAGGATTCGGCGAGTTGCGGCGCGAGGTTGAGGTCCTTGTCGCGGGTGATGAGGCTTTCGTAGACGGCAGCGTGCATGCCGATCGTGAAGCTCTCCTTGAGGGAGTACGGATCGAGGGACTTGATGTCGCCCTGGAAGGCGAAGCGGAAGACGTTGGCGGCCGCGGCCGGCCCCGTGGCGAGCGCGAAGGCCAGGCTCAGGCCCGCCGCGAACGCCCGGATTCGTGAATTCGACACACGCAACTCCTGGAGGCGGACGGGATCGTCGGGATCATCGCCCCTGAATGCCTAAGAAAGCGGCACCCGGTCAACCGGCCGCCGCATCATTCGGGCCGATCCGTCGCCCCCGCGGCAAGCGGCCGGATCGCGCGCTGCCATGCGGGACTCGTGCCAGTGGCTCGGTCCGGGGACGCGATCGGGGTGGGACCGGCGCCGAGGCGGCACGGCTGTCCGCCGCCGAGACGCCCCCGACCGTCTCTCGCGCTGTCTCTTGCACTGTCTCTTGCACTGTCTCTTGCACTTGACGCGTCACCGCGGCCCGGCCCAACACCGTTGCCGCCAGCGGTGACGGAGCTTCGTGTGCATGGACGACGGCGTGTCGCTGATCGAGGCCGGGACGCCCGCCTTCCGCCGCACCGCGCTGGCGCTGGCGGCGGCCGGGTTCTCGACCTTCGCGGTGCTCTACGGCGTCCAGCCGCTGCTGCCGGTCTATGCCGCGGAGTTCGGCGTCTCGCCGGCCGAGAGCAGCCTCGCCCTGTCGCTGCCCTGCGGCGTGCTCGCCGTGGCGCTGCTCTTCGTCAGCCCGGTCTCCGAGGTGTGGGGGCGCAAGCCCGTGATGCTCGCCTCGCTGCTGGCGTCCGCCGTGCTGACGATCGTCGCGGCGGTGGTGCCGAGCTGGCACGGCTTCCTGGTGCTGCGCGCGCTCACGGGGCTCGCCGCGAGCGGCCTGCCGGCGGTGGCGATGGCCTATCTCGGCGAGGAGATGCACGGGCGCTCGATCGGCCTGTCGATGGGCCTGCTCGTCGGCGGCAACGCCATCGGCGGCATGTCGGGCCGGCTGATCGCCGGCATCGTCGCCGACCACGCCTCGTGGCGGATCGGCATCGGCACGATCGGCGTCCTGGCGCTGGTCGCGGCGATCGCGTTCTGGTGGGCGCTGCCGCCGTCGCGCAGCTTCACCGCGCACCGGATGGCCTGGCGCGAGGTGCCGGGCACCTTCGGCCGGCATTTTCGCGATGACGGCCTGCCGTGGCTGTTCGCGGAAGCCTTCCTGCTGATGGGCGGCTTCGTGTGCATCTACAACTACATCGGCTTTCGCCTGCTCGACCCGCCGTTCTCGCTGAGCCAGACGGCGATCGGCGCAATCTTCGTCGTCTACCTGTTCGGCACGGCGAGCTCGACGGTGACCGGCGAGGTCGCGAGCCGGCTCGGGCGGCGCAAGGTGCTGTGGCTCGCCATCGGCGTGGCGCTGGCCGGCATCCTGATGACCCTGGCGCAGAGCCTCTGGGTCGTGGTGCTCGGCATCGTCGTCACCACGGTCGGCTTCTTCGGCGCGCATTCGGTGGCGAGCAGTTGGATCGGCCGGCGGGCGCTACGCGACCGCGCGCAGGCGTCCTCGGTGTATCTCTGCCTGTACTATCTCGGCTCGTCGGCGCTCGGCACGATGGGCGGCTGGTTTTTCGCCCATGCCGGCTGGAGCGGCGTCGTCGCCTTCGTCGGCTGCCTCTACGGGCTGGCGCTGGCGATCGCGCTCCGGCTCTCGCGCCTGCCGCCGCTGGTGCCGGCCACCTGAAGGACGCTCCCATGACGCAACCGGCCCGCAGCCACGAAGCGCACGTCGCCGACCAGTTCGGGCCGCAGGCCGCGGCCTACGTCGCGAGCGCGGTCCACGCCGCCGGCGCCGACCTCGACCGCATGGCCGCGCGGATGCGCGAGGTCCGGCCGGCCCGCGCGCTCGACCTCGGCTGCGGCGGCGGCCACGTCGCCTTTGCCATCGCGCCCGAATCCGGCGCGGTGACGGCCTGCGACCTCTCCCCCGACATGCTCGCGGCGGTGGCGGCCGAGGCGGCGCGGCGCGGAGTGTCCAACATCGCGACGCGCGCGGGCGCGGCCGAGGCGCTGCCGTTCCCGGACGCGAGCTTCGACGCCGTGCTGACCCGGTTCAGCGCCCACCATTGGCGCGACGTCCGGGCGGGGCTGGCCGAGGCGCGCCGCGTCCTGAAGCCCGGCGCGCCGGCCCTGTTCGCCGACATCGTCGCGCCGGACGACCCGCTCCTCGACACCCATCTCCAGGCGGTGGAACTGCTGCGCGACCCCTCGCATGTCCGCGACTACGCGGTGCCCGAGTGGCGCGCGATGCTCGACGCCGCGGGCTTTTCCCTCGACGCGGTCACGCCCGGGCGCCTGCGCATGGACTTTGCAAGCTGGATCGCCCGGATGCGCAGCCCCGTGCCGCACGTCGCCGCGATCCGCTCGCTCCAGGCAGCGGCGCCGGACGCGGTGCAGCGCCATTTCGGCATCGAGGCGGATGGGAGTTTCTGGCTCGATGCGGTGCTGATCGAGGCGCGCGCCGTGGCGGCGGCGTAGGGGGCGCCCGAAGATCACCCCCAGAGCGCCGGTTCCGGCGGGTGGATCGTGCTGCCCTCGAACAGGAGCCCCGGCGCGCGGTCGCGGGCGAGCAGCAGCGGCCCGTCGAGGTCGACGTAGTCGGCAAACGATGCGAGCAGCATCGCCGGCGCCATGGCGAGCGAGGTGCCGACCATGCAGCCGACCATCAGCGCGAGGCCACGGGCGCGGGCCGCGTGGGCGAGCATCACCGCCTCGGTCAGCCCCCCGGTCTTGTCGAGCTTGATGTTGATGGCGTCGTAGCGGCCCGCGAGCTGCGCCAGGCCGGCGCGGTCGTGCAGGCTCTCGTCGGCGCAGATCGGGATCGGGCGCGCGATCTGGCCGAGCAGCGCGTCCTCGCCCGCCGGCAGCGGCTGCTCGATCAGGCCGACGCCCGCCGCGAGGCAGGCGTCGAGGTTGGCTTCAATCGTCTCCGCCCGCCACGCCTCGTTCGCGTCGACGATCAGCCGCGAGTCCGGGGCGCCCCGGCGCACGGCGGCGATGCGCGCGGGGTCGCCCTCGCCGCCGAGCTTCACCTTGAGCAGCGGGCGGGCTGCGGCCTTGCGCGCGGCCTCCTCCATGCTCTCGGGGGTGCCGAGGCTTAGCGTGTAGGCGGTGGTGGCGGGAGTCGGCTGCGACAGGCCCGCGATCTTCCAGGCCGGGCGGCCGAGCGCCTTGGCCTCGAAATCGAGCAGCGCGCAGTCGAGCGCGTTGCGCGCGGCGCCCGCCTTCATCCGCTCCATCAGCTCGACCCGGGTGAGCCCGGCAGCGATCGCGTCGGCTTGAGCCTCGATCGCTGCCGCCACGCCCTCGATGCTCTCCCCGTAGCGCGGATACGGCACGCACTCGCCCCAGCCGGCGGCGCCCACCGCGTCGTCGGCGATCCGGGCGGTGACGACCACGGCCTCCGTGCGGCTGCCGCGGCTGATCGTGAAGGCGCCGGCGATCGGGAACCGCTCGACGGCGACGGTCAGCCGCCTCACGGTGCGGTGTCCGGAAACTCGGCGATCAGGCGGTCGACGAGGGTTTCGACGCCGAAGCGCACCGGGTCGGTGGCGGGCAGGCCGTACGCGGCGCCGAGTTTGTCGAGGAGCGCGCGGGCCGGTTCCTCATCGAGCGCCTGGGTGTTGACCGCGATGCCGGTGGGGCGGATGCCGGGGTTCGTGAGGCGGCCGAGCTGCACCGTGAGGTCGATCACCTCACGGATCGACGGCAGCGGGTGCCCGACCCCGCGCATCGTCGTGCGGGTCGGCTCGTGGCAGACCACGAAGGCGTCGGGTTGCGCCCCGTGCAGCAGCCCGAGGCTGACGCCGGCGAACGACGGGTGGTAGAGCGAGCCCTGCCCCTCGATCAGGTCCCAGTGCTTCGGGTCGGCGGCCGGCGCGATCCACTCCACCGCGCCGGAGATGAAGTCGGCCACCACCGCGTCGATCGCCACGCCCCGGCCGGAGATGAACACCCCGGTCTGGCCGGTGGCGCGGAAGTCCGCGTCCATCCCGCGATCCCGCATGCCCTTCTCCAGGGCCAGCACGGTGTACTTCTTGCCGACCGAGCAGTCGGTCCCGACGGCGAGCAGCCGCCGGCCCGGGCGCTTCGTGCCCTTGCCGGTGGCGAAGGTCTCCGCGGTGTGGCGCACGTCGTGGAGCGCCCGGCCTCGCCGCGCCGCGGCTTGCGCGATCGCCGGCACCGCACCGAGCCGCGCGTGCAGGCCGCTGGCAACGTCGAAGCCGGCCTCCAACGCGGCGACGATCTCGGCGACCCAGTGCTCGGGCAGCACGCCGCCGGCGTTGGCGACGCCGATCACCAGCGTCCGGCAGCCCTTGGCGAGCGCCTCTTCGAGGGTGAGGTCGGGGATGCCGAGGTCGGCGGCACAGCCCGGCAGCCGCATCTGGCCGATGCACCACTCGGGGCGCCAATCGACGATGCCGTAGGCGGTCTTGGCCGCCAGCCGGTCCGGCACGTCGCCGAGGAACATCAGGTAGGGCGTCTCGATCTGCATCGTCCGGCAAGTCCTCACGCGCAGTTCGTCGCGGATGCCGTCCCTATCGCGGGATCGCGGCCGCGGGGCAATGCACGATCACGGCCAGACCGGCATTGCGCGCGCGGAGACCTCCATCGACCTCGACCCCGGCGACCGGCCCGCGCCGACGTCCGGACGATCGACCCGCAGGGATCGGGACCGCCCTCATTCCACCGTGCGGCGCATCCAGGCGCCCCGGCCGCTTGAGGGGCGGCTCAAAATAATTTGACGGCAGCGGCCGGATTCCCCGTGTATCGGATGCCGTCAGGGCAAGTCCGACGCAGCGGGCCGGCATCGACGTCGACGGGGCGGCCGGTCCGGCCGCGCGAGGAGAAGGCCGAGCATGGTACCGGGCGAGAACGAGAACGGCCTGCACCGCGTCGTCGTGGTCGGCGGGGGGGCTGCCGGCCTGCAACTGGCGACGAAGCTCGGCGACAGGCTCGGGCGGGACAAGAACATCCACGTCACCCTGGTCGACCGGGCCCGCACCCATATCTGGAAGCCGCTGCTGCACGAGGTCGCCGCCGGCAGCCTCGACGTCGGCCACCACGCGGTCGATTACCTGCACCACGCCCACGCGCATCACTTCCGCTATCGGATCGGGCAGATGACCGGCCTCGACCGGGCGGCGCGCACGATCCGGCTCGCCGCGAGCCACGACGCGGAGGGGCGCGAGGTCACGCCGGTGCGCGCGATCCCCTACGACACCCTGGTGATGGCGGTGGGCTCAACCACCAACGACTTCGGCACGCCCGGCGTGAAGGAGCACGCGATCGCGCTCGACACCCAGGAGCAGGCGGTGCGCTTCCACCAGCGCCTCGTCAACGCGATGCTGCGCGCCCACACCCAGGACGGCCCGGTGCGGCCGGGGCAGCTCCACGTCACGGTGATCGGCGCGGGCGCGACCGGCACCGAACTCGCGGCCGAATTGCACCGCACCGTCCGCCACGTGGTCTCCACCGGCATGGACCGGATCGATCCGGCCAAGGACCTCAAGATCACCCTCGTCGAGGCGGCCGAGCGCATCCTGCCGGCGGTGCCGGAGCGGCTCTCGGCCGAGGTGATGCTGCTGCTCTCCAAGATCGGCGTCGAGGTGCGGGTGCGGGCGCGCGTCACGGAGGTGCGGGCCGACGGCGTGGCGCTCGCCGACGGGGCCTTCATCCCCTCGGAGCTCGTGGTGTGGGCGGCCGGCGTGAAGGCGCCGCCGTTCCTGCACGAGATCGGCGGCCTGGAGACCACCCGCACCAACCAGCTCGTCGTGACGCCCACCCTGCAGACCACCCGCGACCCCGGCATCTTCGCCATCGGCGACTGCGCCTACCTCGTCGAGGCCGGGTCCGACACGCCGGTGCCGCCGCGCGCCCAGGCCGCCCACCAACAGGCGAGCCACCTGATCCGGCAGATCCCCGCCCGGATCGCCGGCCGGCCGCTGAAACCGTTCAGGTACCGCGACTTCGGCTCGCTCGTCTCGCTGGGGGAGTATTCCACCGTCGGCAGCCTGATGGGCTTCATCCGCGGGAAGAACCTGTTCATCGCCGGGCTGTTCGCCCGGATGATGTACCGCTCGCTCTACAAGATGCACGAGCAGGCGCTGCACGGCACCGTGAAGACCACCCTCGACGCCGCCGCCCGGGCGCTGACCCGCCGCACGGAATCGCGGGTGAAGCTGCACTGAGGACGCCCCGCGGGCGCGCCGCCGTTGCCAGGCCCGGCATTCGGTGGTTGCATGACGCCGTGGCGCGCGGGACGCGCCGGCAGGGAGCCTCGAGACGCCATGGTCCTCGTCAGCGTGATGTATCCGGCCGGCCCCCGGTTCGACATGGATTACTACCTCGGCCACCACATGCCGCTGGTGCGCGCGCGCTGGTCGCCGATGGGGCTGCACGAGGCCAAGGTCGTGCGCGGCCTGCGGACGCCGGACGGCGGCCCGGCCCCGTTCCAGGTGATGGCGCTGCTGACCTTCGCATCGGCGGACGCCTTCGCCGCGGCCGCCAGCGCGCACGGGCCGGAAATCTTCGCCGACATCCCGACGTTCACGGACGCCCAGGCCGCGGTGCAGATCAACGATCTGCCCGAGGCGGCAGCGTGATCGACGTCGTCCAGGCTGTCCGGGCCGCCGACCCGAGCCTCGGGACCTGCGTCATCGTCCTGCGCCCCGATTCCCGCGCGCTCGTGGCGGCGGACCGGCTCAGCCCGGCAGCGGAAGGCTGGGTCGCCGAGCACGCGCCCGACGCGCGGCTCCTGCGCAGGACGATCCTGCTCGCCCCCCATCCCGGCGCCATGCCGGCGGAGCGCGCGGTGACGGTGATGGCGTTCGGCAACGCCCGCGCGCTCGCCGCCTTTGCCACCGCCTGGACGGCCGATCCCGCGGAGGACGCGCTGCCGCCGGCCTGACGGCCCGGCGGCGGGTCAGGCCGCCCGGAGGCTGCGGATGGCGCCCAGAACCTCGGCGCGCTGGATCTCCAGGAGGCGGATCAGCGGCGAGAGCTCGGTCCCGCCATGGGCCGCGGTCTCGATCTCGCGGCAGAGGCGCGACAGCTTGATGAAGCCGAGCATCCCGGCGGCCGAGATCAGGGCGTGCGCGTCGTGGGCGATCTGGACCCGGTCGGTCTCGCCGGGGCGGAAACGCTCGCGCAGTTCGCCCGCCATCAGGTCGAGCAGCGCGCCGACGCGGCCGCTGCCGAACCCGTTCTCCAGGGCATCGAGGACGGCGCGATCGAGGATCGCCGGCTGGATCTCCGGCTCGGCGGCCGGGACGGACCGCGGCCGCTCGCGCTTCGTCCCGGTCCAGCGGGCGATCGTCGCGTAGAGGTCGGCCCGGCGGAAGGGCTTGCCGACATGGTCGTCCATCCCGGCCGCGTGCAGGTCCTCGACCTGGTTCGGCAGGACGTTGGCGGTCATCGCCACGATCGGGACGTCGCCGGCCGGCGGCGGCATCGCACGGATGCGGCGGGTCGCGGTCAGCCCGTCCATGCCGGGCATCTGCACGTCCATGAGGACGAGGTCGTAGCCGAGGCCGGCCTCGAATGCGGCCTCGACGGCGGCGAGCGCCTCGGCGCCGTCGCCCGCCACGTCCACGGCGTAGCCCTGCGCCTGAAGCACCACGCAGGCGAGTTCCCGGTTGAGCGGGACGTCCTCGACGAGGAGCAGGCGCAACGGGCGGCCGGCGTCCGGCGCGGACACGGTGGGCGACGCGGCGGGCGCCTCCGGGGCGGGTCTCTCCCCGGTCGGCAGCGTGAGGGTGAACCAGAAGGTCGAGCCGGCGCCCTCGCGGCTCACGACGCCGATCTCGCCGTCCATCATCGAGAGCAGGCGGCGGCAGATCACGAGGCCGAGGCCGGTGCCGCCGAAACGCCGGCTGATCGAGCCGTCGACCTGGCTGAACCGCTTGAACAGGCGGTCCTGCTGCGCGGGGCTGATGCCGATGCCGGTGTCGGTCACCTCGAAGCGCAGGGCCTCCCCCCCGGGCCGTGCGCCCTCGCGGCGGACGGACAGCGTCACCGAGCCTTCGGGCGTGAACTTCACCGCGTTGTTCAGGAGGTTCAGGAGCACCTGGCGCAGGCGGCTCGCGTCGCCGAAGACGAAGTCGGGCAGCCCGGCCTCGATCCGGGTCTCGATCCGCAGGCCGCTCTTCAGGGCGCCGCCGCGGACGATCGACACGGTGTCGTCGATCACCGCGACCAGCGGGAACGAGACCGGATCGAGGGTGAGCTGGCGGGCCTCGATCTTCGAGAAGTCGAGGATGTCGTTGACGACGGTCAGCAGCGCGGTGCCCGAGCCCTGGATCAGTTCGAGCCGGCGCCGGTCCTCGGGACGCAGGTGCGGCTCGTCGAGCAGCAGGTCGGCGTAGCCGAGGATGCCGTTCAGCGGCGTGCGGATCTCGTGGCTCATCGCGGCGAGGAACTCGCTCTTGGCCTCGCTCGCGCGCTCGGCCTCGGCGCGCGCCGCCTGCGCCTCGACGGTGAGCGCGCGCAGGCTCGCCTCGGTGGCCTTGCGCTCGGTGATGTCGAGGTGAAGGCCGACCATCCGGACGGGGCGATCGTCCGGCCCGAACAGGGTGCGACCGCGGGCGTAGACCCAGCGCGGCCCGACCCGGAACTCGGCGGCGAAGGTGGAGCGGGTGTCGATCGCGCGGCGGATCTCGTTCCAGACGTCGCCGGAATCCTCGGGATCGACCAGGGCGGTCCACTCGGCCGTGGTGATGCCGCGCGCCGTGCCGGATTCCGGAAGCCCGTGGATGCGCAGGCTCTCGGGGGACAGCAGGGTCACGCCCGCGCGCATGTCCCAGTCCCAGGTGCCGGCATCGGCGGCCTCCAGGGCGATCCGCAGCAGCCCACGGGCCTCCTCCTCGGCCCGCTGCGCGGTAACGATCTCGTCGATGTCCAGCGCCGTGCCGAGCCACTCGATGACGCCGCCCTCGCCGCCGACGCGGACCGGCGTCATCGAGATCTTGTGCCAGCGGTAGGCGCCGTCGTGGCGGCGGATGCGGCATTGCCCGGCATAGGCTTGGTGCGAAGCCCGCGCCTCCCGCCACGCCAGCTCCATCGCCGGCGCGTCGTCGGGATGGTTGTGGGCGACCCGCGCGGCGCGGCTTTCGCCGATCGGCCCATAATAGTCGTGGAACCGGGCGTTGACGTAGGTGATCTCGCCGTCCTGGGGCCGCATCGCCCAGACCAGGAGCGGCAGGGTGTCGGCGAGCCCGCGGTAGCGGCTCTCGCTGCGGCGAACCTCGTCCTCGGCGCGCCGCCGGGCCGTGATGTCGATCAGCACGCCGAACAGGCTCGTGACCACGCCGGACGCGTCGGTCTCGCAGGTCCCGCGGACCACCACGTCGCGCGTCGCGCCGTCGGGGCGCAGGACGCGGGCCTCGAACGCGAAGCTTTGGCCGTCCGCGACCGCGCCGCCGACGACGGCGATCAGCCGCTCCCGGTCGTCCGGATGATAGAGCTCGGCGAATGTCGACAGGTGCGGCGGCAGGGAGCTGGGGTCGCGGCCGGCGATCTCGTAGAGCCCCGCCGACCAGACCGGCTGGCCGTCCGGCAGGTCCACACGCCAGTTGCCGACGCTCGCCATCTGCTCGGCCATGACGAGGAGGTGGTTCGCGCTCGACTGCGCCAGCGCGCGTCCCTCGATCTCGCGCGCCTGCTGCGCGATCAGCGCCTCGTGCGCGATCCGCCCCGCGACCTCGCGGCCGCGGGCCGCGTTCGCCTCGGCCAGGCGCAGGTGCGCGACGACGACCTCGGCGAGGTCGGCGAGCGCCGCGGCTTCCTCGGGCGAGAGGTCGCGGGGCTCCGGGTCGGCGAGGCAGAGCGTGCCGACCCGGATGCCGGGCGCGAGGCTCAGCGGCACGCCGGCGTAGAACCGGATTCGAGACACGTCTCCCGTCACCAGGGGACTCCGAGCGAAGCGCGGGTCGCGCCTTGCGTCCGGGACGACGAGGATCGCATCGCCCTGGATCGTGTGCTGGCAGAAGCTCAGCGCGCGCGGCATCTCGCCCGGCACCGCGGCGCAGGGCGTCTTCAGCCATTGCCGGTCGGCATCGATCAGGCCGATGAAGGCGGTCTCGACGCCGAACAGGCGCCGTGCCGTCCGGCACACCGCATCGAAATGCGCCTCGGGCAGCGTGTCGAGGAGGGCGAGGGCGTGCAGGGCGGCGACGCGCTCCGCCTCGCCGTCGGTGATCGTGCTCAACGTTCGCTCTCCCGCCGGCTTCCCAGAGGCTAAGCCCAACCCCATCGCCGCCCGCGACCCGCCGCGGGCCTGCGGCCGGTCGTATCCGGAACGGCCCCGTCGGTCACGATCGGGCGACGCCGTCGCCCGGCCGCGCCGATCGCCAGCGCAGCCGCGCCGCCTCCAGCGCCCAGACCATGCCGAGCATCATATAGACGTGGCGCCATTTCTCGATATCGATCTGGAGCGCCTGGAGGAAGAACATCAGGAGCGCCGGCCAGACGACCTGGGCGTGGCCGCGGAACGGCGAGGCGCGCGCGAGCAGCCGGAACCCGACGAAGCCCGTCGCCAGGACGAGGCCGAGGAAGACCGCGCCGCCGAGCCAGCCGCCGTTGGCGAAGCTGCCGATGTAGGAGTTGTGCGGCTCCAGCCCGAAGGTCAGGCGCCAGTGCATCGGCCCCATCCCGAACGGCCGCTCGACCAGCATCGCCATCCCGCGGAGCTGGTTGCCGAAGCGGCCGGTCTCGCCCTCGTCGTAGTCCTGGCTCACCGCGGCGCGGGTCTCGAACATCTTCTGCACGTGGTCGACCGAAAGCAGCGCGGCCACGGCGACGGCGCCGAGCGCCAGGGTCGCGAGGCTCAGGCCCACGATGCGCCGCCGCAGGCGGCCCGGGCCGCTGGTGGCGTAGACCGAGCCGATCATCACCACCGTCGCAACGAACGTGCCGGCCCAGGAGCCGCGCGAGAACGACAGGAAGATGCCGGCCAGGATCACGAGGAGGGCGGCCAGCGACAGCACCGGCCTCCGTGCCGTCGCGGTGAGCAGCCCGTGCATCAGGTAGAGCGCGCCCAGCGTCAGGAACGAGCCGAACACGTTCGGGTCCTGGAAGGTGCCCGACGCCCGGTCGTACTTGTAGAACAGGTCCTCGATCCCGAGCCATTGCAGGTAGCCGACGATGCCGAGCGCCGCCGAGAACACGCAGCTCGCGGTGTAGGCCTTCAACGCCAGCTCCATCCGGGCCTCGGTGTCGTCGGAAAAGTACATCGCGAAGAACACGCACGTCAGCGCGAGGTAGGCGAGCTGGATCGTCCAGGTGAGCGGGAACGCCTCGTCGAGGTAGGGGAACAGGGCCGCGACGATGGCGCCGAGATAGAGCGTCAGTAGCACGACGAGGGGCACCGCGCCGCTATGCAGCCGGATGCCGAGGCAGGCCCAGACCAGGATCGTCGGGATCGCGATCACGTCGTAGGGCGAGGTGTCGGAGAAGGCGAAGCAGGCAAAGAACACGAAGGCCGCGAGCATGGCGCTGGCGAGCCCGTAGACCACCCGGATCACCGGAATGCCCGGTTGCGGCAGGATAGGGCCCGGAACGGCGATGGCGGCCATGGACGCGGACTCCGCGGGCCTGGAACGCGGGCCCGCACGACGTCGGCCAGCCATGGACGGGAATGGTTGAGATTCGGCTGACGGAACGGCGAGGCGCTCGAGCGGCACCGACCAAGCGCCTATCGTGAGGAACCCGTCGCGGGGTCGAGGATACGCCCCGATGGCTGACACGGCAGCACTGCATCCAACGGATCAGGAAAATCTGGTCGGCCGCATCCGCCGGGAGCGCGAGGAGAGCGAAGGATTCGTGGCCGGGCGGAAGACGCTGATGGCCGAGTCGATGAAACTCGAGCATGAGGCGCGGAAGCTCGAGCGCGACCGGATGCTCGCACCCTGGCAGATCGCACTGTCCGGCATGGCGGCCGGCGCCGCGTTCTTCGGCGACGGCGCCGCCTTCATCAAGCTCCTGGGATCGTGACGCCGCCTTCGGTCACGATCCGGCGCCGATAGCCCTCAGGCCGCGCAGTCCAAGAACCCGGCGCGGATCGCCTCGGCGTCGAGCTTGCGCCCGATGAACACCACCCGCGAGGAGCGGTCCTCGCCGGACTTCCACGCGGCCTGGAGGTCGCCGTCGAGGATCATATGCACGCCCTGGAAGACGAAGCGGCGCGGCTCGTCGGGGAACGCGACGATGCCCTTGCAGCGCAGGATGTCCGGCCCCTGGACCGTGGTCAGGTTCGAGATCCACGGCATGAACTTGTCCGGGTCGACCGGTCCGTCGATGCGCGCGGAGAAGGACCGCATCTCGTCGTCGTGATGGTGGTGATGGCCCTCCTCGAGGAAGTCGGGCTCCAGGTCGAGGATGCGGCCGAGGTCGAACGCGTTGCGCCCGAGCACCGCCTCGATCGGCACGTCGCAGTTTTGCGTGCGGTGGAGCTTGGCGTAGGGGTTGATCGCCCGGATCTCGCCCTCGACGCGGGCGAGATCGGCCTCCGAGACGAGGTCGGCCTTGTTGAGCAGGATCACGTCGGCGAAGGCGATCTGGCTCTTGGCCTCAGGGGCGTCCTTGAGCCGGTCGGAGAGCCACTTGGCGTCGGCGACCGTCACCACGGCGTCGAGGCGGGCAGCCTCGCCCACATCCTGATCGACGAAGAAGGTCTGGGCGACGGGGGCGGGGTCGGCGAGCCCCGTGGTCTCGACGATGATCGCGTCGAACTTGCCCCGGCGCTTGACCAGCCCGTCCATGATCCGGATCAGGTCGCCGCGCACGGTGCAGCAGACGCAGCCGTTGTTCATCTCGAACACCTCCTCGTCGGCGCCGACCACGAGGTCGTTGTCGATGCCGATCTCGCCGAACTCGTTGACGATCACCGCGTAACGCTTGCCGTGGTTCTCGGTGAGGATGCGGTTCAGGAGCGTGGTCTTGCCGGCGCCGAGGTAGCCGGTCAGCACGGTGACCGGGATCTTGCCGGCGGGGATCTTGCCGGCGGGGCTCTGCGAGGCGGGGATTGACGATCCGGACATGGGGGCTCTTCGGTGAGGGCACGGGAGGACGGTCCGCAGGTCCGCGAGCCGCCGATGAAACATCATATCGTATCCTGGCCCGGCGGATGGAAGCACCGAGGCAGCCCGACGCGCTCGGCTCCGCGCGATGCCGCCGGCCTTCGCGAGAGCTTTGCAAGCCCGTCAGCTTTGCAAGCCCGTCAGCTTTGCAAGCCCGTCCGTCGTGACATGGTCGCGGAAGGCCGTCCGGGTCCCGCTTGACCCGCTACTCCGAACGTGATCGCCGTAGCGGCCCCGGTCACCGCGCGTCCCCCGGACTCGACCATTGTGCCGGCCGGGAGGGCGGGCTATCGGCCAGCCAGCGAACGACCCGCCCGCATCGGGCCCGCCCCTGCGCCGGCCTGCCTTACAAAAGCACCATCGATCGGTTCGATGCGGACCGCGGCACGGACCGTCCGCCCTGCGCCGCCCGGCGGCCACGACCCGAAGACGGCATCGCGATGGACGCCCGCAACCCGCTCGAGCACGATACCGAAACCCGGGCGGCGCCATCCCGCCACGGGCGTCGCCGGGGTCTCCTGCCGGTCGCGGCGGTGCTGGCGATCACGCTCGTCGCGATGGTCGCGGTGTTCCCGCAGCCGGTCCGCGGCCTCGTCGAGACGGTCGCGGCCTACGCCGAGGGCGTGCTCCGCGGCAAACCGGAGGCGGTCGCCGACCCGGACGCGTCCGCCGGCTCCGCCGAGCGGGTGTTCCGCCCGACCAAGGCGCAGCGCGCCGCCTTCGAGATCCTTCCCGTGGCGACGATGACGTTCCGGCCCGAGGGCTCGGCCGAGGGGCGCATCGCGCTCAACGACGACGACAACGTGCCCGTGGCCTCGCCCTATTCCGGCCGCGTCACCAAGGTGCTGGCGCGGGCCGGCGACGACGTGAAGGCCGGCGACGTGCTCCTCGTCATCGAGGCCACCGACATGGTGCAGGCGCAGAACGAGTATCAGGCCGCGCTCAACACCATCCAGAAGCAGCAGGCGCTGCTCAGGCTCGACCAGACCATCGCCGCCCGCCAGCAGGAGCTGTTCGCGGCCAAGGCCGTGGCGCTGAAGGACTACCAGTCGGCCCAGAACGACGTGATCGCGGCGCAGAGCGACCTGAAGACCGCGCAAGCCACCCTCGACGCGGTGAGGAACCGGTTGCGGCTGCTCGGCAAGAGCGAGGCCGAGATCGCCGGCTTCGAGCGCAACGGCGCCATGAGCGCCGAGACCCGCATCCAGGCGCCGATCGCCGGCACCATCGTCCAGCGCAAGGTCGGCATCGGCCAGTATCTGACCGCGTCGAGCGATCCGGCCTTCGTGATCGGCGACCTCTCGACCGTGTGGCTGATCGCCAACGTGCGCGAGAGCGAGATCCCGAAGATCCGCATCGGCCAGGAGGTCGAGGCGAGGGTCGCGGGCTTCGGCGCCCGGGTGTTCAAGGCGCGGGTCAACTACATGGCGGCGAGCCTCGACCCGGCCACGCGCCGGCTCGCCGTGCGCAGCGAGGTCGACAACCCCGAGCGCGTCCTGCGCCCGGAGATGTTTGCCACCTTCACGATCGTCACCGGCAAGACGCAGCCCTCGCCCGCCCTGCCGCTGGCGGCGATCGTCTACGAGGGCGCCAGCGCCCACGTCTGGGTCGCCCGGCCCGACGGCGTGATCGAGGCGCGGGAGGTCATCCTCGGCCTCGTCAACGGCGACAACGCGCAGGTGGTCCAGGGGTTGGCGGCTGGCGAGGAGGTCGTCACCCGCGGCGCACTGTTCATCGACCGCGCCGCGTCGGGCGACAAGGCGTCGTGACCGGCCGGGACGACGGGGGGGCGGGGCGATGGACAGCCTGATCGTCTTCTCGCTCCGCCAGCGCGTGCTGGTCTGCCTGATGTTCCTGCTGATGCTGGCGGCGGGCTGCGCCGCCTACACGCAGCTCAACATCGAGGCCTATCCCGATCCGGTCCCGCCGCTCGTCGACGTCATCACCCAGAACCCCGGCCAGTCGGCCGACGAGATCGAGCGTTACATCACGATCCCGCTGGAGGTGGCGCTCGCCGGCATCCCCAACGCGCAGGTGGTGCGCACGATCTCGCTGTTCGGCCTGTCCGACGTGAAGGTGCAGTTCAGCTACGCGTTCACCTACGAGGAGGCGCTCCAGCGGGTGCTGAACCGGCTCTCGCAGGCGCCGGCGCTGCCCAACGGCGCCACGCCCCAGATCTCGCCGACGAGCCCGGTGGGCGAGATCATGCGCTACAAGCTCGTGGGACCGGAAGGCTACTCGCCGGCCGACATGAAGACCCTTCAGGACTGGGTGCTGCAGCGCCGGTTCAAGGCGATCCCCGGCGTCGTCGACGTGACGGCCTTCGGCGGCAAGACCAAGGAATACGAGATCGCCGTCGACCTTAACCGCCTCCAGGCCCAGGGCATGACCCTGGTGCAGCTCGTCACCACGTTGAACAACGCCTCGATCAACGTCGGCGGCCAGACGCTCAACGTCGGCGAGCAGTCGGCGGTGGTGCGCGGCGTCGGCCTGATCCGCGACATCGACGACATCCGCGACACGATGCTGACGCAGGTCGCCGGCACGCCGGTGCTGGTGCGCGACGTCGCCGAGGTCCGCGTCTCGAACGCGCCGCGGCTGGGCATCGTCGGTCACGACGGCGCGCGCGACATCGTCGAGGGCATCGTGCTGATGAGCCGGGGCGGCCAGAGCCTGCCGACCCTGAAGCGGGTCGAGGCCGAGATCGACAAGATCAACGCCTCGACGATCCTGCCGCCGGAGGTGAGGATCGAGCGGATCTACGACCGTTCGGGCCTGATCCACACCACGACCCACACGGTGATGCACAACCTCGTCTTCGGCGTGGTGCTGGTGTTCGTGGTGCAGTGGCTGTTCCTGGGATCTTTACGCAGCGCGATCATCGTCGCGGCGACGATCCCCTTCGCGCTGGGCTTTGCCATCCTGATCCTGGTGGTGCGGGGTGATTCCGCAAACCTTCTGTCGCTCGGCGCGATCGATTTCGGGCTGATCGTCGATGCCACCGTCATCATGGTCGAGAACGTGTTCCGGCACCTCTCCGAGCCGCATCATTCGGAAGGCCAGCCGGCGCCGGGCGGCCTGACCGGGCGGCTCGGCACCATCGCCTTCGCGGGATCGGAGGTGAACCGGGCGATCGTCTTCTCGGCCACCATCATCATCGTCGGCTTCCTGCCGCTGTTCACGATGAGCGGCGTCGAGGGCCACATCTTCGGGCCGATGGCCAAGACCTACGCCTACGCACTGGTCGGCGGCCTGCTCGCGACCCTGACCGTCTCGCCCGCGCTCTCGGCGCTGATCCTGCCGCGTCACGTCGAGGAGCGCGACACCTTGATCGTGAAGCTGCTGCGCTTCGGCCACGAGATCATCCTGAGGTTCGGCCTGCGCAACCGGGTGCTCTCGGTCGGCGTGACGCTCGCGATCCTGATGGTGGCGGGCATCGCCGCGAGGAACCTCGGCCTGGAGTTCCTGCCCAGGCTCGAAGAGGGCAACCTCTACGTCCGCGGAACGATGCCCGCCTCGATCTCGCTCGAGGCCGGCAACGCCTACGTCGAGCGCCTGCGCCGGATCTTCACCGAGGTGCCCGAGGTCGTCACCGTGATCTCGCACCAGGGCCGGCCGAGCGACGGCACGGACGCCACCGGCTTCTTCAACGTCGAGATCCTGGCGCCCCTGAAACCCATCGACCAGTGGCGCAAGGGCCTCGACAAGGAGGGGCTCGTCGCCGGCCTGTCGCAGCGCCTCGATTCCGAGTTCCCCGGCATCGCGTTCAATTTCTCGCAGTACATCGAGGACAACGTCCAGGAGGCGGCCTCGGGCGTGAAGGGCGAGAACGCGGTCAAGGTCTACGGCACGGATCTCGCCGCGATCACCAAGGCGGCCAACGACGTGAAGGCGGTGCTCGCCACCGTGCCCGGCGTCACCGACCTTTCCGTCTTCGCCTCGCTCGGCCAGCCCACGGTGCGGATCGACGTCGACCGGCGCAAGGCCGCCCGCTACGGCCTCTCGATCGGCGACGTGAACACGACGATCCAGGCGGCGATCGGCGGCCAGATCGCCGGCGACCTCTACGAGTACGGCTCCGACCGGCACTTCCCGATGCGGGTGCGGCTCGCCCGCGAATACCGCTCGTCGCTCGCCACCATCCGCAACATCACCATCGGCGCGGCCAACCCCAACGGCGGGGTGGTGCAGGTGCCGCTCTCCGAGATCGCCGACATCGACCTCGTGTCGGGCGCCTCGTTCATCTACCGCGAGGACCAGGAGCGTTACATCCCGGTGAAGTTCTCAGTGCGCGGGCGCGACCTCGGCGGCACGGTGATCGAGGCGCGGCGCCGGGTCGAGCAGGCGGTGCGCCTGCCGTCCGGCTACCACCTCGAATGGGTCGGGCAGTTCACCAACCTGCAGGACGCGGTCGCCCGCCTCAGCCTGGTGGTGCCGATCACCCTGGCCCTGATCGCGCTGCTGCTGTTCGTCAACTTCAACTCGGTCGCCGACATGCTGCTCGGCCTGTCGGTGATCCCGATGGCGATGATCGGCGGCATCTTCGCCCTGACGCTGACGGGCACCGCCTTCTCGATCTCGGCGGCGATCGGCTTCATCGCGCTTTTCGGCATCTCGACGATGGAGGGCGTGATCCTGCTCGCCTACTACAACCAGTTGATGGAGGCGGGCTGGGCGCGCAAGGACGCGGTCTGGCACGCCGCGATCGTGCGGATGCGGCCCGTCATGATGACCTGCGTCGCCGCCTGCGTCGGCCTGCTGCCTGCGGCAATCTCCACCGGCATCGGCTCGCAGGTGCAGAAGCCGCTGGCGCTCGTGGTGGTCGGCGGCATCCTGCTCGCGCCGAACCTGATCCTCGTGGTGGTGCCGGTGCTGATCTCGCTGTTCTCGCGGCGCCGGCCGAACCCGGATGCGCGGCCGGCCGCGCACCGGGCGGCAGCGTGATGGGGCGCGTCCTCGACGCGATGCTCGTCCCCCTTTCCTCCCCCCTCCCCCGCAGAGGGGGGAGGGCGAGCGCGCCGGTCTTGGACGGACGCGCCTGCTTGGACGGACGCCTCTGCCGCCGCCCGCGACCCCTGGCACCGGCGACACGCCTTCCCGCCGCTTCGGCCGCCTCCGCCGAGCCCGGATTGACTCGTGCGGCCCTCGCATTCCTTTACGCCGGGCCGCCGTCGCGCGCGCGCGTCGTATCGGGGGCGTCATGATCGATACGACCCTGATCGGCCGGTCCGCGCGGGCGGCCGTCCTGCTGGCGGCCGCGAGCCTGTCGGGATGCGCGGTCGGCCCGGACTTCATCGCGCCCGAGGCACCCCCGGTCGCGCGTTACACGAAGGAACCGCTCAAGGACCCGAGCGCCGCGGACAGGATCGCCACCCCCCAGGGCGGCCCGGCCGACCAGAGCTTCGTGTCCGGTGCCGACATCCCGGGCCAGTGGTGGACGCTGTTCCGCTCGAAGGCCCTGAACCGCCTCGTCGCCGAGGCGCTCGCCAACAACCCGAACCTGGAGGCGGCGCAGGCCGCCCTGCGCATCGCGCAGCAGAACGTGCTCGCGCAGAAGGGCACGCTCTACCCCGCGGTCACCGCCAACCCCCAGGCGCTGGCTGCGAAGGCGCCGGGCCTCGACCTGCAATCGCCGCTGCAGAACCAGAACCAGTTCCTCTACAGCCTGTACACGCCGCAGGTCGTGGTCGCGTTCAACCCGGACGTGTTCGGGGGCAACCGCCGCACGATCGAGGGGCTGGAGGCGAGTGCCGAGAACCAGCGGTTCCAACTGGAGGCCGCCTATCTCAGCCTCACCGCCAACGTCGTCGCCGGCGCGATCCAGGAGGCGGCGCTGCGCGCGCAGATCGACGCGACGAAGAAGGTCGTCCAGGCGCAGACCGAGGTGCTGACCCTGTACAACAGGCAGCTCGCGCTGGGTCAGATCGCGGGCGCCGACGTGGTGCAGCAGCAGGCCGCGTTGTCGCTGTCGCAGCAGCTCCTGCCGCCGCTGGAGAAGGCGCTCGCGCAGCAGCGCAACCTGCTCACCGCGCTGGCCGGCCGCCTGCCGAGCGAGGAGGTGGCCGAGACCTTCGCGCTCACGGCTCTGCGCCTGCCGACGCGGCTCCCGGTGAGCCTGCCCTCGCGGCTCGTGCAGCAGCGCCCGGACGTGAAGGCGGCCGAGGCCCTGGTCCGGCAGGCGAGCGCGAACGTGGGCGTTGCCGTGGCCAACCGCCTGCCGCAGTTCAACATCACCGCCGTCGGCGGCGCCAGCGCGGTGCGGCTCGCCCAGCTCGCCGACCCCGGCGCCGGGTTCTTCAGCATCCTCGGCCAGGCGACGCAGCCGCTCTTCGACGCGGGCACCCTCTACCGGCGCCAGCGCGCCTCCGAGGAGGCGCTGACCCAGGCGCAGGCGCAGTACCGCGCGGTGGTGATCGCCGCCTTCCAGAACGTCGCCGACGCGCTCCGCGCGCTCCAGTCCGACGCCGCCGCGGTCGCCGCCGCGTCCGCCGCCGAGAAGGCGACGGGGGAGAGCCTCGGCCTGATCCGCAAGCAGTACGCGGCCGGCGCGATCAACGGCACGCAGGTTCTGATCGCCCAGCAGGGCTACCTCTCGGCGCTGGTCACCGCCGTCGGCGCGCGGGCGACGCAGTACGCCGACACCGCGGCCCTGTTCCAGGCGCTCGGCGGCGGCTGGTGGAACCGCGCCGACGTGGCCCCGCCTCCGCCCGACACGGACCCGCTGACGTTCCTCTGAGCCTCCGCTGGCGGCCGAACGCCGGCATCGTCTCTCATCGTCAACGACGGCCCCCTCGGCGCGGATTGGCTCGACCCTTCCTCGAAGGGGGATTGGGTGGGCCACCGGGAATGCCATCTCGGCGGCGTCCTGCCGGTCTACAAAGCAGGCATTCGTGGCCTCGTCCACGAATGCCTGCTTCGATCTCTTTGGTGCCG